>JAOTUR010000361.1 GCA_029863805.1 Candidatus Krumholzibacteriia bacterium | reverse complement strand
AACTTGGTTCGGAGATCCATCACGAATTGCCTCACAGGTCGTCACCGGGATCGGCTTCCTGGGCGCCGGCATGATCATTCAATCCCGTTTCTCTGTGACCGGCCTGACTAGTGCCGCCACGCTCTGGTTCGTTGCCGCTCTCGGCATGGTGATCGGGTGGGGACATTTCGCGATCGCAAGCATGGCCACCGCCCTCACCATTGTCACGCTGACCCTTCTTGCGGGAGTTGAACGATTGGTAGCAGTCAGGCAACGTCATCACATACTGCAATTCCAGTTTCCGGCGGAGACGCGCAAGATGAATGAGGCAAAACAGATTTTCGCGAGACTTCGAATCTATCCCGAGAACTTATCTTTAAAACGCGGAGCAAAAAACATTATCGTCGACCTCGAATATGTAGCCCCTGACTCAAAGCATCGTGCCGTCGTCGAGACGATTGGCAAGATACCCGACATCGAGATCCTGCTCGATTACTAGACGACGCTCAAATTCTTTCCCAATACAGATTGGGGTTCGAGCAGTGCTCGAACCCCAACGAATGGTCGAGAAATCTACATCACCAGATTTGTCTAGAGGTCTGCCGGTTTGAGAGTCTTCCTCTTGTTGGCGAGTGCCCTTGTCTCGGCGTCTTTGATCATTTCGCGGACCTTCTTATCCAAAGCACCGTAAAAATCGCCGGAGACGTTGCACTTTCTCGAGGCGGCCTTGGTTCTCGCTTTCGAGATGATCAATTCAGCCGACTTCTTCGCTCTTGCCATCAGTTCCCTCCTAGTTTTATGAAAAGCCGAATAAATGCCGAATTAGCTATCCAATACCCCAATCCGGCGCTGTTGTCAAAGGAAAATTGCGACGTTTTGTTGTTTCCACGCCGCTTGCGAGCCCGACCGGTGTCGCCACCCGCGCCACAAATACCAGGCTAGACCTTGGGCAGGGTGACCCCCTGCTGGCGCTGATACTTACCCTTGCGGTCGGCGTAAGAGGTAAGGCACTCCTCATCGCTTTCAAAGAACAGCACTTGGGCGATTCCCTCGTTCGCGTATATCTTCGCGGGCAAGGGCGTGGTATTGGAGATCTCCAGGGTGACAAAACCCTCCCATTCAGGTTCGAAGGGGGTCACGTTGGTGATGATTCCGCAGCGGGCGTAGGTCGATTTTCCCACACAAATCGTCATCACGCTCCTCGGGACGCGGAAGTACTCGACGCTGCGGCCCAACGCAAACGAGTTCGGTGGGATGATGCAAACATCGCCCTTGAAATCCACAAACGCGTTGGCGTCAAAATCTTTGGGATCGACCACGGTCGTGTTTATGTTGGTGAAAATCTTAAAATCGTCAGCTATTCGAATATCATACCCGTATGATGACAATCCATATGAAACCCGAGTATCTTTCACCTGCGTGTCCACAAATGGCTCTATCATGTTGTGCTCTTTGACCATCCTGACCACCCATTTATCAGGTTTGATGGACATACGTCATCCTTTCTTGCCTTCTTGCTAACCGAGTTTTGAATACGTCTTGAGCTCTCGGCCCAAGTGCTTTCCTATATCGCTCACTTTGCTACTTATCGCCCCGCTCTCGCCGTCGCGATCATCGATCGAAATATGCGTATGAACCCGCATGGCCTGCTGTCGAGGTACAACGGTGAAGAGGGCGATCACGACGTTAGCTCCTTGCAGACGACAGGCGGAGATCCCGCACGATGTTGGGCAATACCTTGAGCAGCTTGGTGATGTGCGCCTCTTGTGAGTAGCGGCCCAGGCTAAAGCGCATGGCGCCCATCGCCTCCTCTTGCGTCAGCCCCATTCCCTCCATCAAAACGGTCGACGGCTCGTTCTTGCCCGATGCGCAGGCCGATGCACCGGAGATAGCAAAACCCCGCTCATCCAGTTTGAGAAGAAGTCGCCCCGCGTCGACGCCGCGGAACGAGATGTTTGTCGTGTTGGGCACCCGGCGGGAGGGATCACCACTAATCTTGGTGTCGGGCACTTCCTCGAGAATCCGGCGCTCCAACAAATCCCGCAACTTCGCGATCCACACCGAATCCCCTTCAAGATCCTTCACGGCCAGCCGACACGCCTCTGCCATCGCGGCGGCTCCCACAACATTCTCGGTTCCACTGCGAAGATTCGTCTCCTGACCGCCCCCATGAATTTGTGGTGACAACTCCACACCACGACGAATGTAGAGTGCACCCACCCCTTTCGGACCATAGAACTTGTGTCCAGAAATCGAGAGAAGGTCTACCGGTACTCGCTTGACGTCCACCGCAATCTTGCCAAACGCCTGCACAGCGTCGGTGTGAAAGAGCACTTTACTTCTACGGGCGATTTGCGCGATATCCTCCACCGGCTGTATCTGACCGGTTTCGTTATTGGCCCACATCACGGTTATCAGCAATGTATCGGGACGGATCGCGGCTGCGATAGCACCAGGTTCGACATATCCTCCCATATCAACAGGCAAGCACGTCACCGCGAAACCCTGTGACTCGAGATAACGACAACTTCTACGTACGGCGGAATGTTCGATGCAAGTGGTTATAATGTGACCGGATTGTCTTGCCGCCGCCGCTCCTTTGATGGCCAGGTTGTTACTTTCCGAACCCCCACTGGTGAAGCAGATTTCCGAGGCCTCTGCACCGATGCTCCCAGCGACCTTGCGGCGCGCATCTTCCAAGCACGCCTTGGACTCCCGGCCCGGCAGGTGGACACTACTGGGGTTGCCAAAGCACCTGTGAAGTACGCGGTTCACCACATCGAGCACTTCTGCTCGAATGGGAGTCGTAGCATTGTAATCCATGTAAATTGTTTCCATGATGTCCAACCCGTATGGTTTGGTGGAGACTGCTGGAAACGGCCCCTCGCCGTGCTAGGAATCAGTAGGCCGCGCGCAGATTGCCCAGCAGGCTAAACAACTCCAGCCGCGTTGCAGCATCTTGCTCGAATGCACCGAGCATGGTGCTGGTCGTCGCTAGAGAATTCTGTTTTTCGACTCCGCGCATCATCATGCAGAGATGCTGCGCCTCGATCACGACACCCACCCCATGTGGCTCCAGATGACGTTCGATGGTACGCGCAATGTCGTTTGTCATTCGCTCCTGCACTTGCAAGCGCCTGGCGAAGGCATCGACAACCCGTGCCAGTTTACTCAATCCGATGATCTTGTTCTTGGGA
>JAOTUR010000073.1 GCA_029863805.1 Candidatus Krumholzibacteriia bacterium | reverse complement strand
CTGTTGGTCTTGATGAACAGCGAACCCCACGTATTTAGGGTAGGCAGTTTGGGGTTCTTATAGAGCTGAACGGAGTAACGTCCTGGCTCCGCCGCCGGAACCAGCTTGTAGGTGATCTTGTCATCCATGTTGGAAGAGACCTCCAACACCTCGAGATTCTTCTTCTTCTCGTTCGAGGATATCTGGATCTCACCAACCACCGGCTCCCCATACATCCCTCTCAAAAAGAGGCGGTTGGGAGTGATGTCGACATGGTTAATCACCGATCCCTTCAAAGTAATCGTCATCCGGACGTGATTGGGATCGTTGGTGTGAACAGTCGCGCTTTTGCGCCAGGTGCCCGAGACCTTTGACCCGGCGACTTCTAGTTTGATTGACCCCTCCTGACCAGGAGGAATGACCTCGTCGTATTCGGCCACTGTGCAGCCTCAGCCAGGCTTGACGGATTCGATGCGGAGATCCGCATCGCCCGTGTTTTTCACCTTGAAGGCATGTTTGAAGACCTTCTCCTCATAAATCTTCCCCAAATCGTGCTGCATCTCTTCGATGATGATGTTCGGATGCTTCTCATCATCCGCGGCCATGACCACCGTGGCTAGCACGAACGCAACAAACAGAGCGAGGCTTACTCCCCTAGCTACATGCGATTTCATGAGATTACTCCTTCGCAACGGCATTTCGCAAATTACAGATTCCGCCTGCTGGTTCCTCAACAGATGCAAAAAAAATACCGATCCTCCAGCGCTTGCGGTGTGAGGAATCGACGTGGGTACACGTTCTACCAATGGTAAATATACCGCAGCCCCACAATAAGTTCCAGGTTTTTGTCGTTTTCGCCTCTTCCCCGACACATTCCTGTTGGCCACCGGTCAAAAGGCGCACTCCGATGGCCTTCAGCCCTCGATTATGGCGTTGCTAGCCTAAATGGCATTTCATATAATAGGTTATGGGTGCACACCGACACCGGGCTTTTATAACCAGATATATGACAGAATGTTAGAAGATCTTTCCCGCAATGAGATCCTCCGCTATAGCAGACACCTGTCCCTGCCCAACGTGGGGATGGAAGGGCAACTCGCGCTCAAGGCCGCGAAAGTGCTCATCGTCGGCGCGGGTGGGCTGGGTGCCCCTCTGGGTCTCTATCTGGCCGCCGCGGGTGTGGGCTATCTCGGTGTGGCCGATTTTGACGTCGTCGATCTAAGTAACCTCCAGCGCCAGGTGATGTTTGGAACCAAGGATGTGGGGTTTCCAAAACTCAGGGCCGCGAAGGCACGCCTCGAAGATTTGAACCCCGACATCGAGGTCATGGTGCACGATGCAAGACTCACCAGCGACAATGCACTGGGTATAATAGCCGCTTACGATATCGTCGTGGACGGAACCGACAACTTCCCTACCCGTTATCTGATCAATGATGCATCCGTGCTGCTCGGAAAACCCAATGTCTACGGCAGCATCTATCGCTTCGAGGGACAGGCGACCGTCTTCGCACTGGGCGACGGTCCGTGCTACCGTTGTCTGTATGCCCAGCCGCCTCCGCCGGGAGTCGTGCCCAGTTGTGCGGAAGGCGGCGTGCTCGGTGTTCTGCCCGGTATAATCGGTTCCATACAAGCAAACGAAACCATCAAGCTCATTCTCGGCAAAGGGGACACACTCAAGGGACGACTGCTTCTCTTGGATGCCTTGAACATGAGATTTCGCGAGCTCAAGATACGCAGGAACCCGGACTGTCCGATCTGCGGTGACCACCCGACGATCCGCCACCTGATCGACTACGACGAGTTCTGCGGGGTGGGCAAAGCCGATGCCACTGCTGATGTAGCAGTCCCCGAGATGACACCCAAGGAACTCGACCGGAAAATGAAATCGGGCGTTCAGCCGCTTTTGCTCGATGTCCGGGAGCCTCACGAACGTGAGATCTGCAGCCTCGGTGGTCGGCTGATTCCACTATCAGAGATCCCAACCCTTGCCCACGAACTCGATGGCCAGCGGGAAATAGTGGTGTACTGCCGATCGGGTGTTCGATCCGCGTCCGCTGTGTTTTATCTACGGCAGGCGGGATTTCAAAAGGTGTGGAACTTGCGCGGGGGAATTCTGGCTTGGTCCGACGACGTTGATCCCACGGTGGCAAAGTACTAGCGACATCGCTGTTGGGGCGAAGCAAAGGGCGCTATTTTTCAACGCCGGATTGCCCCGTTAGAAAAGCCTGCCCCTTCTGGATTTCTGCCGCGTCTTCGTAGAACGTCTTTACCACGGACCTCTTGAAACGGCCGCCGTCGGCGGTGGTTTCGGTCAGGTCGATGGTTTCGTCCGCACCCATTGTCGCGCCCAGCAGAGCGACGTAAGGTCTATGAATAAACCGTCTGGCCTCGTTCTGTCTTACCACGACCGCTTTTTCACCGGTGTCGAGTTCCACAACGGTGCCGATTGGATACAACCCCATCGCCTGAATAAAGACCTTCGCGATAAAGGGGTCAAAAATCTCCCCGCTCCTCTCGAGGATGTACTTGAGGGCTTCGTCGGGAGAAAAAGGCACTTTTTTGTATACCCGCGGCGTGGTCATCGCATCGTAGTAGTCTGCCACCGTCGCGATCTTGGAGAAGAATCGAAGGTTCCAGCCACCCGCCTTCTGCGGGTAACCGTTCATATTGTAGTGAATGTGGTGTTGCAGGGCCACAAAAAGCGCATCGGCCACTTCTCGTAGAGACGGGATGCGAGCGAGTTCCTTGACGCCAAAGAACGTGTGGTACTTCATCAGCTCCCATTCCTGCTGGTTGAGCTTGCCGGGTTTGTTAAGAATCGTCTCCGGAATATACGTCTTGCCGATATCGTGTAGCAGGGCAGCGACTCCCAGTTTGGCGATGTCCCCTTTGGCAAGACCTAGGCGGTCCGCGATGAGCATCGAAAGGATGCAAACATTGACCGAATGCGTAAACGTATACTCATCGAAACTCTTGATGCTCGCCAGCCCAACGAGAATCGATTCATCCGTCTGGATGATGTCAACCATCTGCTGGGTAAGTCGTTCTGCCTTACGGAATTGGATGGCGCGACGCTGCTCGATGCCTCGCAGCACTTCTCCCACAATTAAAACCGTGCGGAAGAACACCTGATTACTCTCCTCGCGGATCTCCTCGCTCTTCACGCTTGAATCTTTAAAGCGCCTCTCGCGCTCCACCCATTGCGTCAACCTGACGCGAGCAATGCCCGCCTCTTCGAGATCGCGTGTAATCCTGCTGAAGGCTTCGTCCAATGCAACCTCTTGAAAGAAGCATTTGAGGAAAACACCGATCTCCTGAACCGTAAGTCCGGGCAGAAAATCAACGCCCTCGATATCCCGTTTCTTCATCTCCTCGATAAGATACAAAAAAGGACCATAGTTCTGAGGATCCACGGTCACACGATGATCGTTGATCACCAGGAAATCGGTCGATATCCGCAGGCTGACTCGGCCTTCGATCTTTGACAGCTCCTCCAGAATCGTCATCAGCTCTTCCAGCACACGGTGAGTGGCACGGTTATTCAGATCGTGCACCTGCACCGTCTTACTGGCACTAAAAAGGTAATGGACTAGCGCTGGCCCCAAGCGTTCGATGTGCCGTGCGGATTCAGAGTCGGGATCCTTACGATCGGTCGGGTAAGGCTTCTCATCGATGGCCGGTGTGTCTGTATCTTTCACTATCTCGCCTAACTTTCTACGTTTGTATTTGCTGGCTCTTGCCCCACGCGCAATGCGCGTCGAGCCATGGACTTTACGAGATCGTTTGCATCTTCGGCCAGCACCCTGAGAAGGTTCATTGACTCCGGTGTGGCTATATTTTCAAGAGCTCGGATTGCGAGCAGCTTATTCTGTTTGGTTTGATTCTTCATGAAAGGTAACCGGCTCTTCTTCTCTATCATGCTTCGGATATGCGGCAAGATGTCGTTGCCCGCTTGTTTACCGACGACTCTGAACAACTGCTCTTGTTCGTCGAACGTCTTGCCGGCGAATTGCTTGTCGAAGGCGACAGCAATCAGCTTATTCAATATGATGGGACTATTGAGGTCCCTTATCGCTGCCATCGTTTTGATGCGGATGCGTTTGTCAACATCGTCGATGAGCCTGATCAGCAGAGTTATGGCGTCGCCCGTTCCGATCCGCGCCAGGTAACCGATGACCTCGTCCCGGACACGGTCGTCTGGGTAATACATGAGCTCTTCCACCAGGTACGGCAGCTCCTTGGTGTCCGATTTCTCGATCAAATAGATGGCATCTTGGGCGACCCTTGGCACGTCGATGCTGAGTTTTTCTATGAGCAGAGGAATGTCGTCCCCGGCGACGTCGATTAGAGTGTCGCATGCTATCCTGTGCAGCCGCGGCCCCTCGAGGTGCTCGAGAAGCGCGCAGATCGTGGGAGCCGCTCTCTTACCGACGGCCCGGTAATACGCAAATACCTCTTCGACATCCGGCGAGCCTTCGCTAATGCGATCGTTGAGCGAGGTCAGAAAGTTTGTGTCCGTGAGTTTCTCTTCGAGATGTTCAAAAAAGGTAGTCAAGTTTTCGTCCAGCGATCTGCCGGTGAAGAAACTGCGAATGGCCTCGAGGGTGCCGGCTAGAGCCACCGCATTACGTTCCTCTATCAGATAATCCACTATGGATTCGATAACGTTCGACGTGTCTCGCACCACCGAATGGTTGTCGCTCAGCAACGTGAAGTCGATGATCGTTTCCAGAAAATCAACAAGCGCGTCGTGTTCTTTCTCGGATGACAACTCTTCGCGGCATAGCCTCAGCTCCTCGTTGTTGATCATAAAGAACGAGTCGGCCATCTCCTCAAAACGCTTTTCTCTGTCCTCGGGCGAGCCCATGGGATGGCTTTGATCCAACAGGTGGTTGAGATATGTTGTGATTGACTCGAGCTCCTCGCTCGTGCCAACGATCTCTCGCCCCTTATCCTCGAAACTCGGTAGATCCGGATGGTCTTCCGTCTCCAGCGGCGTTTTTTTGGCCTCGTCGAGCTTGCCTTCGCCAAATTGCCCCACGAGATATTCATCGAGTACGCGATAGGCGATATTTTCAAAGTCCGCCTTCCATAACTTTGTTACGACGTCTTCGCCGGTTTTGAAACTGTGAACCTCGTCCTTTAACACATCGACGAAGCTCTCCAGCTCGTTGAAAGTGACCGAGCTATGGATGCTCAGCTCACCGATGCCATCCTTATACAGGAGGAATGCTATGCTCTCGTCCCGTTTGTCATTCGCATAGATCGGTTGATCGCACCACTTGATCTGATACTGTTCGATGGTTAAGACCAGCTCGTCTTCATCATTGAAGAACGCCTGCAGAGACGCATCGAACTCCTTGGCGAACTTGACCAGAGTTGGATTGTTTTTTGCGTAGATCTTTTTGCCCTGAATGAATTTGGAGAGGGACTTGATGATCGCCCGCACGGGTTCGGAGTCACGGCGATCGTCTTCCGCGAGTTCGGCGTCGATGGATGGATTCTCGTTTTTGTCGGTCATTACGATATTTTTGGGCTTGATGCCCCGAGACAAAGCAATTGACATGCCAGCCATAAACGCTAAAACCTTTTGTCATAGAGAGATTTTGCTTCCTTCGTGCGGAGCCCTGTTGCATTATGCCTGTTTGAGCGCGCCAACTCGCTTCAGTGGCACAGAAAAGGACCTTTTGTGAAAAGACCACTAGTCATTGTGGGTTGCATCGTTTTGGCCGTCGTCTGCCTGGGATCCTCGGCGGAGGGTGGCGCGGCGGCATCGTCGCAACCGGGAGGAGCTGCCCGCCTGCTTCGGCCCATCGCGGAGTTCGACCCCTACTCGATCACTCGCCTAATTTGCGAGGGGCTGCCCGACTCCGCGCTGTCTATCCTGGAGGGAGAGAGACACTCGGGTGTTAAGGACCCCATGGTTCACCTGCTGCGGGCCAGGACGCTGCGAGACAAGCTCTCGGACGAAGACGAAGACAAGTCGCTAATCAAGCGCGATTGTGAAGCGATATTGGCAGAGCTCGACCGCGCCATCGCCATCTGCGACGAGGCGCTCGACAAATCGGATAGCGACCCGCTTTACCGGTATTACCGGGGACGAGCGTATCTGGGGAAGGCACAGATCAATACGCTCACCAGGAGCTACTGGGGCGCCGGGCGTTCCGCCAGCAAGGGCAAAGGGGATCTGGAGAAGTATCTCAAAATCGTTCCTGATAATCCCGACGCACAGGGCGATCTGGGGGCGTTTTTGTACTTTGCGGACACCTTGCCGGGTGTCATAAAACTGGTCAGCAAACTCCTGTTTATTCCCGGAGGCGACCGGGAAGAAGGTCTGCGTTTGCTCTATCACGCATCGACGCAGCCGGGCGTGTTCCAAATCGACTACCAAATCGCGGTGGCCGCGATAGATCTTCTCTTCGAAGGCCGACTTGAACAGGGTGTGGATGCCATGTTGGCCCTCGCCGATCGTTACCCCTATTACACGCGGCTCATCGAGCCCTTCGGCGTCCTGGCCCCGCTCTATCCCCGGCGTTTGAGAGAATTTCAGCGTATAGAGGATAAGACCGTCGAGAGACGTCTGGCGCGAGGCGACGAATCAATCGATTGGAATCTCATAAAGCGACTTCATCTCCACCGCGCATACGCGAACATGTTCTTCGGGTCGCCCAAAACCGCCGTCCTGGAGCTGACCACGCTGATTGAAAACCCGCCTGCGAGGCCGGACTGGATGCTACCGTTGGCCATCATCAATCGCGGTCACCTCTACGCCAAAAGGGACGATACCGAGGCGGCGCGTGAAGCCTTCTCTTTCGTTGCAATGCGTGACGACATGAAGCATTATCACAACCTCGCCAATGGGCTAATCGAATCACTGGATCCACCCTGGAAAACGGTCGATTTGAATGATCTGGAATTTATTGGATCGATCTACGACAGACGTCTCGACGTGGCTGCGGCTGGCCTGGATCGCTACGAGCAATCGTACGGAAAGGACGCGCTGTATTATTTTTATCTGGGCGAACTAAAATCCTTCGCCAATGATTTCGTTGCCGCCGCTCAAGCCTACGCGGCTTGTCTCGATGAAGAGGCCACCGGCGGGGATGAAAGCTATCAGATGTTTGCCTCCCTGCGGCTGGCGGAAATACACGGGCATGAGTTGAGGTACGATCGCGCCGAGGTCTATATAAAAGAGGCTACCGAGTATACTCACGCTGGATATCTCTTTGATTTTATGATTCACTCCAGACGTCGCTACTATAAACTGCTCAAAGACGGAACGCTGACCACGCCGCCGACGATGTTGCTCTACCAATCGGCTCGGCGCTCGGGTTCACCCAGCGCCCAGTAGCCGTCGTTCGCACATGTGTCGCATGTCGCGTTGGTCTAGCACGCAATGCGGAGAACGTTTACGTGACGAACGCGTCGAGTGTGCCCATCGGTCGCTGGCATCGCTGGATCATCCTTCTCGCCATCAGCCTGGTTAGCTTTGCCTCCTATTACATCTGGGACTCGATCTCACCCCTGGCCACGTTGATCAAGGACGAGCTTGGTTTTAGCGGCGCGGAATACGGGCTTTTGAACTCGGCGGTCACTGCCGCAAATGTCTTTCTACTGATGCTCCTCGTCGCCGGGATCATCGTCGACAAACTCGGTCTCAAGCTCTCCGGCATCCTCTACGCCGGCTGCTGCTTCGTCGGCGCCCTGCTCACCGCTTTTGGCGCCAGCGGCAATCTGCAGACGCTGATCGGTCCGGCGTACGATGTGTTGGGATCCGCTTTTCCCCATGGCTGGAGCCCCGAGCTCAAGGTGATGCTCCTGGGGCGGGCTCTTTTTGGTGTCGGCGCCGAAGCGATTTTGATCATCAATAACAAGGTGATCGCCCGTTGGTTTCTCGGCAAAGAACTGGCCTTCGCCTATGGCGTCAACATTATACCCATGCGCTTTGGGACTTGGCTCGCGTTCAACGCGCAGGCGCCGATCGCCGTGCGCTGGGGTCTGGTGCCGTCGCTTTGGGTGGCCTCGCTGGTTATGCTGTTTGGCGTGGTGTGTTTTCTCGCCTATCTGTGGCTGGAAAAGGCCGCGCGTGGCCGTCCCGGGGCCCCCGCGGCGTCGGCGGTGGAGTTAAAGGCCCGGCCCTCTGATGAAGTATTCGAGTGGCGCAAGGCCTTTTCGTTTGATGCGTCGTTTTGGCTCATCACAGCGCTATGCGTGACCTTCTACTCCGCGGTTTTTCCCTTTCAATACTACAGCACGGACATCCTGGTGCAAAAGTTTGGCTACTCGCTGACGAGCGCATCGCGGTACACGTCACTTCTCATCACCGGCACCATGATTTTCACACCCATCTTCGGTTGGTTCATCGATCGTTACGGTAGGCGTGCAACCATGATGATCTGGGGATCGCTTTTGCTGGTTCCCTGTCATCTACTCCTCGGACTCACGCACTTCCCCCCGGGGCTTCTCATTTTTGCCGTCGGCGTATCCCTCTCGCTGGTACCCGCGGCGCTGTGGGCGGCCATCCCCATGATGGTCAAGGAGAACCACCTGGGTACGGCGTTTGGCGTGGTGGGATATGTTCAGAACATCGGGCTAACATTTTTTCCCTATCTCGCGGGCCGGATCGCGGATGCCTATACGACGGTCGAAATGGTGGGTGGTGAAGAGGTGACACACACCGACTACACGATGACGATGGTGATGTTTGCCGCTTTGGGTGTACTGGGGTTTTTCTTCGCCATCGCGTTGAAACGGGTCGACGCCCGTCGAACAGAGGGTCCGAGTATCGAAGCCGTGTTTCATCAGTAGACTCCTCACAGACGAGACTACGTCGTCAAGCGTTACTAGCGCCTTGACCCCGGCATCCAATCTCGTATGTCAATTGAAGACGACAGTCTGTCCGCTGACCTCGCTTACCCGGCAGATTCCTGATGCCTATCGGGCCATGTCAACCCGCTTTGACACCGCGTTGCTCGACGTGTTGGCGCGTGGCATACGGCTTGCATTTGTCCGCACGTTGCCTCGCCAGGGGAGGTTGCCGAATATAACGGCATTTCCGCAACGAATTGCCTCCCAATATGTTACGGGCTAGCGCCAAGTGCCGGTAGAGGGCGGGTTTCGCTTTTGCCTCAACCGAATTGCAATTCAATCGATTCTGCGTCTCGAACGCACCATCGGGCCCACTCGACGGGCGGAGAGGGAAGAAACGCCGTGGGAATCCAGAAACACAGTGGTTCATGGGTCAAGGCGGCGGGTTGGCGACTGGCGGGCTTTTTTCGGACTGCTTGGTCACGCGCAACTCGCGCCAAGTCGTGCGTGGCACCGAGCCAAGCCGTTGCTGAGCCCACTCTATAAGGATTGAACGGGATAATGACAGCCGATCGAATGTCAATAACAGGTGGGCCGACGAAGTGGATACACGTGACCTTAATCGCGCTTATGGCTCTATCGGGTTTTGTCGCTCGAAGCCAAGCAGACGTATCGAGAATCGGCAACTGGAGCACTGGACTAACACACACACCCGGTGCCGGCCCCAACCGTCTACTGGTGTTCGTGACGGGCATGGAGAACCAGGGAGACAGGGACGTAACCTCCGTCAGTTACGGCGGTCAAACGATGACACAGGTCGTTGAAGACATCGCTCTAGCACTCCCTGACAGATACAGCCGCTGTGAAATCTGGGTATTAGACGAGGCCGGAATCCAGGCCGCTACCGGCAACACATTCGTAGTCACTTACTCAGGGACTCCTTCGAGTTTCCAACAGGCGCATGCCGCGGCGACTTTTCAAGACGTGGATCAGTCCACACCGATTTTGGATACCGCATCGATTACTAGCGAAACGGAGGCGACGCTGACCACCCCCGCGTTCAATGTCGGCCAAGGTGGCCTGGCCATTTCCGGCGCTACTCACGGGGCGGGCGGTGATTACAGCGATACTGGATGGGGCAGCGGCTGGAGCGAAGGAACGGATCAGGATATCGCCGGAACGATGACGGTGGGATCGGCCAATCGAACGACTGCGTACCCGACTGATGGCACTGACACCGCTACGGCAACGCACTCACCCGCGACGAACCGCCACGTCGTCGTCGCTGCGAGCCTAGCGCAGGGTTCTGTCACCTTCCAGGAGGGGGTAGGCGGTTACACGGGTACCGAGGACACGTATTTGAGCGACGTCAGCCCCTCGACGCCCTTTGGTAGTGCTTCTATTGTCGCCGCCGACAGCTCGGATTTCGAACAAGGGTTGATCCGTTTTGGCAATATTTTTGGCAGCGGTGCCGGTCAGATCCCGTTCGGTTCGACCATCCTCTCCGCCGCCCTAACCGTGGAAATCTCAAATATATCGGCTCCGGCTGCAGTTCTCAGTTTGCACCGCATGCTGGCGGTGTGGGACGAAAGTTCTACGTGGAACTCGATGACCAACGGGCTGCTGCGAGACGACGTCGAAGTAAAATCCGTAGCGGACACAACGCTCACCGGTCTGGATACCACCGGGCCGCGAACGTTCACAAATCTAGCGCCCACGCTCCAGGCGTGGTCCGACGGCAGCCCGAATCGGGGCTGGGCGGTGTTCTTGAACCACACCAACGGCGTGGACTTCAGGTCGTCGGAGTACGGAACGACTGCTATGCGCCCCTATTTGACCGTGTCGTACCAGCCGCCGGTCGTTCTCTCCGGGACGGTATACAACGACGACGGGATCACACCGGTTGGAGCGGGTGAGACGATTAGACTCATCGAAAATGGAGTCGACCTGGGGAACGATCTGACCGATGCCACAGGTGCCTATTCGATCACGGCTGCCCTCAATCCTGGCGATCCGTTCTTGGTTTTTGTTGATAACGGCAGCGTCGAGGGCACAACCGTCACCGTGTCCGATGGAGCCGACCTGTCGGGTTTGGACATCTATGACAAACGAATCATCACACGCCACGACAACGGGAGCTCACTAGCAAACACCGACATGGACAATGCGTTGGGGAGTTTCAGCGACAACGATATCCGTTACTCCGTGTCGGGAGGGAACCTGAGCACGAACGCGGGAACGTTCCCCTATGTGCCGGCCGGTCATACTTTTGCGCCTGGAGGCGATGTAAGTTCCGGCATGAAGGTTCTGGGCACCCTCGACGGCGGTTCCAGCAATTTCGACGTCAATGGCGACTGGGACGCGGGAGCCGGAACATTCATTCCTGGCACCTCGACGTTGGATTTTGGTGGTGGTGGTAACGTTGTTTTCACCCCCGGTCCGTCCGCCTATACAAATATCGTTGTCAGCAAAAACAGTAACAACACACTGACCCTCGGCGGCGACCTGGATGTCGACGGCAACCTCACCATCACGGGTGCCGGTGATCTCGACGTCTCCGCGTCGAATTACTCCATTAGCATTGCCGGTGACTTCTCCAACACCGCGGGCTTCCTCACCAGGAACGGCGCCGTCACATTCGATGGGACGGATCAGAGTATCTCGGGGTCTACGACGTTTTTCAACATCACAAAATCCGTTCTAAGCGCCGACACGCTGACCATCGCGGCGGGTGACAGCATAATCGTCGATGGCACGGTCACTCTGACCGGCGCGTCTGGAAATCTGTTGGCCCTGCGCTCAGGCACCCCGGGATCGCGCTGGTACTTCAGTTTAAACGCTGGAGCCACGAAGTCGATTGATTATGTGGATGTCGAGGACTCGGATGCGTCGAATTCCGATCTCTCGCACAAACCCATCAATCCAACGAATTCCGTGGATGTTGGCAACAACATCGATTGGTTCAACGATCCCCCCACCGTAGCCTCGGCAATTCCGGATACGGCGATCGTCGTCAGCTCGCCTCCCGTCGATAACTACCGGGATCTCAATGACGTCTTTAGCGACGCGCAAGATGGCAGCGCGCTCGCCTTTACGTTGCAAAGCAACAGTAACCCGGGCCTGGTTGGCGCCGTCATCGATGCCGATAGCGCCTTGGACCTGAGTTTCACCCCCCTCGAAGGGGGTACCGCGACCCTGGTGATCCGCGCGACGGATTCGGGCTCGCTCTTTGTGGAGGACACTCTGGTGGTGACCGTGGCCAAGCCCGCCTTATCGTCAGGCGCCAACCAGACCTTTGTCGTGGCCGATCCGCCAACGGGCATTAGTCCGATAACCATCACCGACGACACGTTGGCGGCCACGATCACCGCCGCCAATGACATTCGTGTCCGCATCGATACGACGTTCAGCATGGCCTGGGATGTGAGCGTTACCACAGCCACGATCATCGGCCCCGCCGCGGCCAAGGTGTCGCCTACCGTCAGCTACGAGGATGCGTGGCAAACGTTGGTCATAGACGTCACGACCGATTTTGCTCCGGGGGACGAGTTTACCATCTCCGGCTTGAGCTTTAGAGACTTTGCCGCACCCTCGCCGGCGGATAGCCTCGAGCTCGAAGTCGCTAACGATGGGGCTATCTCCGCTTTCGACGATAAGACCATCACCATCAACGCCGCTGCGTTTCCCAATATCCTCTCTTCGCAAGCCGATCAGGTGTTCAATGTCGGCGATCTTCCGACCGAGATGAAGATGCTTTCGGTCGCCGACGCCTCCAGCCCCGTGATCACCGCCGTCAACGACATTCGGGTCCGGATCCCGGCCGGCGTCAACATGACCTGGGATACCGCAGATGTCACGGCTCAGATAATCGGAAATGCCGCCGGCAAAGTCTCCAGCACCGTGAGTTATGAGGACGGGGGAAAGACGTTGGTGATCGATGTGCTGACCGATTTTGTGGCGGGCGACTTTATCAAGATCAAGAAACTAAGCTACGCGAACTTTACAGCGAGGTCTCCCGCGGACAACATCGAGATGGAACTGTTCAACGATGACGTGGCCACGGGCATCGATGAAAAGACGGTATCTGTCAACGGCGCGCCCATCGTGGTATCCGCCATCCCCGATACGACGGTCTTAAAGGACTCCTCGCCCGTTGATAATTACAGAGACCTAAACGACGTCTTTGACGACCTGGAAGACGGTAGCGCGCTGGCCTTCAGTATTGTCAGTAACAGCGATACCTCGCTAGTGACGGTCGTCATCGATGCGGATAGCGCGCTCGATCTGAGTTTCGCGGCAGGCCAGAGCGGCAGCGCGACTATCGTGATCCGCGCCACCGACATGTGGGCAGCGTTTAGCGAGGATACGTTCGTAGTTTACGTTAGTTCGCCGCCCACCGTAACCAGTGCGATGCCGGATACGACGGTAAATGAGGACAACGCCCCCGTTGCCGACTACCGCGATTTGAACGATGTCTTCGCGGATCCGGAAGATGGAAGTGTGCTTAATTTTGTCGTCGAGAGCAACTCCAATCCAACCTTGGTCACCCCGACGATCGATGGCGCCGATAGTACGTTGGACTTCACGTTTGGGGCGGATCAAAACGGCGTGGCTACCATTGTCATCCGTGCGATAGACTCTGCGGCGCTCTGGGTCGATGATACGCTCGTTGTCACGGTGAATGCTGTAAACGACCCGCCCACGGTGGCGAGTGCCATGCCGGACACGACGGTCAGTGAAGACAATGCACCGATTGCGGACTTCCGCGACTTAAACGATGTCTTTAGTGATGTAGAAGACGGCAGTGCCCTTAACTTCGTCGTGCAGAGCAACTCCAATGCGACGCTGGTCACCCCCACCATCGATGGCGCCGATAGCACCCTGGACTTCGCCTTTGGCGCCGACCAAAACGGCACCGCCACCATTGTGATTCGCGCGACCGACTCCGGACCGCTCTCGGTCGACGATACCCTGGTGGTCACGGTGAATGCCGTAAACGATCCGCCCACCGTTGTCAGTGCCATGGCCGATACGACGGTGGCCGAAGATAACGCACCTATTAATGACTATAGAGACCTAAACGATGTCTTTAGCGACATAGAGGACGGCAGTGTCCTTAACTTCGTCGTGCAGAGTAACTCCAATGCGACGTTGGTGACTCCCACCATCGATGGGGCCGATAGCACGCTAGACCTTTCCTTCGGCGCCAACCAGAACGGCA
>JAOTUR010000072.1 GCA_029863805.1 Candidatus Krumholzibacteriia bacterium | reverse complement strand
AGTTCGGGTTAGCACTGCTGCGGGTGGACGCCGATTATCGGCGGTTCTATATGGCTAGAATCTGCTGGCAGTTCACCGCCATGGCCTTTCCTTTTTACGCGTTCTACGCTTACAACGAACTTCAGCTTCCCGAGAATCTTGTTGGTCTGTTCTTGTCGATTTGGATGGGAGCCGGTGTGTTTTCCAACTATGTCTGGGGGCGGGTGCTCGATAGCAAAGGTAACAGGGTGGTGCTGTTGGTGACGGCGATACTCAGCGTTTTGCCACCGCTGGTGGTAATAATCCTGGAATGGGCGTCCGCACGGGGTCTGTCTCTCTCGAGCGGGATGCTTCTAGTCATCTTGTCATCGACATTTCTTATCAACGGGTTTATCCGCAGCGGGCGCATCATTAGCAACATTACGTACCTCCTTGAAATCGCCCCCCCGGCGAGACGCCCGCTATACGTGGGCTTTATGAACAGCTTCAGCTTTCCTTTCATGCTGAGCCCGCTGGCTGCGGGGCTCGTCCTAGAGGTGTTCGGCATCCGTGCGCTGTTCACGCTGTGTTTTGCATCCGCCCTGCTCAACGTGTGGATCAGTTTTCGACTGAGGGAGCCGCGAAGCCAAGCCAACTGACAAAAAAAGAAAAAACCGCCATGATGTCATGTTATTATGGCAGCCGCCAAGGAATGGCATCGGTCCTCCCCGGTCGGACGCCGATTTAACCGATTGTTAATTAAGGGCTTAATCTGTGATCGCGGCTTTGGCCTCTGTTGGCACTCGTGATGCATAAGCGTAGGGCGATGCCGATATCAATTCGGCTGGAGAACTTGAGAATCCAAAGGTTTGTTTGAAAGGAGATGTGACATGTTTTTGACCCGATACAGGCCAAGCACGTCGCTGGATACGATATTCGACGAGTTTTTTCCTGTTTACAAGAAATGGCCAAAAGAAGACGAAGAGAGCGACGCTTTCAGATTGCCGATGACCAACGTGAACGAAACCGACAAGGAGTTCGTGCTAACGATGGAAATGCCGGGGGTCGGAAAGAAGAACGTCAATGTGGCGATTGAGGACAACCATATCGTCATCACCGGCGAGAAGATCGAGAAAACGGAGAGCGAGGGTTTGCTCCGTCGCGAAATCCGATCGGAAACGTTCCGCCGGAGTTTTCTGCTCGATTCCAACGTCGACCGCGAGAATATCAAAGCGAAGTTGGATAATGGTATACTAAAAGTCACGCTGCCCAAACGGGCCGAAAGCGTCGGACGAAGGATTGATGTCGACTAATCGCAGTTGGCCATAGATTTGGAAGAAGGTCCGGGTTTACCCGGGCCTTTTTTTGTGGGTCTGGTGGCCTCACGGGGGCACGATGGATCACTGGCGCGTAGGTGTCAAGACGTCCCGAATCTCGTGGATGAACACGCGAGGCTGTGTTATTTTTTAGCACTAGCCCCATAGGGTTGGCTGCTTATGCTGATGCGATGCCGGTAGGGCGTGGGTGCGTTTGCGGATGATGGGCGTCGACGAGAAGCTGGTTTATGGAGAGACATGCGCTGTCGATGTATGATGACAGAACTGAGCGTTTGGCTGCTCGTTGCCGGTGGCCTGACCAGCGTGATTGGTCCGGCCGCCTCCGCGTATGCGGGCGATGTCGTCGGGAGGGAGCAGGCATGGTATGTGGTGATGTTTTCCGGCATGCCGGTCGGGCTGGCGACAGATTTGCAGACCCATGACGACAACGGCTGGTTCTATGAAAATCATCTCGACATCCAGGCGTCTCGTCTGGGGACCCCCATAGTCATGGCAATCCATGCCACAGGGTGGGAAGACGCGGATGGGCGGTTAATTCGATTTCGCACCGAGGTGACGATGGGCGACAGCGACATGCACACCTCCGGAGAGAGAAAGGGCGACAGCCTGCTTATCCGCAGCGAGTCCCAGGGGTTTATCCAACGGAAAAGCGTGGTTTGGGAGCCGGGAGCTGTTGGACAGGGTGCGCTCGACTCTTTTGTTCGTGGGCAGTTGCGAACGGGCGAACGCGAGTTTTCCGCACGCGTGTTCGATGTTCAAACACTGAGATTTCGGTCGAGCCGTTTCGTTGTGACGGACACGCTTGTGGAAATAAACAATGGTGAGGTCAGCAGGCTGCTGGTCGTCGAGCAGTTTGATGATGACAGCCAGTCCGCCACGATGACTCTAAAGATAGATGAACATCAGGATATTCGTGAAATGATCATGAGGCAACTGGGCTTGGAGATAGTCATCAAGCGGATTGAGGAGGACGAGGTGAGTAGCCTCAGCCTGGATCCCAACTTCGACATCATTCGGGGTTCCATGATTCGATGCGATGGATTCCCGGAACCCGTGGACGAGATCGCCGAGGTTGTCTTTGAACTGACATTCGCAAAGCCGGTGGATGAGCAGAGCGGGTTTTACGGTCCAAACCAGAGCGTGCTTTCTGGAGAAGCCAACGTGCTCGAAGTTCTGGTCAGCCGTGAGCCAATCGTAGACCACATGGTAGCCGATGAGCCTCTCGACAAGTATCTACAATCCGATCGATACATACAAAGCGCGCACCCGGCGATTGCAGACGTTGCGGATAGTATCGCAGCGGCAGTTGGTAAGACGGGGCTGCCCCTTGCACAAGCGATCGCGGGGTGGGTGAATCTCCATATCACAAACAAGAGTCTAGCCACTGGTTTTACCTCAGCTGCCGATGTTCTGACCAGTCGCGAGGGCGACTGTACCGAGCACTCGGTCTTGCTTGCTGCTGTTCTTCGGGCCGCGGGTATACCCACGAGAGTCGTGGTTGGTTTGGCTCACGGTGATGGACACCTGATCGGCCATATGTGGACCGAAGTCTATGTCAGCGGCTGGCGAACGCTTGACGCACTCGATCTCAACACACATCCAATACGTATTCGAATCGCTGCGTCACCAGACGAGAGGGCGTTCGACGAGACGGACGTTATTCAAGCCTACAGCCTTCTGGGTGATCTCAAAGTCAGAGTCAAAAGTCATCAAAAAATGCGATAACGTGACTCGTGGTTGTTGTCGCATTCTTGGCATGTCAGATAGCTTTAGGAACCATTGAATTTCCGAGGAAAGAAACCTGGGACGATAAAACGGAGGAGAGGCGACATGGCACGGATCGAAAGGTCTATGTTTCGTGAGTACGATATCCGAGGGAGGGTAAACGACCGGGAGCTGAACTCCAAGACGGGCGAGCTGATCGGTCGCGGGTACGGCACTTTTCTGGCCAAGCGTAATATTGAAGGCGCTGTTGTTGGTTTCGACAGCAGAATAGGATCGAAGGATCTAAAGAAAGGATTCGTCGAGGGACTTCTCTCCACAGGTCGGCATGTGATTGACATCGGTTTGTGTCTGACTCCCATGATGTATTGGTCCCAGTATCACTTCAATGTGAAAGGCGGGGCGATGATTACGGGCAGCCACAATCCCAAAGGGTGGACTGGGCTCAAGCTCGCGTGCGGTCTGTCTTATACGCTGATTGGAGACGAGATAAGAGAGATACTGTCCTACGTAGAAGAAGAACGATTCGACGAGGGGCAGGGCACGCACAGACGGGAATCGATCGTCGACAAGTGGGGCGATGATCTCGCCGGACGGGTCGATATCAAGAGACCGCTTCGCGTCGTGGTCGACGCGGGCAACGGCACCGCCGGCGCTTTCGGTCCCTCCGTTCTGCGAAAAGCTGGCATCGAGGTAATAGAGCAATTCTGTGATCTCGACCCGGAGTTTCCAAATCACGAACCGGATCCGGCGATGAAGGAAGCGGTTGAAGCGCTCGGGGATCGCGTGCGCAAAGAGAGAGCCGATATTGGTTTTGGCTTCGATGGCGACGGCGATCGGCTCGGCGTGGTCGACGAGACAGGAGCGATCATATGGCCCGATCGCTATATGATTCTGCTATCCCGACAGGTACTGAGCAAGACGCCCGGCGCGAAGATCATCTTCGACGTTAAGAGCTCACAGGCGCTCGAGGAGGATATTACGGCTCACGGCGGAAAGCCGATCATGTGGAAGACGGGTCACTCCTATATCAAAGCCAAACTCCATGAGGAAAAGGCGCTTCTTGCCGGTGAGATGAGCGGTCACATATTCTTTGTAGAGAATTTCTACGGCTTTGACGACGGAATCTACGCTGGGTTGAGATTCGCCGAGTACGTGTCGCACCAGAACCAGACTGTTTCCCAAATTATCAAGGAGACTCCGTATTATGTTTCAACCCCGACAATAGACGTCGACTGTCCAGATGATAGGAAGTATCAGGTCGTCGAGCAGTTGACTGCAGAGTTAAAAAGGGATTTCGACAGAGTTATCGATATTAGCGGCGCCCGTGTGATGTTTGACGACGGGTGGGGCCTGGTTCGCGCCTCGTCGAATCTACCCGTTCTTGTGCTTCGTTTCGAAGCGAAAACAGAAGCGCGGCTCGAGGAAATCAAAGATCTCTTCCGCGGTTACATGGATAAATATGAGGAGATCGGAAAAGTATGGCACAATGAGTAATCAGTCATGCTTCAAGTTTCTCATGGTGGTGACGTGGATCGGCATGGCCGTCTGTTCCTGTGCCGCCTCCGATACGGCAGCGGTTAAGTTGCCAAAGGGCTACTGGCCTGAGAAGAAATCACAGCGGATTCTGGACAAAACAGTGACCATCCGCTTGGAACCGGATCTATCGAATCTAAAGGACGATGAGCTTGCGGTGGTTCGGTCCTTGTGCGAGGTGGGTGAGATTATGCAGGCGCTGTACGAAGATTCTCGCCATCGTCGAGCAAGAACGGCGTACAACGAGCTCGTGGCGTTGGACAATGAGCTTGGTTCTCCGAAAGCGACTCAGAATCTGTTGCAGCTCTATCGACTGTTCCAAGGACCGCTGGCAAGAAGTCTGGATGGTGAGATTGTCCCCTTCCTGCCCGTCGCGCCCAAGGTGCCGGGCAAGAACGTCTATCCTTGGGGTGTCGACAAGGATGAAATCGGGACTTTTTTGGCTGACTATCCGGACGCAAAGCCGTCCACCTTGCACGTCCGCACCGTTGTCCGTCGAACCTCAAAGGAAAACCTTGTTAGCGATAGGACGGTGTTGCAGGACGGCGGGAGTCTGCTGGCCACGCTTCATCCTCGTTTCGCCGAGCAGCTGGACACAACGCTTTACGACGTGGAACAGGCGAGTACGGTACCCGCATTTTATGCGGTGCCATACTCAATTGCCTACGCCGAACAAATGATCAAGGCACACGGACTGCTCATAAGAGCTGCAGAAATCATCGAGGCGACTGACATCGATTTTTCGCGATACCTGCGACACCGTGCTTTTGATCTGCTGAGGAACGATTATGAGGCGGGGGATGCGTCATGGATCACGGGGGATTTCGTAAACCTCAACGCGCAGATCGGATCATACGAGTCGTACGACGATGAGTTATTTGGCGCGAAGAGCTTCTTTGGGCTAAGCGTGCTGGTAAAGGACCGAGCGATGGACTCGTCACTCAACACGGTCATCGCTTGGCTCCAGGAGTTTGAGGACTTGATGCCGTATGAGGCGCGCAAAGTAGTGAGGGCCGATATCCCGATCGGTGTCTATAACATCATTGCAGATTTTGGTCAGAGCCGTGGCACCAATACAGCTACCATCCTGCCCAACGAAAGTCATATTACGCGCAAGTATGGACGTACTATTTTGCTGAGACGAAACATCATGGAAAGTCCGGAGGTCTTTGCTGCCCGTAAGAATTCGTATGAAGCCGCGGTGGCTGCCCAGTTCCACGATGCCTATTCTCCCCAGGGGGACTTCTTTCGGACCATGTTTCATGAGATCGGTCATTACCTGGGGCCGGACCTCGATGTGAAAGGTCGTACATTCGAGATTGCACTGGAGGAGGATTCTTCGATACTCGAGGAGCTAAAATCCGATCTCGTGGCCCTCTATCTTGCCAAAAGGCTCTTCAAAAAGGGTTACTACGACACTTCGCGGTTGCGCGGCGTGCAGACTGCGGGTATCCGCCGGGTGCTCCAAAAGAATCGGCCCCGGAAATCGCAGGTATACGCGACCATGCAGCTAATGCAAATGAACTACTTTCTCGAGAGAGGGCTGCTCGATTACGACAGGCAAACAGGCCAACTAATCATCCATTTCGACAAGTACCATCCGGCAGTTGAGGCGATGCTACGTGACGTTCTTAACTTGCTGTACAAAGGTGACAAGGAATTGGCGGATCGTTTCATAGCCGATTATACCACCTGGAAAAAGTCACCACATCGACGGCTGGCCGAGTCAATGAAGAAAGCCGAGAAATACCGTTATGCCATAGTGAAATATGGGTTTCTGGGCGAGTGATTGTGGGATCGTCCGGCGGCCCGCATCCCTTGTCCGCTGCCGGCCGCAGTGGGGTGGTCGGTGTGTGTTGGGTGATACACGTTCCTCTCTAGGAGCCGATGGGCTGCCGGCAGTCGGTAGCGAGTTTGTGAAGACCTGATTTCTCTCCCATGGCAATAAGAATGTCGCCCTCGGCCAGACTCGTGGAGGCCACGGGGTTAAAGACCATGTCGCCGTCGGTTTTCTTTATGGCAACGATGATCACTCCGTAGTTATTTCGGACGCCGGCTTCCTTGAGCGACTGGCCGGCCAATGGCGAGCCTTGCTCAACCTTCACTTCTTCCAGGACCAGCGACAGCTGTTCACGGTCTGTGACCAGGTCGATGAACTCATTTATTGTCGGACGAACGGCAGCCTGAATTACTCTCAGCCCGGCGATTTGGTATGTTGGAACTACATGATCCGCACCTCCCCGCTTTAGTCGCCGTTCCGCCATGTCGTCGAGTGCTCTGGCGACGATTCTAACCCGCGGATTCAACTCCCTCGCCATCATGGTCAGATAAAGGTTGTCGGCATCGGAGGACAAAAGCGCCATCACGGAGCCAGCATGGCGGATTCCTGCCTCTACCAGCATCGACTCCTCGGTAGAATCGCCCATAAGATGAAGGTACCCGTACTCGTCGAGTGCAGCCTGGTTTTCCCGGTCGATCTCCACGACGCAAAAGGGAAATCCATCCTGGTGCAGCGCCTCGGCGACGATACGCCCTGTTCGGCCAAAGCCGCATACGATGCTGTGGTCTCGCAGCTTACTGATTCTATTCCTCATGTTCCTCCTCCGTATGGTCCCGCGGATCTCACCCTCGAGGATGACACGCCCCAGCATGGTGCTGGTGTAAAAGACCGTACCCAGCCCAGCGAAGATAATCAGACTGGTAAAGACACGGCCGGTGGAAGAGAGCGGATTGATTTCGCCGTAGCCCACAGTAGTAATGGATATGATTGTCATATAAAAAGAGTCGAGGACGTTCCAGTGCTCGATGATCGAGAACCCGATAATCCCGACTAGGAGGACAAAACCGTACAGAGTCACACCGACCACCACACCGGCGTGGGCTCCTGTTAATCTACCAAAAGAGATATTCATCCTGTCCAATCCAAGCACGCAGTGTCGAATTTGCAACCAGTATAGAAAATCTTGTGTGATGTAACAAGTTTTGTTTACTTGCGAAGTGATCCACCGATCGACTAACATTCTGGATTCGAAGTTACGCAGGAGTCACCACAGACCTCGAACCATCGTGTAAAAAATGCCATCGAGAACAGAATCAAAAACACGAGACTACCAGTTGGGAGTTGCACAGTTGCTCGCGGGTGCCACAATGATCAGCTTCTCACCGGTATTCGTAAAGTTGGCTCACATTGGTCCGACGGTGGCGGGGTTCTATCGCAACCTGTTTGGTGGCGTGTTCCTGCTTATCGTTGTTATCGCGCGCGGCGACCCACTGTGGAAAGGTCGGAGGCCTTTTTTGCTTGCCGTGGCGTGCGCGATTTTCTTCGCGGCGGATCTTAGCTTTTGGCATCGCGCGATCTTACACATCGGTCCTGGTTTGGCAACGATGATGGGCAACCTGCAGGTATTTTTTCTCGCCGCCTTTGGTATCTTAATCTTCAAAGAGAAAATTGACTGGAAGTTCCTGGTGTCGGTACCCCTGGCGCTGATGGGATTATTCATACTGGTAGGTGTTGACTGGCAGCAGTTGGATAGAGGTTACAGGCATGGTGTGCTGTTCGGCGTCGCGACCGCTGTGACCTATGCTGGCTACCTGCTCATTATTCAGAAATCGCAATCCGGATCCATGCGATTGTCGGCAGCCGCTAATCTTGCCGTTATTTCGCTTTTTACAGCGGCAATCATGGGCGTCGAGAGCAGGACGATTGCCGAGAGTTTTCGAATACCGGATGTGCAGAGCTGGTTATCGATGATTGCTTACGGGGTCCTGTGCCAGGGTCTAGGTTGGATCGTCATCAGTCGAGGACTGGTCAAAGTAGAGGCCTCGCGCGCCGGGCTGATTTTGCTTCTACAACCCACACTTGCATTCTTGTGGGATGTGCTATTGTTTTCGCGGCCAACCGATGGCCAGGACTTTTTCGGGGCGTTGCTGACGCTTGCTGCGATATATTTGGGAGGTAACCGCCGTCGCTAAAAAAGTTTTGGACAGGGTGGAGGCCGTGCCACCGCGAATCACGGGGTGCTTATGAACTTCCAGAAATGGCTTCTTCTTATTGTTGCGGTGTTCCTGATGTGTTGCGATGAACAAGGGGACGACGGTGGCAAGCGTGCCGTCGGCGACGGAGGACAGTCGCAGGAGAATTCGTCTGCGCACTGGATCGAAATCAGCGAGGAGTATCTCGAACAGTATAAAGATTCCGATGACGTCACCCTGTCGTCACTGGCGGAGTCCGCGGCGCAACAGGCGTTGAGCGGTGATTCCACCGCGCCCGCCTTGATCCAGCTGGCAAAAGTCACAGCGATACGCTGCCAGTTTGACGAGGCCGTAGGTTTGCTTACCCGCGCGATTCGCGAAAGTCCTTATCAAGCAGACGCTTGGGGGATGCTGGGCGACGCGTTTCTCGAGTCGGGCAAATACCGAAGCGCCGATTCTTGCTACCAAGTGATGTACCGGCTCGACGAGGGTTTTGCCTCGCTGAGACGAATCGCTCGTGAAAAAACCATGTTTGGGAGTTTCGAAGAGGCGGTCGAATACTTAGATCGTGCCATTGCCGAGACCGAGCGGGGAGATATTGCCGACAGGGATGTTGGCGATGCGCACGCACAGCTCGCCCAGTTATTCTTCGCACATGGTTACATCGAGGCAGCTCTCGAGAGCAGCGGGCGGTCGTTAGTGTATTTGCCAGGTAGGGCGCGTTACCTTGCCTTACGAGCCGACATTTTGCGCGTATCCGGCAGGCCGGTCGAGGCGGAGCAGATATATGCAAAGCTGGCGTCTCTCTCTCCGCATCCCTTCTACAAGTCCATGCTGGCGAGATTCTACGCGAGTCGGGGTGAACATGTGTCGGCCGACTCGTTGGTACAGCTCGCTGTCGCTGGCTATGACAAATGGTCGGTGGAATATTTTGACCTCATCGCTCGGTGCTATATAGAATTCCTACTCGATTGGGATATCGAACCGGAGAGAGCGTTGGAGCTCGCACAGTCAGAAAAGAAAAAGCGTCGTGACATCTATGTGTATGAACTGCTGGCAAGGGCATATAAGGCGAACCAGCAATACGATCTGGCGTGGTCGTCGATTTCGCTGGCGCTGAGAAAGCGAACCACAGACCCCAGGATCGTCTACAGGGCGTCGGTTATCGCAAAGGCCGCAGGAAGGGATGAGAAATATGATACTTTCGCAGATCGGTCGCTCCAACTGAACCCACTGGCCGCACGGATATATGGCGCGTGGTAGGATCCTTTTGCGATCCCTGCCCGCGGCGGGTTGAGTCGTCATGTGTTGCCCGGCACTCGTTGCTCGGGCTCTGTGTCTAAGCCTTGTTGTTTGCCCACCCAGACGGGGAGAGTCTGTGTTAGACCGGAGAAAGTTCGTCCACAAGTTCGCGAGAAAGCATCATGTCGAGGCTTGCTATCCGCAGTTTGCCGAGTTTTTGAGACTAAAGCGATTGTACGACCCCTAGGAGCGATTTGAGAGTGATTGGTATCGGCATTACCGTGGCATGTTCTCCGGCGAAGTCGAATGAGATAAGTGGTACGGTTAGAAAGACCAGTTGACGATGGGGAAAATCGGTAACCTGTCCTTATTCTTTACGACATTCAGTATGCCGATTTGGAGGCCGTGCAGGTCATCCGTCAAGTTGAACAGGCCAAGCTGAAGCCCTTCAAAAGATTTGCTTATATTTATCCAACCAAGCTGGAGGCCTTGGCCCTCGTTGCTTGAATTGAAGAATCCAGATTGCACACCAGTCATGCGACCGTCCACAATGCCCACAACAGCATCTTGCCAACCCGAAAAATCGCCGCCCGTCATTCCCACCAGACACCACTGAACTCCTTTGAAATCGGCCATATTGCGATTGACGATGCCTAAATCGAAACCAAACACATCCTGGTTGGCACCGTAGAGAATATTTAGACGAAAGCCATGGATCGATGTATCCTGGTCAAAGATCTGAACGGGATTCCAAAGCGCGACTTGAATTGGTTTTGCCTCCTGAGCCAGGGCAGCGGGTGATACAAGGCAAGCATTCAGAACAATAAACGAAAAAGCGAGCGCGATCTTTCTCACAAGTGTCTCCCCCTTTAGGTCTGTATTGGCGATCCCTGCATGAGCAGGTAGAAAGCTAGCACGGGCTTGGGCAAACCATCAATTTGCCCCGTACCGCGTGAAGTTACAGTGACCGAGTCTGAGCAAGTAGGATGATAAATCACTTCTGCCACAGCGTAAAGCAAATAGAGGTGCAAGGCAATGCGGCTGTACCGGTGGTTTGACCGTGAGTTCGTGCTCGATCTACCTGCGTGGATGTATCCCAATGTCGTTGAGCGGGTAAGAGGGGGGCCGGCGAGACTCGAAGAACGAATCCTCGGTCTCTCGCAGCGAGTTCTCGCACAGAGAAACGGCGCAGGGTGGTCGATACAGGAGCATGCCGGGCACCTGTGGGATTTGGAGTCGCTGTGGATGGGCCGCCTCGAGGACTTTGAGGCGGGCCGTCAGCAATTGCGTCCCGCGGATCTCGAGAATCAAAGAACCCACGAGGCGCAGCACAACACAAGCTCGATCGACACGATCGTGGAGGGCTTTCGTTTGGCACGGCTGGAGATGGTCGACCGTTTGGATTCATATGACGAAAGCTCGGTCGTGCGTGCGGCACTCCATCCCCGCCTGCAACAACCGATGCGGGTCTTGGATCTTGCGTTTTTTGTGGCGGAGCATGACGACCACCACCTCGCGCATATCACGCGATTGATTCAAGTCTGTGAACGGTAGCCAGGTTTTGGAAGCCGTTTGTGGATGCACTGGGTATGCTACGATTGGCCCGGTTATCGGACGGCGGTCGTCCCCAGTTGGGCATGGTCAATCATAAGTGCGGGTGCTGGTTCAATGATCGGGTGGTTTGTTGGACACAGACTTTCTTAGAGTCATCAATAACTCCTCGGCGATTCGCAGGTCGTCATTTACCGCCAGACTCTTGTACATGGACAGAGCCTCGATCGCTGACTGAAGATCTTGGTTCATCGCATGAACCAGTCCCAAGTTGAAATAAACATTCGGAAAATCGGGTGCGATCGACACGGCTATTTGGTAGTGAGTTCTTGCCAGCCGCAGGTCGCCCTCTTCGAAATATAAGTTGGCCATGTTGTAGTGCGACTCGAAGTGCCGTGGTTCGTACGTCAGAGAGTTTGTAAAGGAGTCAAAAGCTTTGGCGGCGTGTCCGCGTCTTGACTGCATGATGCCAAGATTGCAGTAGGCGTCGGCAACGCAATCACCATCATCGATGGCCTTGCGGTACGCTTGCGCAGCGCCTTGGCCGCCTCGCTCGTCCAGCAGCAGAGCTTCTTCAAAAGAGCTTATACCTGTGGGTAGCCTTAGTACCTCTCCAGAGGGGTTCTCAAAGAGATTCAACTGCCCCTTGTTTTCCATCGCGGAGCGGCGACGTCTCTTGGCCCGTTTGAACCCAAACTTGCGTAAGCCTTCCACTGGGAAGCGAATAACGTTGTTCACAGGATCCTGCGGCTCAGACATGACTAGGCGGTCTTACGTTTCTTAGATTTGATTTTGCTGGACGCTTTTTTTGTGACCTTTTTTGCAGAAGTCCGGCCGGCCTTTTGGCCGGTCTTCTTGCCCGTGGCCTTGACCATAGGCTTCTTCTTGGTCTTGGCCTGTTCGATGCTTTGTTTCAGGGCCGTCATGATGTCAACAACCGGTTTGTCTTCCTCCTCAACGGTAACTATCTCCTTACCCTCGATTTTAGCCTGGATCATCTCGCGGAGGGCGCCGTGGTATCCATCTTTCATCTCGATCCGCCCCAGCGATGTGGCCATGGAGTCGACGAGACTCTTGGCAAGCTTGAGCTCCTCCTTGTCGGTTTTAATGCCATCATCGATCAGCGGAACGTCTCCCATGCTTTTTATTTCCGCGGGGTATCGCAGTCGGTGGAGGAGAAGTCCGCCGCCGTGAGGAGCGATGGCCACGATGTCCTCCCGGTCGCGAAGTACAACCTTCCCGATCCCCATTTTGCCACTGTCTTTGAGGGCTGCTCCCAACAGGGCATAGGTTTTCGCCGCCACCTCGCCGTCGGGGCCTGCGAAATACGGGGCCTCATAAAGCGTTGGATGAATCTCCCCGGCGTCGACAAAACCCTCTATCTCGATGACCTTTGTGCTGTTGAGCTTTACCTTGTCGATGTCGTTTTTTTCAAAGACCACGTATTGGTCAGGCTCGTACTGGTAGCCCTTGACAATGTCCTCGTTGCTCACAACCTTGTTGCATTTCTTACAACGCTTATCGTAACCCACGCGTCCACTGCACTCCTTATGGAGCTGGTTGAATCGAACGGTTTGAGCCGTATCAACCGCGTTGTAAATGCGGATGGGGATGGTAACGAGTGAAAACCGAATGTGGCCTTTCCAGAGGGATCGCAGCGTCTTCATATCGACTCTCCTAGCTGTTGGATCATCGTTCTAAGAGCACTGCTGTGGGCGACAGTGCTCTATATCACCAAAATAATCGTCTATCAGTCTACGGTCAAATCGGGTCGCAACCTAACGAACACCGGTTCGCGAAGAGTTCCCTTGTTGGTGAACGAGGCATACTGGACCTCGCAAAACAACCTCGGCTCTAGCCACACCGTGTGGGCGTCATCCAAGGGTTTCTCCTTTACTGGCCTTTTAGCTTCACCGACCTTTTTTAATTCAGTCAAGATGTTTTTGAGCAGCCGGCCGTCGAACCCCGTTCCCACTTTGCCCACATAGTGTAGATGTCGGCCCCTGTATCGCGCAAGATGTAGTGCCCCAAAAGTCGGCGCCCGGTCGCCTTTTCCCCTAGTGTAGCCGATGATTACACACTCCGTCGTTTGGCGCGACTTGATCTTCAACCATTGCGAAGTGCGTTTTCCCGGAAAGTACTTGCTGCCCCGCTCTTTAGCCACGATTCCTTCCAGACCCATCCGCCTCGCCGCCTCGAAGAGCCGCGCACCCTCTGCCACCGCCTCGCTAATACGGTACGGCGTTCCTTTGCGGATCGCATCCTCCATCCACTCGCGCCGGCGCTCGAGCGACTCTGAGACAATCGGACGTCCATCCAGATAGAGACAGTCGAAGACGTAACACACAGCCGGGTGCCTCGCCACGCCACGTTTGACCGCAGATTCGCTGGCCTGTCGCATACGGTTGATCACGTCCTTGAAAATCGGTTTGCCGTTGTCGTCGAGACACACGATCTCGGTATCGAGCAGAAGTGACGAGGCTCTGAACGACCGTTCAGGAACCAACAGTTCGGGGAACTGTTCGGTGACGTCGCGCTGAGTGCGTGTGAGTATTCTCACCCCTCCCTCGTCGACAGAGATCAGGGCCCTGATCCCATCCCATTTTACTTCGTACAGATAGTCCCCGGACTCGGGTACTTCTCCGGTGCTGTTGGCAAGCATTGGTTCGATCGGGTCCTGCAACCAGTCCACTTGCGGCGTATCGAGCCGTTCGAGCAGCCAGTCGTTGCCTTTTGTTCTGTAAGTTCGATATTCCGCGCT
>JAOTUR010000360.1 GCA_029863805.1 Candidatus Krumholzibacteriia bacterium | reverse complement strand
ATCCTGTAGCAACGTCGATGCGCGTGTCAGGGTTAACCAGCGCAGAAGCGAAACCAGAAGACGTGCTGGTAAGAGTCGGCCAAGACCAAAACTGATGGTCAGCGCAACCAGCGTACAAAGATATACGACTAATGCGCCCTTCGGACCCAGCATCACCATCAACGACGGTGTACGCTGCCGGGCCGAAACCCCAATTCTCGCAATCGAGGGATCGAAACTGTCCATCCTCAAAAGTGATCACGTCTTCGTGATGGACCCCTTTTCCTTGCTCGCCTGTTTCGCCTTTAAACTGGAGGCCATCTAACGCGCCGGGTTTGGATGTTGGGACGTCAGCCGCACAAACGCCTCCATACGTGAGGGGAAAGAAAACGCATACAGCGATTGGACGGACAATCGGATGCATCAAACCGCCTTACGCATGGCTCCGCATTTACAGTCACGCGGATGGAGGGGATAGATTAACGCAACCCGCCATAGGGCGCCAGTGTGAGCCGGCGTTGCCACTGAGCCCACATTCTTCCGTCGGCGAGGTTTTAAAGGTAACGTACAAGAAGGAATAAGCTCCCCTTGTTGTGCTCGGCTACGTGCCGACTAAGGGCGTTGCCTTCTCCGAGGAAACGAAAATCACCGCATCCGAGAGGGCTACCACATCGTGCTCTTCGCCGGCGCCGGTAAATAAATAGTCCCCTTTCTCCAAGTCGACGCTGCCGATGCTGACTCTCCCCGAAAGGACCACAACCTCCTCGGTGCCATGGTGGGTATGGCGGGGGAAGCAAGATCCTTTGGCCAAACGTACAACCGACGAACGGCCACCCGCCTCGCTGCTACGGAAAAGGCTGCGTTCGATTCCAGGGTAATCGGTGGATTTCCACTCTCGGTCAACACTTTTTTTACCAGCATTCAGCACCTCGTTTTGCGGCATTTACGCTAATGACCCGTTTGGGTAAGTGTCCACAGCGAAACTTTAGCTGCATCGCGCGCGTCGGCAGACACCGGATTGTAAGCTCTGAGCCCTTGTCCCTTGACTGCACCGGTGGGTGGCGTCTGATTTCTGTGCCGGACGTGTGACTAGGGAGTCGGATCGCTCACTTCATCCGCCCAGACCCTGAACGTTTGTAACGTATTGGGGCCGAATGTGTTGCTGATCGGGACATCAGCGGCATCGCGGCCTCGCGCGATCAGCACTCGACCGATACGCGGCACGTTGTTGCGAGCATCGAACGTGTACCACTGGCCGTCAAGATATGCCTCGAACCAAGCGGCAAAATCCATCGGATCGTACGGGGGCGCCATTCCGATATCGCTCAGGTAACCGGTGCAGTAGCGCGCGGGAATGTTCATGCAGCGGCAGAAAGTGATGGCCAGATGCGTGTAATCACGGCACACACCGGCCCCCTCGTTGAAAGCTTCCCAGGCCGTTTTTGTTGCGCGAGCGTGCTCGTAGCCGAAAGCGATATGTTGATGGACAAAATCACAGATGGCCTGAACGCGTCCCCATCCAGCGGGCGATTTGTCGAATAGTTTCCAAGCGGCCTCGGACAGCAGGTCGGTTTCGCAATACCGGCTTCCCAGGAGGAACACCAGGGTCTCCTCGGGAAGATCTTGTACCGGTTGTTGATGTGCCGAGGCGGCGACCACGTCCGGCTCACCCTTATCGTTGACCACCGCATCGGCTGAAAGCCGGATCTCACCCGTTGGGGCCACGATTCGGCTGCACCAGTTACCGAAGGTATCACGATAGGCGGTAATCGGAATGGACGGGCTGGTGATGAGGTGATCGGGAACGACGATATCGGAGGCGCGCGTAAAATGGATATTTAGGGTCAGCAGCATAGGCGTCGGCTGCGGGCAATCGTAGACTAACTCGTAACCGACTCGGATCTGCATAATTAGCCTCTTTTGGGCACTGCTCCAATTACGGAGACGCAGCACACTAACTCATTGAAGGGATATAAAGAGCGCAATCGAGCATGCGTTTGGAGACATCAATAGCGATGACCGGCGTTGCTTACGTCTGTGGTTTCATGTGTGATACTCCTCAACGCTTCGTTCTGCCAACCTTGGGATACCGGCTCGCCCGCGGCGAAGCCGAAGATGCGGTCGGTATACTGACCAAAGTCTGACAAGGGTACCCCTGGCCCTCAAGCTTGATCGCCTTAGAGAACTCGTAATATGACCTCGCCAACGTCGCCCCCATCCATCGAAAAGCAACTACGAAGAACGCAAAAGAACAATAAACGCCAATACCAGAGAAAATTGTTCTCTAAGCGAGGGTTATTCGGTGTGGCGTTGTAACAACGCCGCGGCAAGTGCCGTAGGCGCGGCTGAACCGAAAGCGTGAGCTAGAAAAACTCGGGGGCTCCCGCGCCGGCTTACTGAGATAGGACCTTTATTGAAAATATTGCCGTTACGCCGTCGTCCTCGTTGGAATCGTATCTAACTTCAATACGATCGCCGGCTTTCAAATCCTCCGCCAACGGCACTTTTAGTTTCTCGAGTGGCCAGACGGTCTTGTCGGTAAAGACCAGTATGTTGGCCTTGCGATCGAACGCCAGGACTGTACCCTCTGTGATGTCTTCGGCACGAACCTGTGATGTTGTAAATAACATGGCTGCTGCGAAAAGGATCAAACTTTTTTTCATGGTGCCCACCTTGTTCATAAATCAATGTTGTTGAATCACCTTGCGGTGTAGCCGGAATAAGCTATCACTGCCCTCCATCGATGTCAAAAGCGGAAAGTTGTGCAATAAGACAATCAGCGCTTAACGCTTGGAACAGTTTGTCTCCCGACGATTTCACGTGTCGGGGGCTTATAACCCAGCGGTAAGTTCGCGCGCCCACAGGACGAAAACTACGGTCGCGACAAGCCAGACGAGCACAATGGCCAACCCGGCCCAACGGCTGCACGGCAATTCGGAAATTCGCCTTACCGCTTGTGCCTGGCATTCTGTCCACACCTCATCCGGAACCATGCGAATGGCCAGCCAAATGCCCAGTGGCAACAAGAGAAGATCGTCGAGATAGCCGACGATTGGAATAAAATCGGGTATCAGGTCGATCGGACTCAACGCGTACGCCACGATGACGCCAATGATGATTTTCGCCAAGAGCGGAACCCGGGCATCTCGCGACGCGAGGTATAAAGCATACGTGTTGCTTTTTAGTGAACTGGCCCATGCTTTCCATCTGCCATTTGTCATGCAATGCTC
>JAOTUR010000359.1 GCA_029863805.1 Candidatus Krumholzibacteriia bacterium | reverse complement strand
GCGCACGAAATCGAATGGACAGCGCACGGGTTGCCAAGCGGTGTTTACTTCTTTCGTCTGGAGAGTGCCGAGTCCGTGATCGTCAGGCGCGCGACACTGCTGAAATAGTGGAATTGAGCTCTAGAAGTTGCGCTCGAAGCCCACGGGTGTCCAAGAAGAGTGAATTGACGCGATTTGCTGAACGTTTGCATCGAACAAGGAGCTCCCACTTGGGTCCCGGGTTGACACCCGCGGTTCGAAGGTTGTAAGTCGCCTCAAATAATGGATCCCCAAACCGGTTTTCACAGCTTTTTCCTTTGCCAGATTGCGAATCCCTTGTCTCCGTGCCTCTCATGTCGCGGAAGGCAGCCATCTCCCGAATACGTCAAACCAAGGATCACGGCCAAGGACCCAGAGATAAAAAAAAGTCCCGAGCCACCCGTGATACAGACCCAGGGGCCAGAGGTTACGATAGCGTAAATACCACAGAATAAAAAAACACCCCAGGCCGCTGGTGGCGAGCATCAACAATGGAGAGGGATAATGGATAGCACCGAACAGGACGGCCCCTATGGGGATGGCCAGGGTCCTTCCATGCCGAGGAGACATCTTCGCGAGATTGGCGACAACAAGGGCTTGCACCAAGAACTGTTGGAGTATCCCCCACAGGGGATAGAGCAACAACAAGAGCAGCAGATGCCAGTGCCAGACGAGCGTACCAGCGATCACGCCGTACGTGCCCATGGCACTGCTCGCCAGGATGAACAGGACCGTTGGCCCTTTGAAGGCACTGCGCAGATTATCGGTACGAAAACCCCAGCGAGTCCACGCTGTGGCGTCCTGCCGCACGTGCAGAGCGATATACACCGCCCAGAACACACTGGCGAGAGCAATGAAGAGCGCGGTAGCTCCTCTAGTGCGCAGCAGGAGATGCAGTGCAGCTGTCGCAACAACAGCGGAGATTTCGAACCAGGTCGCGGTGTCATGACGTGAATGACGATCCGATGGCGAGTCATCGTGCTTCAGGGGCATACCACCTCTACCTAACTTGTAAAAAACCGCAACGCACCAACCGCCGCGGCATGATGACTGTTTATCGGAACCTGTTGCGGTCAGAGCAATTACGCCACCTCAAACAGCTTCCGTTGGCAGAACCCTTTAACCCACCGCTTATCTATGGACTTACTTTTGCGAGCGCTTCGCGGTGATAAACGCGTTGCATCGAACGGCAGCAAAAAGAAGTCAGTGGTGCCCCCGAGACGACTCGGACGTCCGACACCCGGTTTAGGAAATCGGGTGTAAATTGACGGCAACTAACACGCTAACTCAAGTCTCCATCAACAAATAGTCCTCATTCAACTGCGCACTTTGACGCGCGGTGCTACATAAATTGCTACACACCGCCGTTTGCGTGTCTAGTCTACTTGCGGCTCAGCAGAGCTTGAAATCGAGGATGGTCCAGAAGAAGTGGCAGATGAGAATCAACGCCGCTCCTCGAAGCTGCCAGACCGGGAATATGAGGATCTATAGAGAAAAGGCGGGCCCGAAAGCCCGCCTTCGAAAGCGCCACCCTAGCTGTTCGCTACCCCTTTTTCTTCACCGCTTCGAGCTGAATGTCTATGAAAACTTCATTGCCGACGACAAGGCCGCCGTTGTCTAGCTTTTCGCTCCAACTGACGCCGAAATCATGACGGTTGATCTTGAGCGTTGCGTCCGCACCCATACGCGTGTTACCCCATGGATCGGTGATCACGCCGTTAAAGTTGAATGGCAACTGTACGCTTTTGGTCACGCCCCGAATGGTCAGGTCTCCCACCGCGACGAACCCATCGCCCTTCGGCATAACCTTCGTGCTGTGGAATTTGATCTCCGGATGCTTCGCGGCATCGAGAAACTCGTCACCTTTGATGTGACCATCGCGGTCGTCGTTGGCTGTGCTGATGCTGGCGGTCTTGATCGTGACCGACACGCTCGAGTTCTTCATGTTCGCTTCGTCATACATAATCATACCTTCGAACTCGCCGAAAGTACCCTTTACCTTACTAATAACCATGTGTTTGACACTGAAACCGATCGACGAGTGATTGCCATCGATCATAAAAGTATCGGTTGCAAGTGCGGTGCTCGACATGAACATCACGGCGAGCGCTGCCAGAGCCAGTTTTCGCATGTAGTCCCTCCTGAATAATGAGTAGGCGTTGGAACATAATATACCCCAGTCCGCCGCGCTGTCAAGTGTCTGCCGGGACTTTGTATTGACCTTTCACCGTTGTCCTTGTGGCACTCGAGGCCGAGCAGAGCTCCAAGCCATATAAAGGGTCAACCGATTGTTTCAAACGGCAATCCGTCTTGCCGGTATCCTTCCCCCGCCGGTTTCACGACGTGAGAGACACCTTCGCGACAAATTTAGTCCTAGGTGGCGTTGACCTGGTGGCCGTGAAAGACCTGATGGGGCACGCCGACGTCACCACGACAATGCGCTACGCGCACCCTACCCCCGAGACCAAGCGGAATGCGGTCAACGTGCTGCTGAGTCAAAAGCAAGGTGGCAGATTAGTGGGCAGATGAACAAAAAAGTGACGGATGGGTCGAGCACCGAAGTCGTTGAAAAATATGGTGCCCCCGGCGCGATTCGAACGCACGACACCCGGTTTAGGAAACCGGTGCTCTATCCAACTGAGCTACGGGGGCACGAAAGCTTAACGGAAGCGAATTAAATAGCTGTGGGTGTTTACTTGGATCTTGTGTGATTAGTCTACTAACCCAAACCAAGACTTGCAACCGCTTTCGGTGTAGCAAGTCCTAACCCCTGACAGCTATCAACGCCAAAGCGCGCCGCACGGGCTTTCCTGACAACACACGCACCTTAACGCTTATTGCCGCTTCGTCGCCCGTAAACGGCGACCAGTTCGGCCACTTGGCCCACTTCCAAACTGACCTTCGGGTTCCTACCCAGCGCCGGATCGGTCCATCTCAAAAACTCAAAACCTTCTCTTGGCTTCGCCGTTATCGTCACCAGCATATTCTCGAAATATCGACCGCTCCACGGGTAGTGCTGTGGCGTAATTGAATTGACCTGGACGTCACCGGCATCCGGCGGATCATTGCGAACGGTGACGGTCAAAAGCTCCCCCAGTCCGAATGTCTTCTGGAAGTACCCCAGAATGATCTCAGGCCGCTGGTGGGCGAACGTTCTAATGTCTCTCGAACCTCGCAGGTAGCGCTCTCGTGAATCCGG
>JAOTUR010000358.1 GCA_029863805.1 Candidatus Krumholzibacteriia bacterium | reverse complement strand
CCTGACTCGTAAGTCGTACTCGACGGTCCCCATATTCATGCTGGTCGAATCCGCTGTACCAAACTCATTGTTGTCTTCACCACCGTCGGGAAGCCACCGAGACGTAAAGCTGAAACCCGGGATCTGATCGGAGCGGCTGGTAAAACCGACCTGGTACCTGAGACATTCGTTTACCACATCCTGGCACAACGAGCTGTCGAGAAGGGCACCGCTGTTTGACCTCCTATCCGATCCCCTATAGAAAAGCGTGACCCAACTTCGGTACGGCACCGTGTCGGGAGTCTCGTCCGAGAAGTCAACCGCCTCGGTAAACCAGCTGCCTCCCACTTCGTAGGTGTTCAAAACCTGGAACAACTCGGTATCCGGCTCGAAGTTGATCACTACCTGGCACACGCCCTGCCGGAACGTGGCCGCGTCCACCAAGGATACGGCACCCTTGCTATCCCGGCACTGGACGGCGAGGCGAAAGATACCGCTGGGTATGGCCTGCGGGTCGATGTTGGCAAAGACCCGAACGGTATCCGAGAGATCGGTCGACCAGACGTTTGCACCATCGAGCTCGACACCGGGTGTGAGCGAGAAGAAGCGGTATGCGTCGATCTTCCCCTGAGCCGCGATCCCATGATAGGAAATCGCAAAAGGCCTGAACATCCCCACGGTATCCAGCGCCGTGGGGTTGTAGGGCGTGATGACGTTTCTAATATTTGTGGCGAAGCGAATCTCGGGGAGTTCTTGCCTGCCGACGATCTTCACACAATCGCTCGCCGCAAACGGAGTCCCATCCAGCAGACGCCCCGTGAGCGTCACCCTCACCGGCTGAAAAGACGAGATCGGCCCCAACGCGATCGCAATGTCCTGGACGCGGAAGTGTAGCACCAGATCCGGGAAACTGTCGGGGCCCTGTGGCGTGCAATCGCAGTTGTCGTTGTATGCCACCGGCGTGGCGACATCCTCGATACTACTGCGCATGGCCTCGACCCCCTGCAGCCGCAGAGAAGTCACATCGATGTCGTCGACATCGAAATCACCGCTGCCGAGAACCGCCACCGGCAGCACGCCGTGGGCCTTCAAGTTCAGGGGGTTTGGACACGACCCCGGACGGATGTCCAGATGCGCGCCGTTGTGGGATTCCGTCGGCGGGGTGTTGGCTGCTCTGCCGCCACCTGCCCCATCCGTGTCGCTCGGCAGAACCGGCGGATCCCCGGCACAACCCGCAAAGAAAAGGACTGTGAGAAGTGGGATAAAAAAAGCGATGGTGAAACACACTCGATATCTGGAGAACCAGCCTTGCATGGCACACCCCCTTACATCGCCTATTTTACCTGTTTATTAACGATATGTCAATGTTACGGCGGCCGCTCGCGCTCGTTACTTTACGCCATGCGTGCCCTTGTTGATCAGCGGGGCGAATAGCGAAGTGAGGATTCCCACCACCACCGCCACAATCGCAATCTTGCCGAACACATTGCCGTAGACCATCACCGTGTCAACGGCGCTAAACTCAGCGGTCGCGCCCACTTCCTCACCGCTTACCCCGGTTAATTGTGCGATGAGGCCGGCTGCGTACTGAGCAAACGCGATCGACAAATACCACATCCCCATCATCATTGCCCCCATGTTCGGCGGCGCGAGCTTGGAGATCATCGACAGACCCACCGGCGACAGGCACAACTCACCGGTGGTGTGGAGCAGATACCCGAGCACCAGCCAGTACAGCGCAACCGTACCGTCCTCCTGCGAGATGGATGCCCCATAGTAAAGGGCTATGAATCCCAAACCGAGCTGGATGATGCCGAGCCCGAACTTCAGCGGAATCGATGGGTTTAGTTTGCGCGCATCGAGCGCCACCCACAGCCACGCGAACAAGGGTCCCAGCAGAATGATAAAGATGGGGTTGATCGACTGCATCACCGGTGCCGGCACTTCGAAGCCCAGAACGACTTTGTTGACGTTGCGGTCGGCGAAGAGATTCATCGAACTACCGGCCTGCTCGAAGAACGCCCAGAAGACGACCGCAACCGCGGTGAGCCCAAGGGCCACCCATAGCCGGTCGCGCGAGATGTGCTCCCGCGTGAGCGAGTACGCGAGCACGCCGGCAAACATGCCCCCGCCGAGGATGATCAGCATCCAGCCGACGAGTTCCGGGAGCTGGATCAGTTTCCAGGTCAGGGCGACGGCAACCGCACCACCGATATAGATCAGTGTCTCTTTGCTGACCAGCGGCATGACCGTGCGCTTGAGGCTTTCGGGGTTGGGTGGGTCGGCGATCGCGGCGAAGCGCTTCTGCGCCGAGAGAAAAACGAGGAGCCCCGTGACCATCCCGAAACCGGCCAGCGTAAAGCCCCAGTGCAATCCGAACCGATCGCCCACCAGTCCACACGCAATGGGAGCCAGCGCTGCCCCGACGTTCACGCCCATGTAGAAGATGGTGTAGCCGCCATCCCGCCGTGGGTCGCCCTCCTTATACAGCTTGCCCACCACTGTTGACATGTTGGGTTTGAAGAATCCGTTGCCGATGATCAGGAGCGATAGAGCGAGGTAGAACACGGGTGTGGTTTGAATGGCCATGCAGAAGTGTCCCATGGCCATCAGGAGCGCTCCCACGGTCACGGCCTTGCGGTAGCCGAGCAGCCGGTCGGCCACGATGCCACCGAACACGGGCGTGAGATACACCAGCGCGGTATAGCTGCCGTAGATCGCGTACGACTTGTCATCGCCGAAGAGGAAGGTCTTCGTCATGTAGAAGATGAGCAGCGAGCGCATACCGTAGTAACTGAAGCGCTCCCACATCTCGACGATGAACAGAATCCAGATTTCTTTCGGGTGTCCCCGATGTTCGTCTGTCATTTGAGGGAGTTGGGTCATATCTCCGTCCTCGCCTGATCCACGGGTAATTGCGACATTCTAGTGCACAAGGCCCGGAGAGTAAAGAGACTTAGATTCTTTTTGCGGAACGAGATGTGGCCCGGCCCCGAGGCTCAAGGGATGGTTACAACCGACCTCGCATCGTGTCAAAAAAATCTACTCCCGCAGCGGGAGTAGATTTGGCGCTGGAGCCGTCACACTCTGCTCGATACAACTCCTGATAACAAAGTCTGACGTGCGTTGGGTGCTTTACATCTGTTGGTCAAGCCGCTGCAATCGCTTGCGAGCGTCTTCGACATGGGTGATGGAGACATCGGCGTTGCCCCAGTGCTCCAGATAGGCATTGTAGTTCTGTC
>JAOTUR010000357.1 GCA_029863805.1 Candidatus Krumholzibacteriia bacterium | reverse complement strand
AGGTCTTCACGGAAGTTACCTTCCGCCACTTCGCTGTCGAGATCACGGTTGGTGGCGGCCAGTAAGCGGAGGTCGGTGCGGACCTTCTGGGTACCGCCGACGCGGAAGAACTCGCCGTTTTCCAGAGCCCGCAACAGCTTCGATTGCAGGCGCGGTGCCAGTTCAGCGATCTCATCCATGAATAACGTGCCGCCATCCGCCAGTTCGAACAGTCCAAGCTTCCGGGTCATGGCGCCGGTGAAAGCGCCACGCTCGTGACCGAACAACTCCGATTCCAGCAGGTTGTCCTGGATCGCCGCGCAGTTGATGTCGGTCAGAGGTCCCTCGCCGCGCGTGGAGAGTCGATGGATAGCGCGCGCGACGAGTTCCTTGCCCGTGCCGCTTTCACCGGTGATCAAGACGGCGCTGTTGGAAGTGGCGACCTTCCGCGATAAATCGAGTACCTCCATCATCGCTGGGCTGGCCGTTACGATCTCGGGGAACTCTTCCCGGCGCGAGAGACGCGTCTGGAGCCGGACGTTCTCCATAGAAAGCCGGCGCTTCTCGTTGGCGCGGCGCACCAACATCTCCAACTCAGCGACCCGGCAGGGCTTGGTGACGTAGTCATAAGCGCCGAGCTTCATGGCGGCGATAGCTGTCTCCACCGTGCCGTTGCCTGTGACAATCACGACTTCAGGCGGTGCATCAAGCTCGACTGCCTGGCGCAGCACGCCAATCCCGTCCAGTTCCGGCATCACTAGATCCACCAAGGCGACGTCGAACTCATTGTGCTTGAGTAGCTCGACAGCGGCGCGTCCGTCGTAGGCGACCTCAACGCTGAACCCCTTCTTGCGAAGCTGGGTCTCTAAGATCCGCGAGAGGTTCCGCTCGTCCTCCGCCAGGAGGATCCTTATCGTTGCGTCGGCCACTCTGTCTACCCCCCTGATTGCGTTGCGTCGGCTTCAGACGATTCCATGCTTTCAGCATGGTACGCCGGAAGCACTATTCGAAAGTTGCTGCCCGCTCCTATAGTCGAATCGACTTCGATGCGACCACCGTGTTCCTGAATGATGCCGTAGCAAATCGACAGCCCCAGGCCGGTTCCTTTCCCGGGCAGCTTCGACGTGTAAAACGGCTCGAATATCTTCGAGAGCTCCGCCTGCGGTATCCCGCAGCCAGTGTCGATGAACGAGATACCTATTTCTTGATCCAGCGAATCCAGCACCTCCGTACGAACGCGCAGCTCGCCGTCATCTTCCATCGCATCGAGCGCGTTCAGCGCCAGCGCTACGAATACTTGAACCAGTCGCTCGGTATTAGCCCAGACCAGCGGCAAGTCGTAAACGTACTCACGCTGCACACGGATCTTCTTGAAACGGTCGTGGTGTTGGAGGAGTTTCAGCGTGTCTTCCACCGTGTCCTGTATATCTGCGGGACCTTTTTCGCTGGGCGGCGGCCGGCTGAAGGCGAGCAAGTCTCTGGCGATACGCTTGCAGCGATCGACCTCGGTCTCGATCATCGAAAGCAGCTCGGCTTCCTCCGTACCGTCTTGCACATGTTCCTGAATCGCTTCGGCGCTGGCCGTTATGGTTGCCAACGGGTTGTTGATCTCGTGCATGACTCCCGCGGCCATCTGCCCGAGAGCCGCGAGCTTCTCAGCGTGCAGGATGCGCTCGCTAATGCGCTTTGGCTCCGTGATATCTTCACCGATCGTGATCACATGCGTGACATCGGCAGTGCCCGTCACATGCATCGGGACTTTTGTCAGCCGGTAGTAGCGCCGTTCACCCGAGGCGCTCGACTCGACTTCGAAGCGCCGGATCTCGTCGGTTAGAAACACCTCGTGCAGTTCGCGACTCAGTCGATCCTTCGGCTGCCGATAAAGAACCTCGAAGACCGACTTGCCGATCGCGTCCTCTCGCGCCACACCTTGAGTTCCCGTCTCTCGCTTCCGGTTCCACGCCACGATCCGGTGCTCTTTGTCCACGACGTAGAGGCCCACCGGCAAGGCGTCGACGATGTGCCCCATCAGCTCCTGAGCTGATCGAAGGTCGCGAAGCTGCTCCTCCTGTTCCTGTCGGCGAACTCGGGCCCGCAGCAGCGATAGCGTCACCCGGAGCAGCTGGGCAAACGGCGTGAGGTCCGGCAGCTCGTCGCGGTCGGCCTCGCTCACCCAGATCGCCCGCTCGCCGTCCGCCAGCGCCAGCGGCCAGACAAGCTGCGTGCGGCTACTGGTCGCCAGCGCAACCTCTAAGGCGGCGCCACCGAAATGACTCGGGGCATCCAACTCGGCGGCCCATTCGCGTACCGCTTCGCTGATGTCGGCTAGCTCCAGGCCTTCCGGGGGATAGGTGGCCAGTAATTCCGGTCGCTCAGCATCACCACAAAGCCAGAGGGCGGTGCGGAGATGGTACGATTCGCCGAGCAGGACAAGTATGTTAGATAGATCACACTCATCCCTGCCCAAGGTGAGGTCTGCCGCCTGGCGCCACAACTCCGCGCCAAGGGGTTCCTGACTGCGACTCGACGTCAGCTCCATGAGAAGTTCATCCAGGGGGGGATTAACGAGGGGGTTCCATAACATAGGGCGGGTGAGGGCCCCTGACAAGGGGTGAAGGGCCATTCTTCGGTCAAAATGTCCTCGGTTTTCAGGTCAGCCTGACCGAATCGGCGGTTGTGAAAGAGGCGGATGAAGGTGCCGCTGGGTACCGTAACATGTTGTTATATCACACTGTACAAGGCGTAGACGATTTGGGCACGCGCCTTGCCTCTTAAGCTGGCGGCCGGGCGGGAAGGGCCGTGACGGGTTTGGGTCGCCCGGCCTCAACAACCGAAGATGAATGGTGTGTGTGAGCAGTACGTGATTTGTGAGAGCTGATGCCGGTGGTCGTTCAATCACAGGTCAGTCCGCTTCGTTGACAAATAGGCAAGGACATAGGGGGGAGGTCAGCGGGCGCTGTGTTGGATGACCCCGGCTCAAAATAGCGGGACCCCGGGTAGGTTTGTGTGACTGAGCGAATTGGAAGCGTCTGACTTGGCGGGAGTCGGCGCCAGCCTGGCACACGACCTCCCGGGGTTTTTTTTGTACCGACCTCTGGATTCCTCGAGTAAAGCCGTTCTGCTTAGCCACCCGAGCCGCGTGACAGATCCCCACCGAACTACCTATCATATTCAGTTACCGATTCATCAGGACACGCCGTTGGCGGTGACGGCGCGGCCTTGGAACACCCGGTGCGGGAGGATGGC
>JAOTUR010000356.1 GCA_029863805.1 Candidatus Krumholzibacteriia bacterium | reverse complement strand
GAGCGAGTACTTTCTCGTTGTCAATCGTGTCCACGACACAAATTTTGACAGCCTGTTCACGTTCACGGATCTCGATAGCAACCGTATACCCGACAATGAAGATCCTTTGAGCGGCGCCGAGTTCGATTTTTTTCTAACCGACTTTACGAATCCTTTTATCGTCAAGTCCGACCCAAATGCCGGAGGTGTTTTCCGGCGTTTTGTGACAACCGGGTCCGGGGTTTATGTGTGGCACGTCGATGAAACTGTCGTTGCTCAGAACCTGGCTGCTGGTCTTCTTCCCAACGATTTCGCCTCGCGCAAGGGAGTCGATCTCGAGGAGGCGGATGGTATCCAAGATATGGACCGCATCGATAGTTCGTTTTCTTTTGGCAGCCACTTCGATAGCTTCCGCGCCGGGAACAACGATCGCTTTGGGCCGGATAGCCAGCCCAACTCGGCGGCGAGTTCCGGAGCCGGCACCGGTATCCGCATTCGCGACATATCCAGCCCTGACTCCGTTATGGCGCTTACGATTGAGATCGCCAGGACATACAGCGAAACGCGTAGCAAGTGGATGGCCAGCGGCCGGTGGCAGCCGCCGTCGGTGTTTGATGTCGATGGTGTCGGTGAGGAGGAGCTGTTGGTGCTTGCCGATCCGGGCCGCGTGTACGCGTTTACTGGAGCTGGCGGTGAATTCGTGGATAAGGACGGCGATATGACGACCGTCGAGCCCTACTTCTCTGCGCCCGGCGCCGTATGGGTGGGTGCTCCCGCCTTTGGTGATATCGATGGCGGCGGTGACCTCGAGATCGTGGCGGCGAGCGCCACGGGCACTGTTTTCGCCTGGAAAGGTGACAGTACCGAGGTCTTTGACGGCGATGGCAATCCGTCGACCCGGGGTGTGTTGTATGCGGGGGCGCCCCTGGCAGCGCCACCCATGCTGCTCGATGTGGATGATGATGCGATGCAAGACATCGCCTTGGTGGAAAAAAGCGGGGACTCACTCGTGGTCGCTTTTATCAATGGGTCGGGTGTCGGCGTGCTGCCCGTTGATCCGTTGATACAGTCGGTATGGCCGGCGCGTATTCAGGCACAGTTTTGCGCTCCCCTTGCCTATGGCGCCCTGGGGAGGAATGGGCGGGACAGCGAAGGCGTGGTAATCGCGTGGGCAGATACCAACCGTATGCTCTACGGTTTGTCGTACTACCCCATACGGGTTCGCTCGGGAGCGGGGTGGGAGGTCGAGTCGGTTACGTTTGCGGCCTCGGGCGAGCTAAAAGCCACTTTCCCACCGCTGTCATCTCCCTCGGTCGGAGATCTCGATGGTGACGGCTTTGAGGAGGCGGTCTTGACCGTGGCCGACGGACGACTGGCCATATTCGCACCCAACAGGATCTTCTCGCAGAGTGTGTCGGGTCCCGGAAACCGCACACCGCCCACCACACCCAATCGCTTGCGTATGGTCGACCTGCGCAGCGCAGGCCCATCGGCGCCTGCGTTGGGAGACGTGGATGGCAACGGCACGGTTGAGATCGCTCTTTTTGACGAGACACATTTTTATGTATTCGAGAACAACGGCAGACTTCGCACAAACTGGCCGCAACCGATCCGCCCCACATCGCTTGGTAGTTTTCCCGAACTGGTTTTCGAACAGCTCCTGACCAGCCCGCTGGTTGGCAATATAGATGGCGAGGGCGGCAACGAGATATTGTACCCGTTGCCCGACGGAGCCATCTTTGTATTTCGAGCGGATGGTTCGCAGGTAGCCGGCTTCCCGAGGGCTGCTCCGTCGGGATTCGGCGCGACACCAACGATCCGCGACCTCGACGGTGATGGGGAGCTTAGCCTTGTGTCGCTGGGTGTGGTGCCTTTGTTGAAGACTGTTGATTCGGTTTTTGATACGATATTGGTCGACGACATGATGGTGCTATCGATCCAGTCTCTGCCGGGATCGAGCGCGCAGAATCAGAGTTTCTGGTCGATGTACCAGCACGACCAGCTTCGACAGGGCAGAGTCACAGAATCAAACCCCCTGCTGACAACTGGTGACATCACGGATCCCAGCTCGTTCATCGTCTATCCAAATCCGGTACGTGGTGGCGACGTGCATGCCCGAATCATCTTGCACCACAGCGCTGCGGTGGGGGTAGAGATCTTTAGCCTGGAAGGTGAGCGCGCGGTGAGCAAACAGTTCTCCTGGAACAACACGGGCAACGCGTTGCAGACGCCATTCGATGAGGTCATCGACGTGACAGACCTTGCGAGCGGTGTCTATTTGCTGCGCATGTCCATAAACAGTTCTAGCAGATCCGAATCCTTCGTTAAAACATTCGCGATCGTCAGGCGATAGGAACAGGTATGCGACGAAGAGCACGACATTTACTTTTCCTCCTTCTCCTGGGGATTTGGACGACGGCTGCGGTCGCTGATGACGTGGGTAGCGCGGGAGCCTTGTTCCTGCGCTTTGGCGTCGGGGCGCGGGCGTCGGGCATGGGAGAGGCGCATACAGGGGTGGCCAAGGATGCATCCACGGTCTACTGGAACCCGGGGGCCATGTCGGCCGTTCTCGGGACACGCCTGCTGTTCATGCACAACGAGTATTTTCAGTCGATCCGGCTCGAACAGGCGGCACTCACCCACGAAACGGATTATGGCACCCTGGGTTTATCGTTTGCGGGGCTCTATATGGACGAAATGGATCGCTACGAGGATTTTCCGTCGGCGAATCCCCTGGGAACCTTCTCCGCTTACGACGTCTCTTTCGCCGTCGCTTTTTCGCGTTATGTGTTGCCAAACTTGTCGGTGGGTGTGGCCGTCAAGGGCGTCTTTGAGAATATAGACGAGTCCACCGCCAAGGGTTATGCCTTCGATGCGGGCCTGTACCACGTTAGCCGGCTTCCCGGTGTGAGACTGGGCGCCGTCCTCGCCAACTTGGGACCTCCGATCAATTTCGAAGACGACGATTTTGTTGGGGAGGAGTTTGATCTGCCCCGCGTCTTCAAGCTAGGCGCCAGTTTGGAAAGGCGATTTCCCACTGTGCGCGGCGATCTTCTTGCGACTTTCGACGTTTTGTTTCCCGTAGACGGAGACGCAAAACAGCACATTGGCGCAGAGTTTGGCTATTTGCGCAAGCTGTTCTTGCGTGGAGGTTTCAAGGCGGGTTACGACTCGCAGGGGGCGACGTTTGGCGTGGGTGTCAAGTACCGCAAGTTTGACTTCGACTACGCGTTGCTGCTGATCAGCAA
>JAOTUR010000071.1 GCA_029863805.1 Candidatus Krumholzibacteriia bacterium | reverse complement strand
TTTCTCTCGCGCAACCAGTTGAAGAGAAGCAACCAAGCCCCCAAAACAAAAAATGCGCCACCGGGCAAAATCATGATCGACCAGCCCTCGAAGCTTGAGCCAAATACTGACACACCCGCAATCGTCCCGGCACCAAGGAGCTCGCGAACGAACCCCAGACACAGACAAGCGAAAGTGAAGCCAACCCCAACCCCCAACGCATCGAGCATCGACTTGCCGACAGGGTTCTTTGACGCAAAAGCTTCGGCTCTTCCCAGGATGACACAGTTGACCACAATTAGTGATATAAAGGCCCCGAGGCTCTTGTGTATCTCGAGACTAATCGCCTGGATCAAATATTCCACGACAGTCACAAACGTGGCGATAATCAGAATAAAGGACGCGATGCGCACCTGCTTTGGAATCAAACGGCGTATCAGTGACACAATGGTGCTCGACATAAAAAGAACAAAGGTAGTCGCCATACCCATGGCCAAAGCGTTGATTACCGAGTTCGTAACCGCCAGCACCGGGCACATTCCCAACAACATCACAAAAACGGGGTTATCTCGCCAAAACCCTTTGATCAGCACCTCGACATTCTTGTCGGCCTTCCCAGCAACCCGTTCCGAGGTCATTCGATTCCCTCTTCTTCCAACACCGCAAGATTCTTGGCAATCACGGGCACTGTGACCTCCGTGCTCTTACGAAGAATGGTGGCGATCGCGCGTGACGAGATGGTTGCTCCCGTTATGGCCTCGACCTGCCAGGACTCGGTCTTTTTACCGGGCTTTACGAGCTCGATGGCGTGTACGATATCAAAACGACTGGCGTCAAGTTCGACCGTCAGAGAGTCGAAATTCGATCTGAAAGTCGGATCGGTCTCTATCTTGTCACCCAACCCTGGCGTTTCCTTGCTCTCCAGGACTTTGAGACCCACGATGCAACTGCGCGCCGGCGAGTACCCGTACAGAACGCGCAGCACATCTTGAAATCCCTGACCGCTGGCCTCGACGGCGACGCCGACCAGCTCGCGGCCTCCGTTGTAACAGGCATAATACTTGATCTGCGCATCGTCATCTGCGGCTAGCGGCCGGAGTGTGCCGTCGACCAATGCGAATGCCTTTTTGCCCGTCGCGTCTGGCACCACCTCAAAAATGGCCCGCTCGAGTGCCTCGGCCTTGTTCTTGGTGATCACCGGCAACGTCAATTGGAAGGTGAGCACGATGAGAATGCCGCAGAAAAAGCCGATTCCCCCCATGGTGAGGATCATGCGAGCACTGGTGGTCGAGTCAGCATCCGCCGCGGGCCCGGATGATGCGTGCGTCCGGTCCATGCTAGTGGTCACGACTCTCCTTTCTTGCGCCCGCCATAAATTCGTGGCTGCGTCACGCGATCGATCAGCGGCGTGAAGGCATTCATCAACAGAATCGAGTACATCACTCCCTCCGGCAAACCACCAAACTGCCTGATCGCGACCACCAAAAGCCCCACCCCGGCGGCGAAAACCCACGCGCCTTTTTGAGTAACAGGAGACGTAACCGGGTCGGTCGCCATAAAGACGGCGCCCAGTACCAACCCACCCGAAAATAGATGGAACGGCCCCGCAGGATACTTTTCGGCGTTGATGAGGTTTAGCAGCGTAGCGAACAAGAAGACGGTGGCGAAGATGCCCACCGGGATACGCCAGTTGAGAAACTTACGGTAAGTCAGGTAACCCCCACCGAGCAATATAAGAAGCGCGGCGGTCTCCCCCAGTGAACCCGAGGTCGAACCCAAGAGCAGGTTGGTAACTTCCGTAGGCTGTGATTCAAACTTCATCATAGCCAGCGGTGTGGCCGTACTAACCGCGTCGAACTGCGGCTTCAAAAACGGCAGTGACAGGTTGTCACCCCGCAGCGCCAAAAACCTCCCGAGATCGCCGTAGGGTGCCCACGTCGTAAGCGCCACGGGAAAACAGGCCTGAAGAAATGCCCGTCCGGTGAGCGACGGATTAAAGACGTTATGCCCCAGCCCTCCAAAGAGGACTTTTCCCAGAATAATCGCCATCACGGCGCCGAGAAAGGCCATCCACAACGGCAATCCGGGCGGCAGGGTGAGCGCCAGTAGTATGCCCGTGACGATCGCGCTACCATCTTTGATCGGGCTGTCTCTGAGCGGTCCCCGTCCCTCAAAAACCCATTCCGTAAACCCACAACCCGCGACGCAGACCAGCATGATGAGCAACGCACTCACACCAAAATAAAACATCGCGGCCAACATCACCGGGATGAGGCTGTAAATCACGTGGCGCATGATGGTGGGCGTGTCGACCGGACGTTTGAGAAACGGTGAGGTCGACAGAATCAAGTGAGGCGCTTCAGTGCTCACTTGGATCCTACTTTCTCCTGCACATCCCCCCCGACCTTCGCTCGTTCCTGTTGCTCACGCGCTTCTCGCTCTTTGGCTACCTTCTCTCTGGCCTGCTGCTCCCGCAGAAGTCCCTTGGCAACCCTGAACCGCTGGACCAGCGGGATATTCGACGGACACACATACGAACACGATCCGCATTCCATACAATCCAGTATGTGAAGCCCGAGCATCTCGTCGTAGCGGCCGGATCTGGCCAACGAGCCCAGCAGACTCGGATTGAGAAAAACCGGACAGGCATCGAGACAGGCCGCACAACGAATGCAGGGGTACTCGCGGCGAGACAAAACCTGATGCTCGGTAAGACACAGGATCCCCGATGTTCCCTTCATAATGGGAACCTGCAGATTGTATTGCGCACTGCCCATCATCGGTCCGCCAAACAAGACTTGGGCGATTTCTTCGGTCAAGCCGCCACAGTAATCTAGAACCTGAGACAGCGGCGTGCCCACGGGCATGAGCAGGGTCGATGGGTTGTGGACTCCGGGACCGGTGACGGTAACCACCCGCTCGATCAGCGGCTGACCGTACGCAAATAGCTCGCCGATTCCCGCAATAGTGCCGACGTTACTCACCACCACCTGGACATCAATCGGTAGTCTTCCGCTAGGCACTTCGCGATGCAGAACGGCCTTGATGAGCATCTTCTCGGCGCCCTGTGGATATTTTGTCTGCAACGGTATCACTTCGCACGGCAGGTCGGCGGGTATCTGGTCGCGAAGTGAGGCGATGGCGTCCCACTTGTTGGTTTCGACACCAATAAAAGTCTTTTCCGCACCCAACATCTTCAGGATGATGCGAATACCCAAGAAAATGGATTCCGTATACTCCAGCATGATCCGGTGATCAGTGGTCAAATAAGGCTCACATTCGCAACCGTTGACGAGAAAGAACTGAACCCGCTTGCCCTCAGGAACGGCAAGCTTGACGTGGGTCGGGAAAGCCGCACCACCCAGTCCAACAAAGCCACCATCTTGTATGGTGGCCAAGAGTTCGGGCGTGGCCAGGTTTTCCCATTGCAAAGGCCCCTCCTCGTACAACGTTTGTGGCGACGTGGGATCGCAGGCTATGACGATGGCCTCACTGGGACGCCCTGAAGGGTGGAAGCGTTTTTCAATCGCGGTAACGCGTCCCGTAACCGAGGCGTGCAGCGGCACCGAGACAAAACCGCATGCCTCGGCGATCAACTGTCCCCGATGGACAGTATCGCCAACCGCCACCACCGGTTTTGATGGCGCGCCCAGATGCTGACTCAAAGGCAGTATGACCTCGTCCGGAAACGGTATCCTCTCGATCAGCCTCCCCCGAGTCATCCCCTTGTGATCGGAAGGGTGGACCCCGTGCCGAAACGTCTTTGCCGGTGTTGTTTTCGTAATCGCCTCCTATTCGTCCGACCGAGATTGATCGCTACCCGTGACAAACTGCTTTAACGATCGTTTGAAGAACTCCGGGTCCTCACTATAGCCCGACAGCGCAAGGAGTCGTTCGGTGAGCCTTTGGTAGGCCGACCGGCCGACCCCAGATGCCGGTTTTTCGGAGTCGGGCAGTGACTGAACGGTCGGTGTTCGACCGCTGGTCTCGGGCTTCGCCATCGCCTGCGCGAATGCCTCTGGCGTCAAGGTCGTCTCCGCCAGGCGCTGGAGATAACGCCAACGATCCCGCCTTTCCTCGGTTACGCCCGCTAGATCGGTGGAAACGATCGCCAAGAAGTGTCTTTGTTTGCTATCGACAATGTCGATATAGGGCTGGACGCCCTCTCGCTCTTCCGGTTTCAGCTTGAGATACTGCGCCAGAGGCTTCATCTGGTCGTTACGATGTCCCTTGGTCACGATCTTGAAATGCTCTTTGTAGCGTGCCTCACCAACCGCCCAATCAGCAACGGTAAGCGACGCCACATGAGAAGACGTCTCTCCCGAGGGTTCGGCGACCGTCAGCTCGTGCGAAGTCCAGTCCCTGTCAGGATGCGGATTCGCTTCCAGCGTTAGCTGCGATCCGGCGGGATCGAACTTGAACAGCGGGAATGCGCGACTTTGATAAGCCAGTTTTGCCTGCCGCACAACATCCTCGGTGGCAATTCCATGGGCCTGAGGATCAGGGGCATAGATATGAAAAAGCGCCGGACCGTGCTGCGTAAGGCCTTGCTCGATACCCCACATGAGGTGACCCGGCTGACCCACTGTCGCTTGCAAAACAAAAACATCACCTCGCATTAACGCGAGGAACGCCTCATCTCTCTCGCTGGTGTGCGGCGCAGCAGTCAGGGAGCCATCCGTGTGGTCGACGTCGGGGCGTTGCACAACAGACAGTCCATCGGTGTTGACAATTGCGATTTTGATGGGCAAGCGCTGTGCGAACAGTCTTGACATCCCGTCCCAACTCGTGGTCCCCGTTCGTCCAATAACTACGACGGGTGGTATCAGTTGCAGTTCCTGCGTCTCAAGATCCGTCCAGTCAAATTTTTCGAGCAACGAGTCGTGCTCGAGGGTATATGAATCGCTGAGCTCCAGCTCCGCCCGCCGGCAGATCTTTAGTTCTTCCACCAACCTTCGAGTAACGCCTTCGAAGAGCCCTTCCGCCAATGCGGGCGCGTCCCCCGGGAGATGGCACACCCAAGGATGCGAATGCGGGTTGTACGGATAAGTCCCGCTCCAGAACACGCCTTCGCCGGGATCGATCGCCAGGAACATCCGGGCACGACCAGTCCCTGTGACACACTGCTCGTAGGATTGCTTTTGCTTCTCCAGCAAGCCCAACAAAGCCGTCAAGCGTTTGAGCTGTGTTGAATCGATCTCGCCGGTTTTTCCTGCACCACCAATCATACCCACTAGTTTGTCTGCAGTAAGGTCGGTGTGTTGCAAACGCGACAACCTACGGCCAAAGCTATCAAAGTCGTTTATTGCCAGCGTGTCAGATACCTTGCCCTGTATCTTTTCCTCGAGGCGTTCGATCAAACGGGACAGTCTTGTCACATGCGCATCTAAGCGTGGCCTCATAAACGATTCGATGGTGGCGGTCAAGAGATGAACCGCGATCTTGGCACCGCTGCCAGGCGCTGAACCGTCGCCACCCACCATCGAATGGTACGCGGTCTTGTCGAGCAGTCGATTGACCAGCGTGTCGGGGTGCCGCGGAGAGATGTGCGTTGCCAGCAGATCCTCCGTTACCCGGGGAAACTTCATCTGCAGCTGCCAGTTCTCTTGGTATTGCTTTACCCTGTCGACGGTTTGCTCGGTCCACTCCAGCGCGTTGTCGGGACAAACACCTACGCACAGGCCGCAGCCAGTGCAGCTCAGTGGATTGACAACTATTGAAAGCAAAGTGCCGCTACCCTTCTCGTTTTTCTGTGGCTCATCGAAGAACGTCTCGGTCTTCGCCACCTGCAAATGGTTAAGCGATTCGCGCAGCAGTTCGAACTCTCTTGTCATTTCCTCGAGCTTTTCTCCTTGCAGACCCATTCCCTCGATCAGCCTGGAAAAAGCATCGCTCACAAGCGGCCCCAATGTCACATACGCGGTCAACCCGTTTTTGGTCAACAAGCGGTAGGCCTGCTTGGCGAGGTGAGCTCCCACCCGCTTCATCTGTATTATCGCAGTCCCCTGCCGCTCACACTCGCTGATGGCCGTGTCAATGATGGAAGATAGACTGAGTATCGTCGGTGGCAGAGCCGACTCAGGACAGCTCGCCCAACACAAACCGCACCCCGTGCAGTTCTCCGGTAGCCACCGCGGCATACGCAAACGATACGAAGTCATGTCCCGAAATGCACTGCTACGCGCTGGCATTATGCCCGTGGCAAGGTACGGATCGGTCAGGGTTTCGTTGGCTTGGCCGCTGTCATAAAGGTACCCGACCGAATGCCAAAACCGCGTCACATCAAACAATGTTCCGTCCCAGCTCGCCGCTTGCTTGACGGTCCACGGCGTCTCCCTCCCGGTGTCCATGCCAGGTTCCTGCGTTGGCCACGACGGCCAGTCGAGTTCGACCAGTCCGGCGGCGGCGCGTGTCACCGTGTTGGCAATGTCTTCGATCAGGTAGTGCCCTGGCCCAAAGACTCGTTCCAACTGTTGCCACAGGGAGTTCACAAAACCTTGAACGTCTTCGGTGCTCAGCCGCAGGCCCGCGCTCAGATACGCACCAAGAAGAGCCCACACCGCAAGCTGATCAACGAAAGACGGGTTTGACGCCGTTTCGGACGCGACCTTCCGCGCGTCCACCCCGTAGAAACGAACCTCCCGCTTGCGAATCAATTGCCTGATCCTCTTGGACAAATCGTTCCACAGGTCTCTGGGTTCATGGCTCGACTCGACGATCAAGGTGCCACCATTCTTTATGGAGGAAAGTGAAGCATGCTCGAGCAGGCTGTAGGTCGATATCAGCACCACGTCCGCCGCGGTGGCCTTACCTCGGGGCGGATGGTCTCCGTCAGTGTGGCAGATAGCAAAGCACGTCGGCTGAAGACTCTGCTCGAGCCCACCATCCGGATGGGTCTTGACCCTCCACTTCATCACCTCGCAGAGAGTCCGCGCGAACAGATTGCCTGCGAAAAGTCCCCCCTGGATAGACAACGACAGCAATTGCATGGTCCGCCCGACTTGCTCGCCAGGGGCAAAATCCTCGACACCCTTCAACGACAGTCTCTCCAAGCCCGGATATCCCTTGTTCAGCTCTTGCTGAAGCGTCTGCAGATGAGGGAAGCGGCGAGCGTTGCGATGAAAATCCACACCCACGTAGAATTGTCTCTTCTCCGTTCTGGCTTTCCCCTCAGCACGCCGCGTCTTTGGCACAGCAAGCATGTTGCTGTAAACAACCAAAAGATCCGCGAACCGTGGCAGGCTGCCCCCGATCCCGTACATCCCCGAGAAGAACTGTGGTCTGTCTTCGAGAGCATAACGCTCATAGGAAGGATAAGGCGGTTGGTTTGCCGGTGTGATCCCGTTTTCGATTGCCTTGTCGATCGCGCAGCGAACCTCTCTTAGCAGTGGCAAATCTTCGGCAAGGGGTTGATCGGCGCGCTCGAGCACCGTCACGGCTCTCTTCCCCTTGAGAAGTCCTGCCAGTTTCGCTCCGGGAAAGGGACGAAACGCACTGAGCGCAGCGACCCCCACTTTGGCGTTTTCGTGGTCACGACAATAATCGACGACCTCCTTGAGTTCTTCGACCAGCCCACCCTGAGCGATGACCACCGTATCCGCATCCTCCACTCGATACCCCGATACCCTGTCGTAGTGGCGGCCGGTCAGTTCGCCAAACTCGCGCATGGCGGTATCGACGATGTCGCCTAGCTGGTCATAGAAAAAAGCCCTCTGTGCGGCCACGGCGTTAAAGAAACTATCTTGATCCTGGACACCACCGACACCCACGGCGCGGTCAAGGTCGAGAAACCGCGGAATGCGCCGCCGTCGCTCTCCGAACAGCACCGCCTGCGCCGCCGTCGGACAGTCGATCAATTCATCGGGCCGGCCGAGATACTCTAGAACCAGTTCCTTTTCTGGCAGGTGGAGGCTTTGCACCGAATGGCTGGTCTGGTATAAATCCTGTGCGCAAATGCCCGGCGTCAACGCTAGCTCGGCAATCCGGTGTGCGATCAGCGTAAAATCGGCGACTTCTTGGGGATTGCTGGCAAATAGCTGAAAGAAGCCCGCTCCCCCAGCACGGTAATAATCGTCGTGGCTGCCGTGTAGCGAGCCGGCCTGTTTACGCATGGCCCGACAGGTCAGATTGATCACAATGGGCAGTCTTTTTCCTGCCGTCGCGTAGAGCTCGTCTTCGATGCCACCAAGGCCGCTGATGAGCGCAGCCGAGCGTAGCCCGACTTCCGCATATCCGACCGCCATTGCGGCCAATGGGCGAGGTTGGTCCACGAGCCGAACGGTTGCAGACCGACTGCTGAATCTGCCGTCGGCTTCTGGCACCAGTTTTCTGAGCGGGCCGGCTATTTCGGCGAAATCGGGGGCGGACTGGACAAGAACGGCCTCGCAGGCCATTGTCTCCACCGCGTAAGCGGCCGCATGCCCGTCGAGAGCTTGCTCCTCTCCCGGAAATGGATGAGGCTCAGATTGCCTTTCCGATTTGCGAAACCACATCGTGGCCCACCTCGGTGCCGTTCTGGAATTGCTGCCCTTCGACCCATGTGATGGCACCCGTCGGGCAGCGCCGGGTCGCATCTGGAGATTGCAGATTGAGTAGTTCAGAGTTCATGACGGGTAGATTCTTCTTCATCTTCAGAAGTCCCTGCGCGGCATCGGCCACGCATTTACCACACGCGGTACAGGCGACCTTGCAGAATTCGCGAATCTCGTCGCCCTCTAGCTCCGACTTGCACTGCACGAGCAGGCGATGCGACAGGGGGAGGATTTCAAACAGACCTTTTGGGCATATGTCGACGCAATCACCACAGGCCGTACATTTGTCGACATCGACCGTGGGAAGCCCTGTCGGTCCCATGACGATCGCATCAAAATCGCACACTTCCTGGCAATCACCGAACCCGAGACAACCGTAGCGACACCCTTTTCCTCCTCCACCCACCGCTGTCGCTGCTCGACACGACCGCTGTCCTTCGTAATCCGCCATCTGGATGGCGACGTTTGTGCCGCCGGCGCACATTAGACGGGCAACTTTCTTTTCCACATCTCCGGCATCGACTCCAAGATAATCCGCGATCAGGCTTGCCGCATCTACACCGCCAACGGTGCAACCACTGGGCTGTATATCACCAGCAACCGCTTTCTCGGCGAATACACGGCATCCTGGCAGCCCACACGCGCCACAATTGGAACCCGGCAGCATCTCCTGGACCTGATCGATTCGCGGATCCTCGAACACCTTCAACTTTGAATTGGCAATCGCCAGAACGATGGCAAGGCTGCTCGCCAGTCCCAGAAGAAATCCAACGGCGATCACGTTTTCCATCGGCGGTCCTCTAAATAAAAGGCTGGGCCCGTCTCAACAGTTCATCAACGCCGGGCTCGGAAGAATCTCTTGGTTTGCCCGGATGAATAATGCGAACGGGACAAAGCTCCGCGGCGCGTACGAGATCCTTGTAAGGTCCGGCTGACGGATCCTGAATAAACGCCTGCTTGTTGTCGTTATATGCAAAGATCTGCCCGTTTAGTTGCGTGCATTCGTTGCAACTGGTGCAAAGCGGCGTGTCGATGTAGGGGTCATCAAATGCGGTAACCTCGTCTTCCTCTTCCTCCACCTCTTCTTGTGCGGCTTCCTTTACCGCTTCATCGGCAACCGTTGCTTCGGCAAGCGCCGAGCCGCCGCCTGGAGCCGCCGACTCGGCCAGCGGGGTAATGGGTGTGTTATCACCGCCGCCAGCCTCGATGATGAGTCGGTTGGCGATGCGTTGAACGATCTCCCGGGTCAGTTCGCCGAGATCCTGATCCATTTGTTCAACATAGTTCTTTTCGATGGCGTCTACTTCACACCGCTTTTCCTCGGCAAGCCGCTGTTTCTCTTTTGCAACAAGGTTGAGGGCAAACGAATTGTTGATACCTCCCATTTCCTGCACATGGCGCCAATGTGATGCGCAGCGCAAGACCGACAGCACGATGGCACGGGTCACAATTGCCCTCGCCAAACGGCCTTCGCCGTCCACGGTCAGCAGATACGGAATTCTGGTATCCCCCTCGCGCGCCTCGCGCAGATACTCGTGAAGCGGCACCATATCCTCGTGCCACTGGGCCGGCGCAGGACACCAGAACTGTTCGGACAACCGCGAGTCACAGAGAAGGTAGTCTGCCGTGGTGAACCCAAGATCGACTTCGCACACCTCACCGTCCGCCGTCCGGTAGGCAAAGGTTTCGTTGGGCCAGTCAATATCGCTCTGAGAGTTCTCGAGAATATCGATACGCTCTGCCAGAGTCTCACCTTTGCCCGGGTCGAAGGTCAAAACGGGGAACGAACGAGACTCCGCGGACGCCGCTGCATCGAGAAAGGTGGAAAGTGCCGGTCGTGTGGAGCTCGTGCCCACATAAACGGAAAAAAGCGCCGGTCCCGGGTAGCGAAGTCCCTGCGCAAACCCTGTATTGATTGCGGATTGCGCGGACACTGGCGCCTGCAATACATAGACACTATCGAGCGCTACCGCCATGCCGGCCAGGCGCGCTCGCCAGCTCACCGTGGAGGGCGCTGTCGCACCACCCACTCGTGTGAAGATGTCCTCGACCTCGAAGAGTATTTTGATCGGCACACCGGAGCTCAGGATCTCCAGTAACACCCCGGTACCCGTTTCGGTAACGTTGTCGCTCTTCAGTCTCAGTAAAACGGGGGGACAAAGCGATAGCTCATCGCCGGTCAGATGCTCCATGTCGAATCCATCGAAAAACTCGTCGTGCACACTCTGCCGGTAACTGTTTTCGACTTCGAGCCTAGCCACGCGGATGCCTTTGAAGAAGCTCACCATCTTGCGCATGCGATCCTCGTATGCGTCAACAGCGGATGCGCAGTTCTCGAAGACCTGATCGATACGGATTGGGATGGTCGCCTCGTCTTCACCCGACCCGAACTCCGCATCGAACACGGCCTTCATTTCGAGCAGGGTAGATAGCGACCCGCTCACACGCTCGCGACGACTCTTCGCCATGCGCGGCGAGGGTTCTCCGCCACTTAGGATACTGGACATCTCACCAAAGTCGATGTCGTCAGCCGCACGCTCACCCACCGACTCGCGGAGGCGCTTGGCGCTCTTAGCCTGCGGCGAACGGTTGAAATCCGCGTTCAAGACATCTTGCAGGCGGCAAATCAGCACCTCTACATCTTCTCGCCAACCAGCGCACCTCTCGGCCCAGTCGGCGCTGGCATGCGCTGTGAATAGCTGGCCCGCCGTCTCGGCATTGCAGGAGATCACCCTGTCGGTTTTCTGAAGCCCGTCACGCGCGACCGCAAGATCCTCCATCAGCACATCCTTTTTGTCGCCTGATAGCTTGGAGGAAGCGACAACACGCTGCGCCGCTCGATCGGCGAGCTCGGAAAGCCGACCACCGCTTTTGGTATCGACCATTGACTTGATTGCCAATTCGAGTTTGTAAATACGCCTGCTTCGCCGCTCGCCCGCGTCGCTATCGTCACTGACCTCAGCGACCAGGTCATCGATCACCTGCCTCAGTGGACGCACGGAGGCGTCCGGGTCGCTACCGTTGACGCACAGCGGATAGTCATAGCGGCGGCGGGACAAATCACGATACTGATAAAAGAAGGCGGGTATCGTTGAACCGTCGGTCGAGTGAACGGCGTCGGGATCAAGGCGTCCGTAGAGGTAGAAACGACGCAAACGCCTCAAGTTCTCAACGGCATCGTACCCGTCGGGGGTAGCTTCCCCTTCGGGGGACGTCCACGCCAGCAGTGGTTCAACGGGCAGGTCTTCCGCTGTTGGCGATGTCGAGTCGTTACCGGATGTTTTGTTATCGCCCTTTACCGTGTCCGAGCCTTCGATGCGCGTTTCTTCATCGAAGGGATTGCGCCGGTCAGCGGGTTCAGGATCCTTCACCATTTCCATTGCCAGACACCTCAGAGTCTTCGGGAAAGATCCCAAACATGTCGAACGCCCTTTCGAGTCTTTCCTGCTTCTGTTCCCAGGTCGGCATCCGCTGTGGTTTTCTCAGATCCTCGTACCGCGCAACGCTCTCGTTACGGTACAGAATACCAACCGGCACCATATCGCCCATTTCCGCGATCTCACGTGCCCTGTTCAGGTTCGACGGGTCGTGCTCCTCGTGATTCTTATACACGCGGCCGATGGTATCGTTGATCTCCATGCCGTCGTCGTGCCTTAGCAGCAAGAGCTTGTCGGGATTCGACAGTAGCGACGAATAGAGATCGGGGAGGAAGTGTGGGCATCTCTGCAAGATGCGAATAAACGAGAATCCTTTGTGGTGGAAAGCCTTTTTGATAACCTCGTACAACAAGTCCGGGATCCACTCGACGACCTGCGCCACAAAGGAGACGTTGGTCACACCCAGCGTAGCGCTCAGCGGATTGAGGGCTCGCAAATAGGCTCCGGACGGCGTCGTATTGGTCCTTATGCCTTGCGGGGTCGTCGGCGACACCTGTTTCTTGGTCAGACCGTAGATGTTGTTGTCGTGTAACATCGCCACCATGTTCATATTCATACGAACGGCGTGGATCCAATGCGCAGTGCCGATGCTACAGCAATCGCCGTCTCCCATGTTGACAAAGACGTGGAGATCGGGCCGCCGAATGCGGACACCCTGCGCCGTCGGCAGCGCGCGGCCGTGTAGGCCGTGAAACCCGTAGGTATTCATATAATGTGGGAAACGGGCCGCGCATCCGATGCCCGATACAAACACGGTCTTTTCGGGCGGCAGTTGCTCATCACGACACAGTCGCTGTGTCGCGCTCAAAATGCCGTTGTCACCACACCCCGGACACCAACGGGACAACCGTCCCTGATAGTCATCCAGAGTCCGGTACTCTTCTTCGAAATCAAGCACGCATTGGCTTTTTAATCCGAACATCGCTTGCCCCTTTTTTCATTTTTTCGAGCCGCTGCCGGATCATTCTCTCGATCGATCCAGGCTTGATCGGCTGCCCGTGGACATTCGACCAACAGTCAATGTCGACCAGATACCGAGCACGAAGCAGCCATGCCAGGTTGGCGTAGCGGCGGTTGTCTTCATCGATCAGCTCGTCTTCAAGACTGTCCGAAAAGTTAATCTCAACCGTCACCACGTTCTCAAACTTCTCCAGAATTTCTTTGATCCCCGAAGCCATCGGCTGCAGGAATTTCAAATGGAGCGACGAGACTCTGAAACCGTCTCCTCGCGCCCTCTCAACAGCTTCCTCGATCGTCCCCTTGGTGCTGCCCCACCCCACCACCAGAAGATCGCCTTCTGGGTCACCAAACGTCTTCGGCGTTTTGAGCGTCTTCTGAAAGGCGGCCAGCTTGAGGCTCCGGTGCCGACAACCCTCCTGGTTGACGCCGGGTTCGTAGGCCACCATGCTTTCCCGCGTATGCGCCAGTCCGGTGAGTGTATGCATACCATTTGGTTGACCGGGTATATACCGTTGCGACAGACCTGTCTTGGGGTCCCAGTCAAACGGTGGCCGACCATCGGTCACGGGACTCTGGTCGATGGGTGGCGCCAGCCACTCCTTGCTGAACTCCGGTCGCGGGAACGCCTGCTGACCCGTGGCCAGATTGGCGTCGCTGAGGACGACCACGAGCGTCCTAAAGGCTTCGGCGATCTTACGCGCAGTGATCATCGAGTAAAAACAATCCTCTATGGTCGCCGGCGCCATCACGATCTTCGGCGCGTCGCCAGGGGTACCAAACATGGCCGCCAGGAGATCACCCTGTTCCACTTTGGTTGGCAGGCCGGTGCTGGGACCACCCCGCTGGACATCCACCAGAACCAGCGGTATCTCACCCATCACCGATAGCCCCATCAGCTCGGTTTTCAGTGCCATCCCGGGTCCCGAGGTTACGGTGACCGCGCATTTCCCGGCGTACGACGCGCCCAGCGCAAAGGCGCATGCAGCGATCTCGTCCTCCGCCTGGTGCACAACCCCACCCACATCCGAGAAGATTTCGCTGAGGTAGTGGGACGCCGATGTTGCGGGTGTGATCGGATACATGGCGCAGACTTCCATCCCGGAAGCCACGACGCCGAGCGCAATCGCCGTGTTGCCGTTGACGACCACTTGCGGTTCGGTCACACCGATGGTGGGAACCTCGAACCTGAAATCGAGGTTTTCTTCCGCCCAGCGATAACCTGCGTCGAGAAGCTCCACATTGGGCTTTATGACCTTTTCGCCCTTTGTACGAAACTTGTGCACAATTTGATCACGGGTCA
>JAOTUR010000070.1 GCA_029863805.1 Candidatus Krumholzibacteriia bacterium | reverse complement strand
AAGGTAAAGCTGCCCATGGTCCCGCGCAGGTCGGGCACATCCATCCCCGCGAGTAGGAGCCCGTTTATCTTCTCCGGGGGAAAGGTGATGGGCACCCGAAGCACGGTGCTAAAGATGCCGTAGTCGCTCAAGATCTTCCAGAAGCTCACGCTCTTGCGTAGAAACCTCACGCCGCCCCTCTTATACGGCATGCGCAACGGGCCCAGCTTAAAAAACTTGGACTCGCCATAGACCCGGCTCGAGGACAGTGTGGGGAGGTAGGTGCGCCGGTCGCGTGTCAAGAAGTCAAAAATGCCGTGGTGCGAGGCGTCGGATCCGGTGGCAAAGGTCGACCAGGCGACGGGGGACATGGCCGGATTCGACGTGGCAAGCCGCTTGTAGGTGCCACGCTGTTTGAGTTTTGCAAAGTGCGGGAGCTGTCCCTTCTTCATCAGTTGTTCGCAGATCAGGGGGTCGAGCCCATCGAGACCCAGAATGATGATTTTCTTTATGCGAGCCTTGTGCTGCGGTCTTTTGCGGCGCAAAAAACGCCACAGCATACGCACCGGTAGCGTAAACAAGGCAAAAAAGGCGGTAAAAAAAGCGATGATCAGGGTGAGAAAAGACGAGATCAGCGCAAAACCGGCGCCGGGTCCGACATAGGCGTGCGAGGTGGCGGGCGCCAGAACCAGCACGCATAACACCGCACACATGACGAATAGCCGCGCGACACCCGCCCAGGCCACACCGTGTCTCAAGGCGCCGTAAATATTCACGCGGGTTAGAATCGCTACACCCCTACGCATCGACATCGAGACTCCTCAGGACTTTGCCCGGCACATCGAAGATGGTGAGCTCCTCGGTCGCCGACAACAAGTCCTGACGACCCGAATAAAAAAACGCATCGTCCCACGTGTGCATCCCCTGCAGCCGGCGCTCGCCGACGACGGTCTTTGCCCCCACGCGCCCCTTCAGGTCGTAGCCGTTCTTGGGGATGAGCAGTAGATCGGGTCCCTGGTGCGCGTGCGGTCCCGAGTAGACCTCGCCGCCATCGAAGACCCGGCGTACGATCTTGTCACCCGTACTATCATGGGTAACTGCTTCGAACATCGATGTGAGCGCACGCTTGATCGAGGGCACATCGCTCTCGTCGACGCCGCCCCGCGGGTACCGGTCCTTGCGGTGGATGTAGATGCGGGCCGGGTCCAGGGCGAATGCGCGTGAGTCGGCGCTTATGGACTCGAGCCCTTCATCGCCTTCAAAACTTAGGAACCCGTTTTCTTCTAGAAGGGTGTTGATATAGACCTCCAGTTGGGTCCCGCAGAAGCCGTGATCGGAGAGCAAGAAGAAGTTGTCGTTACCGCCGTCAGCGACAAACCGGTCGTGGATGTGACCGATAAAGGCATCGACCTGCCGGTAATAATCGAGAAAGTCGCCATGATGCGGATGTGCGGCATCCTCGTAGGCATCCCAGGCAAAATGGTGCAAGCGGTCGGTACCCGTTATCACCACTTCCATCAGGTGCCAGTCTTCCTTCTTCCACAGCTCATCTGTGACCGTCTGCCTGCACTCGAGGAGCGATGCGAGTTCGCTAAAGAGCTGCCGGGGGTTATCGCGGCAGGCGGCGGTATCGATATCCACTTGGTAGCCACACCGGGTGAGCAGGGCCATGTACTTGCGCGGATAGACCGCCCTCATTAGATCGATGGCCACAAAGCCCGCGATCAGCACACCGGGGATCTCGCGCGCCGGATAGGTCGAGGGTTGATTGATGACTATGCTTTGTAACCCGGCCCGGCCCAGACGATCCCAGATGGTGTCAGTTTTGAGATCGCGAAACGACGGGAAGCGGAGCTCGTAGCTGTGTTCTTTGAGATCGGTAAACCCAAAGATGCCGTGCTCGCCGGGATTCTTGGCGGTCATAAACGTGGACCAGCTGACCGATGAGATCTCGGGCAGCGTCACCGTCATCGAACGCAGCACACCGCACTGCACGATGCGTTGGGTGTTGGGCATGACACCCTGTTGTATAAGCGAAGTGAGGAGCGAATGCGGAACCCCATCGAGGCCCACGACACAGGCTTTCTTCTTATCGCGCTTGAAGAGTTTGAACGCCATCGATTCCGATCCGCGGCGGAAGGCGCCTCGTGGGCGGGCACCTCCATCACGTGACCAACGCGGGGGGCACCGTCAAGACGGCGCCCGCACCGCGGGCCCTCGAGACTAGATATATCCCAGGTCCTTTAGCCGCCTCTTTATCTTCTCTTCTTCCTCATCCGAGTACTCGCTCTCTGCATCGACGCCGGGGATATAGGTCATGAGCTCCAGGGTGCGGATGATCTTGTGCGTGCTTTCATCGACCGTTTCCTTATCGGTCTCGACGATGATCTCGGGCTTATCCGGTTCCTCGTAGGGATCCGAGACACCAGTAAAGTGCTTGATCTCACCGGCCAGCGCTCTCTTGTACATGCCCTTGACGTCGCGGTCCTTCAACACATCGATGGGCGCCTTGACATAAACTTCGACAAAACGTTGGTGCTGTTCGCGGATTTCATCGCGAATGGCTTTGTAAGGCGAGATGGCCGCCGCTACGGCGACGCCACCATTGCGCGACAGCAGCTTGCACACATAACCGATACGCCGGATGTTGGTGTCCCGGTCCTCTTTCGAGAAGCCCAGGCCCTTACTCAGGTTCTCTCTGACTTCGTCGCCATCGAGCACCTCGACATTGACGCCGCGCTCCAAAAGGGTCTCCTCGACCTTTCGTGCCAGCGTGGACTTGCCCGAACAGGGGAGTCCGGTGAACCACAATGTGAACCCCTTCATGATGCCTCCTTACGCATGGTGAAGTGGTGTACCGACCATTTCGTCGGGTATCGGTATCGAATAAAAATCGAGGATCGACGGCGCCACATCATAGATCGACACCTTGTTGTCGCCGCCAGTACCCAGCTTGGGGTGGTTGTGCCAGATAAAGATGCCCTCTTGCGCGTGGTTGGCATCATCCGGCCCGGTGTCGTTTTCAAAGATATGAATCTTGCGGTGGCCCACGGTGCCCGCGCTGCGCCAGTCGAGATCGCCCAGATAAACGATCAAGTCCGGCGGGATGTTCTTGCATTTGCGGTAGACCTCTTCGGGGAGAAAGACTTTGGTGCCGATGGGCTCTCCGTGCGAATCGGGGATCGACTGGATCATCTGCTTTAGATCGCGCCTGAACGAATCGTACTCACGAGAAGGGATGGTGCCCTGTGGCTCGCGGTCCTCGACATTCATAAACATGCGGGCGTAGTAACCGCCTTCGCCCCATACCTTGGTCTTGGGCCAATCGATCATGTGCGGGCGAAGTCGCGTGGGCTCCTTGGGGTAGCTCTTTAGCTTGAGAAAATCGTTCTTTATAAGAAACTCGTTTATGCAAATGCCGCCCTTCATGCCTTTGGCCCCGTGATCCGAGACCACGATCACCGACACATCATCGGGCAGAGTCTCCAGCGTACGGCCGATCTCCTGATCCAGATACAGATAGTAGTCGTGGATTACGTCCTGGTAGGGATTGCCTTGCTCGTAGAGACGGTGCTCGCTGTCGCCGTAGCGCCAGAACCCGTGATGGATGCGATCCGGTCCCATCTCGACCATCATGGCAAAGTCCCAGTCCTCGGTGGTGAGCATGTGGCGGTACGCCTTGAAGCGACGTTCGGTCATGGCGTAGATCTGGTCGCGTAAGCGCTCTTTGTGGGTGGTGCGAAAGTTTTTGACATCGATGATGTAGTCACCCCCCACCACTTCTTCCAAGGTCGCCTTGTACTCGGGCGGGTAGGTGAAGTCGACGTCTTTGCCCGGCGCGAGAAAGCTGGATACCAGAATCCCGTTCAAGGGTTTGGGAGGGTAGGTCAGCGGCACGCCCAGCAGGATCGAACGCAGGCGATGGCGCGAGAGGTGGTTCCATACCGTCTTGGCTTCGATGTGATTGGAGTTGGTGATATAGAGGTCCTCGTATTCGTAGCTCTTGCGGTTGCGAAACCCGTAGCAACCGAGCATTCCCGGGTCATGCGATGTCATCATCGACATCCATGCGGGGACGGTGATCGGGGGAATGGTCGAGATGAGGTTGCCCGAATAGCCACCGCTCATGAGCCGGCGAATATGGGGCATTTCCTCGAGCCAGTCTCCATAGAGGAGCTGAGGGGTCACGCAGTCCAGGCCGATGACCACGAGTCGATTGCTCATTGTCCCTTCACCACCTTGCGTTTGGTTTGCCGGCGGGATCTAGCTGCCGTCGACTTGCTGAGAATAGTGTTGCTCCAAGATATGCGCGACTTCGCGGCGGCTGAACTCGACGGGGAGCTCTTCGCCGGATTGCAGAATCTCGCGCACCTTGGTACCGCTCAAAAACACGCGTTCGCTCTTGTCGTGCGCACAGGTCTTGTGCGATGCCATGCCATGACATTTCTTGCAATAGAAGGCGTGGTCAAAAAAGATGGGCGTGATCGCGAGCTCACCCGGCTCGAAATCATCAAAGATGCGCTGCGCATCGTAGGTGCCATAGTACGAGCCGACACCGGCGTGGTCGCGACCGACGATAAAGTGCGTGCACCCGTAGTTCTGGCGCACGATGGCGTGAAATATTGCTTCGCGCGGACCGGCATAGCGCATCGCTGCCGGCAGAATCGATAACGCCACCCGATCCTTGGGAAAATAATGGTTCATCATGGCCACATAACACTGCAGCCGCACATCGGCGGGGATATCGTCGGACTTGGTCTCGCCCATCACGGGGTGGATGAGCAGACCATCGACCGCTTCCAGCGCGCATTTCTGCAGATACTCGTGTGCGCGATGAATGGGGTTGCGCGTCTGAAAGGCGACCACGCGCTCCCACCCCTTGGCCTTAAAAAGAACGCGGCACTCCTTGGGGTCGAGCATGTAGTTGGCGAAGCGGTCATCTTCCACGATCCCCTCGAGTAGCGTGATGCGACCTCCCGCATAGGTATCGCCGATGCCCTGCAAATATTTGACGCCGGGGTGGGCGTCATCGTTGGTCAAGAGCACGGCCTCGGCTTCTTTTTTCTTGTCGAAGCGGAAAATGTCCGACACATCCATCACACCGAGGATATGACCCGCTTTATCCTTTAGGGCTGCGCGAAAGGGAGGGTGCGTACGCGCGATCTTCTCATCTTTTACCGACAGCGTGACCGGCAGGGTCCATGCTACACCGAGCGGCAGCCGGCGCCGCTCCAGGACGCTCGAGTATTCCTCCTGGGTCATGAAGCCTTCCAACGGACTCATCGCACCATTGGCGATCATGCCAACATCGGATAGCTCGCGCCGGTTGACGACCAGCGCCGGCAAGTTTGCCGCTTCATCGAGCAGCGCCTGACGCTGCGCTTCCTCTGCCATACGGTTGATCAACCGACCACCATGTGCTCGTATCATTGTGTACTCCGGATTGTGATTGCGTGGTCATCCCCAGCGATCGACAAAGACCCCAATCTGGGTCGAGGGTATTAGTCGAGATAGCCCAGGTTGCGAAGCTTTTGCTTTAGGGCTTTTAGCTCTTCGGCGGAGAACTCGCTCGAGCTGTCGTCCGGCTTCTCGCTCAGTACGTCGCGAAGCACATAGACGATAAAATCGGTCGCCGAGTTGAACCCCGAATCAGTAATGAGCTGCTGTATTTTGGCATACAGCCGTCTGGGGATCTTGATGGTCACCTTGTCATTCATCGGGCACTCCGTTCGTCGGCTCTACCTGGAGCCCTATAAGAGCCTAGTCAGAGTATTATAAGAGTCTATTTAGGGAAATGCAAGGCCCTTATGCCGGGCGAGAATTCGCGTGAGCGCGGGCGGACAATTGGTGTAGTATATCCGGCATGTCGTTGTCCATCTTGAGATTCCGAGACGGGTGCGTTGGACGGCCCAAGGGCGGGTGCGCGCCATGAAGCGCTGGATTTCGCTGCTTTTGCCGCTTATTGGCGTGGCCATCTTTGCCTGGATCATCCGCGGCATCGGCGTTAACAACCTGATTGACACCTTTCGCCATGTCGAGGCCAAGAAGCTTTTGACTTTTCCTGTGTTCACATTGTTTATACTATTAATGAGGGGATTGCGGTGGCAGTACGTGATGGGGCTCATCGGCATCCGCTATTCGCTGTGGCGCAGCTCGGTGGTGTGGTCGATCGGCTTTTTTGCGGCGTCGGTGACACCGGCCAAGGTGGGTGATGCGCTTCGCGCGTACTATCTGAGCCGCGACTCAGACCGCAGTCTGGCGGAGAGTTTTCTGACCGTGGTGATCGACCGCCTGATGGATCTGATCACCATGCTGGTGCTGGGTGTGGTGGCAGTGTTTTTCTTTTCGTACTATTATATAGATCTGCCGTCGGCCTGGGTGGTGGTGGTCGGGACGGTGATCATGTTTGGCCTCATTTATCTTGGATTTCATCGCGAGCTGGTGAGGAGGCTGGGGGGACCGCTGTTCCGGGTATTGATACCAGCGAAGTACCAAGAAGAGCTGGGTGCCCACTTCGATAGTTTCTACGACTCGCTGGCCATCTATATACGACAATGGAAAAAAACGCTGCTTGGTTTTGGTTTTACGTTGCTTTTCTGGGTGGGAGTGGCGCTACTGGCCTACACGGTGGCAGATATCATGGACATCAATGTGCCGTTTCGATATCTGTGCTTGATGTTGCCGGTCATGACGCTGGTTGAAATCCTACCTATATCAATCGCCGGTTTGGGGACGAGGGATGCGGCCGTAATCTATTTGTTCTCCATCATAGGCGTCAGCAGTACGCAGGCGCTTGGTTTCTCTCTCTTGTTTATGCTCGCGGGTACGTACCTGCTCGCCCTCTTTGGTTTTGTGGCCTGGCTGTGCAAGCCGGCCAAGCTCAGACAGAAGCTCAAGTCATAGAACATATACCGTATAGATACATCAAATACCCAAAACGCAGACACGTAGACGGTGTGATGCGGCCGCCAACCTATAAACTAATGAAGCTAGAAAAATGGCAGAAGGCGGTGATCGAACACGGTGAGCTGTACCGGGTCGGGGGGGCAGTGCGAGACGAGCTCTTGGGTGTCGAGCACTCTCATGAAGACGTGGACTTTCTGGTGCGCGGTATATCCGCTAAGTTGTTCGAAAAACTGCTGTCGCGGCACGGCCGGCTGGCCCTGGTGGGGAAATCGTTCGGTGTGTACAAGTTCAAGCCCACGGGCGAAGACATCGAGCACGATATCGCATTTCCCCGGCGGGAAAAGTCGACCGGACCGGGACATCACGACTTCGATGTCGAGTGGGAAGAAAACCTGCCGGTGGAAACCGATCTGGCGCGGCGCGATTTTACCATCAACGCCATCGCGCAGAGCGTCCTCGACGGGCGCATCGTCGATCCCTTCTCCGGGCGAAAGGATATCGAACGCCACACGTTGCGCATGATCTTTCCCGAGGCGTTCAGTGAGGATCCGCTACGCATTCTGCGCGGCATTCGTTTTGCCGCCCGCTTCTCGCTGGTGATTGAGCCGGAGACGGCCGCGGCGATGAAGAAGTCGACGTCACTCCTCGCCTCGCTAAGCGCCGAGAGGATACAGGAAGAACTTAGCAAGCTGCTGGTGCAGTGCGAACGTCCCAGTGAGCCGCTGGCACAGATGCGGAAGTTGGGGGTTCTGGAGGTGGTCTTTGCCGAGCTCGATCATACGTTTGGCATCGAGCAGAACGAGTACCATGCCGATGATCTGTTCTGGCACTCGCTCAAAAGCTGTGATGAGGCACCGCGGGACAATCTGTTGGTGCGCTGGGCGGCCTTGCTCCACGATCTGGGCAAGGTCGAGGCCAGACAGGTGATCCGCGAGCCGGACTCGCCGGAGCGTGTGGTGTTTTACGGTCACGAGGATGTGAGTGCTCGCATCACCCAAGAGGTTTTGGGACGGCTTCGTTATGCCGCCGATTTTGTGAAACGATGCCGGCATCTGGTAAAGAACCACATGGTTCGCTATGTCCCCGAGTGGAACCGTAGCACGGTGAGGCGCTTCATCCGCACCATCGGCGAGGAGGATCTGGAGGATATGTTCGCGCTACGACGCGCCGACTTGCTGTCGCGGGGCGATGGAGGACCGGTGGAGGAGGTCGATGAGCTCGAGCGCCGGGTGCGAGACGAGTTGCAATCGCAACATGCCTTAAAGATTGAAGATATGGCCATTGACGGCGACGATGTCATGCGCGTACTGGGCATCGGACCGGGCGAGCGGGTGGGGAGGATACTGCACGAGCTGTTCGAGAGGGTGCTGGAAACGCCGTCGCTCAACGAGCGCGAGACGCTGCTCGCCATTGTCGAGGCGAGTTACACGGATTCATAAAAAGAGAAAGCCCCTGCAAGTGGTGTCAGGGGTACCTTCTTGGAGGTGAATCCAAAAAGTCGAGTAAGTACTGGGGCATGTCTCTCTTGCAGGAGGCTTTCTCTCTTATAATTTAGCCTGGAATCTCGGAGGCTGTCAACGCTAAACTTATTGCGGAAACCCATAGAAAAGGATAACTTTCGGTCAACTTCCATCGTAGGGAAACGCAGCACAAACCGCAAGAGAGGGTACTCACGACGGTGAACGACGAACGATTCATATCGATACTCAATGACGTTTCTGGCGAATGCGGCCTCTGCATGCCCGCGCTGTCTCCCGGCGATTCGCCCTCGAGTGAGTTTTTGTCGGATTGGGCGCGCTTTCTCGAATCCTGTGTCAAAAAAGGGGTTGAACTCTCCGATCCGCGTTGGCAGCGGGTGACGATCGATACGAACACCCCGCACAGCCACTTCACCCTCGACGAGGCCGCCACGGATCCATCGTCCGACGAGGACTTCCGGGTGGGGTTGCAGCTGTTGGTGGGACTTCTCGAACCGGCGGATGGGAACGACGGGTGACATATCGGACTGACATTCTGTCATTTAACGTGCCATTTTAGCGCCTTTCGGTGATCGCCCAGTCCGGACTTTTGAATCTCTCCTTCTTAACTTATTACTAATTAAACAATTAACTATTCGCCCTGCGGTGGCACGCGACTTGATTAGTGTATGTGCGGCAGTTATGCCCACAGACACCAAAAACGACGAAACCAGAAAAACGAAAGACACTGTTTAGTCCCAACCGGGAGGATAAAAAAGCATGGCAAAAACTATCGGCATTGATCTGGGAACCACAAATTCCTGCGTGGCGGTCATCGAGGGCGGCGAGCCCAACGTGATCCCCAACCCCGACGGCGGTCGTACGACGCCGTCCATCGTCGCCTTTACCAAAGACGGTGAAAAACTGGTGGGCCAGCTCGCCAAGCGACAGGCCATCACCAACCCGCAAAACACCGTGTCTTCGATCAAACGTTTTATGGGTCGAAAACACGGCGAGGTCAAAAACGAATCGCGCGAGGTGCCCTTCAAGACCAAAGCGGCGGAGAACGGTGATGTGCGAGTCGCCCTGCACGACAAGGAATACAGCCCACCGGAAATCTCAGCCATGATTCTGCAGTTTCTAAAGGAAGCCGCCGAAGCTTATCTGGGCGAGAAAGTAACGGATGCGGTGATCACCGTCCCCGCCTATTTCAACGATAGCCAGCGGCAGGCGACCAAGGATGCGGGCAAGATCGCTGGCCTCAACGTCAAGCGCATCATCAACGAACCGACGGCGGCGGCGCTCGCTTACGGTTTGGATAAGAAGAAGGAAGAGACCATTGCCGTCTACGACTTGGGTGGGGGCACGTTTGATATCTCGATACTCGAGATCGGCGAAGGTGTCTTCGAGGTCAAGGCCACCAACGGCGACACGCATCTCGGTGGGGATGACTTCGACCAGCGCGTCATCGATCACTTGATCGACGAGTTCAAGAAGGATCAAGGCATCGATCTTAGCAAGGACCCGATCGCGTTGCAGCGTCTGAAGGAGGCGTCCGAAAAGGCAAAATGTGAGCTTTCCACAAGGACCCAGACCGAGATCAACCTGCCGTTTATAACGGCGGATGCCTCGGGGCCCAAGCACCTCAATACCTCGCTCACGCGCGCCAAGTTCGAGCAGCTGGTGGAGGATCTGCTCGAGCGATCGCTGGGTCCGTGTCGCCAGGCGATGGCGGATGCCGGCGTCAAGAGCGGCGAGGTCGACGAAGTGATCCTGGTCGGTGGCTCGACGCGTATACCCAAGGTTCAGGAAATGGTCAAGGACCTGTTTGGCAAAGAGCCGCACAAGGGTATCAATCCGGACGAAGTGGTGGCCGTGGGCGCCGCCATTCAGGCGGGTGTTCTCGGTGGCGATGTCAAAGACGTGTTGCTGCTCGACGTCACTCCGTTATCGCTCGGTATTGAAACGCTGGGTGGAGTGGGCACCAAGCTCATCCCCAGAAACACGACCATCCCCACGCGCAAGGGTGAGATCTTTTCGACCGCGGCGGATGGGCAAACGGCGGTGGATATCCATGTGCTACAGGGCGAGCGCGAGATGGCTGTAGACAACAAGACCATCGGGCGTTTCCAGCTGGCGGGGATTCCACCGGCACCGCGTGGCATGCCGCAGATCGAAGTCACCTTTGACATCGATGCGGACGGCATTCTCAATGTCTCGGCCAAGGACAAGGGAACCGGCAAGGAACAGAAGATTGTCATCAAGGCGTCGAGCGGTTTGAGCGATGCCGAGGTCGAGCGCATGGTGGCAGACGCCGAAAAGATGAAAGACGACGACCACAAGAAGCGTGAGCTCGTGGACGCCAGGAACGCCGCCGACTCGTTGGCGTACCAGACCGAGAAGAACTTGAAGGAATACAAGGATCGTCTGGATGCCGATGATGTCAAGAAGCTAGAGGCGGGTATCGAAGAAGTGCGCACCGCTCTCAAGAGCGAAAATGCGGCCGACATAAAAGGCGCGACCGAAAAGCTCAATGGTGTATGGCAAGAAGTCGCCCAGCGCATGTACCAGAGCGCCGCGAGCGATCAGGCGGGGCAGGCGACCGGCACCGAGGGTGACGCTGGCGCAGGGCCTGCACAGGATTCCGGGGGGAGCGAGGATAAGAAAGTGGTCGACGCGGATTACGAAGTGATCGACGAGAACGACAAGAAATAGCGCGGTCATTCCTGCCGAGAGGATTGAGGGTTTGGCTTCTCCTCTCGCGTCGGCCTCGCGATTAGGCGTATGTCACTGCAGTTGCTCGGAAGTCGAATCCAAACCCGCAATCCTCTCGCCTATAAAGACGTGGCGGGAGGAAGGCAAGGGGCACTCGCTGGGCTCGACTTCCGAGCAATTGCTATAATGACTGTGGGTCGCGTCGTGGATGACGCGAGAGGAGAGACCGGCGAGTGCCTCTTGTCTGCACAACGCCTCTGCGGGGCTCAGTTGAGCGGTGTGTGAGCCCTTTTCGACTTGACCGGACGGCAAAAACGCGCTAAATCTAAATCAAAGAATACGATGGTATCACGTGGGCGATTAGCTCAGCTGGCTAGAGTACCTGCTCGACACGCAGGGGGTCGCTGGTTCAAGTCCAGCATCGCCCACCATTTTTGTGTTTAGGATCCCACCCGACGATGGTTCACATAACACTGCCAGATGGTAAAGAGAAGTCCTTTGCGGATAGCGAAGTCGCCGTTCGAGACGTGGTGTCCTCGCTGGGAGATTCGTGGACACGCAACGCCGTGGCGGCCGAGTACGGTGGCCGTGTGGTCGATCTGCATCAAAACATCAGCGGTGATGGTGCCTTTCGCGTCTTGACCCAGTCGGATGATGTCGGGTTGAGGACCCTGCGTCACACCGCTTCGCACGTGCTGGCGCTGGCGGTGCAAGAGCTTTTTCCGGGTGTCAAGTTTGCCATTGGCCCGGCCATCGCGGAGGGTTTCTATTATGACTTCGATGTCGAGACCCCTTTCACTCCCGAAGACCTCGAGCGCATCGAAGCCAAGATGCACGAGATCCTAAAGGCCAAACCCGAGATTCATCGCGAGGTGTGGGACAAGGACAAGGCGAGACGGTATTTTTCGGGAAAGAACCAGCCCTACAAGCTGGAGCTAATCGATGACATCGAGGACGAGCACGTCTCCATTTATGTTTTGGGTGCCTTTACCGATCTGTGCGCGGGGCCGCACCTGCCCGATGCCCGTCGCATCAAGAGCTTCAAGGTGTTGAACTCGGCCGGTGCCTACTGGCGCGGCGATTCGTCAAAGACGATGCTGCAGCGAATCTATGCGACCGCGTTTTTCAAAAAGAAAGACCTCGATGAGCATCTCGCGCGCCGTGCGGAAGCGGAAAAGCGTGACCACCGCAAGTTGGGCAAGACCCTGGATCTCTTCGAGGTCAGGGATGAGGCCGGCGGGGGCCTGGTATTCTGGTATCCTAAAGGCGCCGTCATCCGCGATGTGGTCGAACGCTATCTAAAACACGAGTACAAAGAACGCGGCTACGAGCTGGTCTTTACACCGCACATCGCCAAGGCGGATCTGTGGCGCACCTCGGGGCACTTTGATTATTATGCCGACAACATGTACACCATGGATGTCGAGGCGCAGCAGTACGTCCTCAAACCCATGAACTGTCCCGGACACATCCTGGTTTTCAAGCGCCGCTTGTACAGTTACCGCGACTTGCCCATCCGCGTGGCGGAGATGGGCACCGTCTATCGGCGCGAGCTCTCGGGCACCCTGCACGGCATGCTGCGCGTGCGAGGGTTTACCCAGGACGATGCCCACCTGTTCTGCGCACCCGAGCAGGTGTCGGAAGAGGTCGACAAGGAGCTCAGTTTTGCCATAGACGTGCTGACCGCCTGCGGATTCAAGGACTTCAGCGTCGAGCTCAGCGTACGCGACCCGAACGATGAGGAAAAGTACGCGGGACTGCCGCAGGAGTGGGACCACGCCGAGCGCGCGCTCGAGGAGGCGGTGCAACGTCGCGGACTCGAATACAAGCGCATGGAAGGCGAGGCGGTGTTCTATGGTCCCAAGATCGATGTCAAGGTCATCGACGCCATCGGCCGGCCATGGCAGCTCAGTACCATACAGTTCGATTTCAACCTGCCCAAACGATTCGATATAACCTACGTCGCCAAGGGCGGTGACCGCAAAGAAGTGGTGATGGTGCACCGCGCGCTGTTGGGGTCGATCGAACGTTTTGTGGGTATCCTGACCGAGCATTTTGCCGGGGCGTTTCCGCTGTGGTTGGCGCCGGTGCAGGTGGTCGTGCTACCCATAAGCTCGGAAGATCCGACCTATGCCGAGAAGGTTCGGCACCAGCTTCATGAGGCGGGGATGCGGGTGGAGTTGGATGCGAGGGATGAGAAGATTGGTTACCGTATTCGTGATGCGGAGGTCCACAAGATCCCCTATATGCTGGTGGTGGGCAAGCGGGAGGCGGAGGCAAGTACGGTAGCCGTCAGGGCCCGCTCGCAGGGCGACCTGGGTAGTCGAAAAGTGGACGATTTCATTGCCGAAATGGTTGACGAGGTGAGTTCCAGAAGGTAATATATCCCAAGACATTCAATGGAGTGCCCAAGTAGGGAGTCGTTCCCTCACCTTCCGTCCGCGAATGATTGGCAAGGTTTCCGACTGACCACGGATAGTTTTGGTGGACGGATGCCTGTCATCCGTCTTTTTTTTTGCCCTTGAGCAGGAGGTTTGTGCACAATCGCCAGACAATTTAGGACACGAGTCAACCGTCTGATTCGTGTTCCCGAGGTTCGAGTAATCGCCGCCGACGGGGAGCAACTCGGCGTGATGGCCACGGACAGGGCAATCGAGCTCGCCGAGGGACAGGGGATGGATTTGGTAGAGGTGTCGCCGACGGCGAGACCACCCGTTTGTCGCATCGTTGATTACGGAAAGTACAAGTACGAAAAAAACAAACGCCTCAGGCAGTCGAAGAAAAAGCAGCATACGATTCAAGTAAAAGAGATAAAACTAAGACCAAAAACAGAGGAGCACGACTACCAGTTCAAGAAACGTCACGCGGAGGAGTTTCTCGGCAAGTCGTTCAAAGTCAAATTTACCATTATCTTCAGAGGCAGGGAGCTCGATCACAAAGACATGGGTGCCCGCATTCTGAAGCGCATAAGAGAGGATCTGGCGCATATTGCTGTGGTCGAACGCGCGGCCCAGTTCGAGGGTCGGTTGATGACCATGTTTATGGCACCACTACCACCCAAGAGCACGCCGGCCCAAAACAAGCCGAAGAACCCGGAAAAAACGAAGAGCCCGGAAGAGGCGAAGAGCCCGGAAGAGGCGCAGAGCCCGGAAGAGGCGCAGAGCCCGGAAGAGGCGCAGAGCCCGGAAGAGGCACAGAGCCCGGAAGAGGCACAGAGCCCGGAAAAGGAAGATCAGGATGCCAAAGCTTAAGTC
>JAOTUR010000069.1 GCA_029863805.1 Candidatus Krumholzibacteriia bacterium | reverse complement strand
GCGACAAGAGCCGATCGGCGGCGGTCTCGACATTCGCATTCACCCCACGCAAGGCTGGGACACCCCGCCGGCGCATATAATCTTGATCGATGCCCAGAAACGAAAAACAGGTGTGGACCCCGGTACAGGAGCGAAGCTCACTGCAATACCGAACTCGTCCTACGAGGCCGAAAGCATAGGCGATGCGGAAACCGGTGCACCGGGTCCGGAGACTCGCATCATCTATGTCAGAAACGCGATGGCCGGCAACTACACCTTGCAGGTTATTGGAACGAAGTCGGCTCCATACCATCTGGAAGTACGGGGTCTCGACCGCGATCTTCGCCCGTCCTCCCAACAGTTCCTCGACGTACGCATCGATGCCGGAGATAGACACCGCTACGTTATTGATTATTCCACAAAGAAGGGCAGTCAGGTAGAGGTCACACGGCTAAGATGAGTGTGGCCCGGCGGTCGGCGTAACTAGCCCTGAGGACACGGGTGCCCGGCTGTGCTAAACTGCGGTCGAAGAGGCGCGTTGGACTCTCTCCAGGAGGCGCGGATATGGGCGACGTTAGATCCCCGGTCGAACACCGGGTTGATAAAGTGGCGTGTCCGCTGTGTGGCGACAACGTAACGGTATCGGCCACATACAGACACAGCGATGTCGGGCACAAGTGCTTGGTGGATTTTGGTTGCAACATGGAGATGGCGTGTGGGATTCCATCGTGGGACCCTTGCCCCCTGTACGTGGCTTACCTGGAAGAAGGATTTGTGACGTAACGGGGCACGGGCTTCGACGTGAGCCGGCTATTCGAGTATGTTGAAAGCTACCTCGCGTGACACCTCGGCACGCGTCACATCGTCGGTGATCTTGACGTGTAGAGCAAATTCGCCCTCCCACATGTTTTCCGATCCCAGCGTAATGTGAACCGTATCCTGTGATCCTTGGTTTGACGAATGAAAAGTCGATGACACGTCCAGCGAGGATTTCTTTCCGCGGAGTGAATCCCAAAAACTGAGCTGTCTAGGTGTACGTGAGATGATCCGGTACTCGACGTTGTATGACGACAGCCCGCGGTTGTCGAGGCCCAGGTTGTAGACCTCGAAATAAATCGGTATTGGCTGGGGCTTTCTGTAGCGCCGGGCCGGATGCGGTACCACTTCCAGCGCGCCGCGGCTGAACGGCGATGTGCGCGTCGTCGTTCTGACACGGCTCGCAAAAACGATATCGCTGATCGCAAGCTTGCTTTCAAAATCCTGGCAGGTTACGTCCGTGCGATACGAGGAGGCCTTGCTCGACTTGGGTTCCTCGACGGTGACCGCCATATAATAGAAACCGGGCGGAAGAGAGAACACGATTTGCGACGGCATCATTCGCACCGAGTCGACGGCGCCTTCGGCAATCGGCAGTTGCAAGCGTTGCTCCCGACGCGCTATCTCCTTGCGGTTCGTATCCCAGAAGACCGCGGTGGTTACGTACTCGCTGGTGGCGCGGCCCGGTATCCAGCTGAGATCCGCCACGAACTCTACGTTTACGTCGACGCGGTTGACCCATTCGCCGCCGCGAAAGTTGTCCACGCTAAAGACGAACGGCAGTTGGTGCTGCTGAAAGTTGAACGGGTAAGATGACGGTGTCGCCTGACGCACAGCGTAGAATTTGTTGATCCTCTTCTGATATTGCCCCCCCCCGGACGTTATCGCTACGCTGGGTATGTCTATCGTCTCCCCGGTCGGCGCATCGAGGCTGCGCTCGATCCCCCTCATCCTGTTGCCCCGCGGTCCCTTGACCCTTTCCAGATAGTACGTATACTCACCTCTGCCCACAGCGTCTTCGAACAACACCAACATCTCGTGCCGCCTGTAATACCAGAGCTCACCCGGGGGTGTGGTGCCGCCGGGGCCGACCTCCGGCTTGATGATACGGCGAGCGTCGGGAGCGCCGTAGCGGATGTAAACCTCGCCGCGTTGGTCGCACATCGGCCATCTGGGTATAAAGAACTCCGACCTGGCGAGGGCCGCGCGACGGTCGTGCTCGACTCGATTTTCGTTTTCCGGAGTGGTAAATATGGGATCCCGCAAGTTCCAGTAGTTATCGATCCAGCGACGGCACTCGTAATCGTCCGCAGAGGACAAGAGCTCATCGAGCTCGGTGGAAGTGAGGACGTACTGGACTGCGCCTATCTCCGCCCGCATCTCGGGGGAGAAACGTTCGATGCGAAGAGCGATCTCCTGGGGGGGCGAAGTCTGACTAATAAGGGTGGTTGCCCCACCCATAATCAGGATGCCCAACAGCAGAACGAAAGTGACCACCGGACAGCGCCTCAAAGCACCTCCCTAAGCAGCTTCTCGCCGAGCAAAATCTCTTGAATCGACACAGGCTGACAAGCTGTACAAGAATGTACCGGTGTGGTGATCGCAAAGCCCGCCACATAAAGCATACCATACTCGCGAACATCAATACGGCTCTTTGTCTACGAAGATAGCTTATCGTTCACAAATGCCGCTCAAAGCGGGCTTCACTTGCCGGGCAGTGAGAAAACCGCTTTTGTGGCGTATGGCAATGTCATGCGATGACCTTTCGCGTCGGACCCAGCTGTCGCGACCATATCCGGGCAGACTTTCCCGCGTTGTCGGTCGGCCGCGAGCTGCTATACTATGTACGATCATGATACGGTTCAATCGAAAGCCCAGAGAGGTGGACTCGAGGTTCGTGGTCGAGCCTTTCACTCCGGCGTACTGTGAGCTCGGCCAGGATGTGATCATACAGCGAGTCGAGGCGGGTCTTAGCGAGCTGGAAGATTGCTGCGCGTGTCCACGCAACTGTCACATCGATCGCATGGTGGGGGAGACTCGGGTGTGTGGCACAGGTCGCTACGCGCGTGTCGCCAGCTCGTTTCAGCATTTTGGGGAGGAGGACTGCCTGCGCGGATGGAATGGCTCGGGCACGATTTTTTTTAGCCTCTGCAACCTGCGTTGTGTTTTCTGCCAAAATTGGGATATCAGTCAGAAGCCAGTGGGTCCAGAATGCCCGCCGCAAGCGATCGCCGATCTCATGATCGGACTGCAGGAGCGCGGGTGCCACAATATCAACTTTGTCACGCCGGAGCACGTCGTGCCCCAGGTCATCGAGGCGGTAGCACGGGCCATCGCCCGCGGGCTCTCGATCCCCATCGTCTACAACACGAGTGCCTACGACTCCGTGGCTTCTCTCAGACTCCTCGAAGGACTCATCGATATTTACATGCCCGATTTCAAATTCTGGCGGCGCGAGACCGCGCGCCGTCTCGGAAAGGCGAAAGACTATCCAGAACGCGCGCGCGAGGCCATCTTGGAGATGTCGCGACAGGTGGGACCACTTCGGCTCGGTGCCGACGGGGTGGCACGGCGCGGACTGCTGGTCCGCCACCTGGTGATGCCGGGGCTCGTCAACGAATCGAAAGCGATATTCCGCTGGCTTGCGGATGAGGTATCCCGGGACACGTACATCAATATTATGGGACAGTACCGACCGGCCTATCGGGTCGGGCAGAGGGACAAGAAAGGCAGTATCAGACACGCTGGTATCAACCACCGTCCGCGACGCGACGAGATGACCCTCGCGTACGAATACGCGCGGCGGGCTGGCTTGTGGCGATTCGATGAGCGTCAGGTTTTCAACACGCTTTGACTAACGTTTGCGATTATGCCTTTTTGATTAACGGCTCGTCTACTGCAAACGCGGCAGGCGGTGGAACCAATCTTGACAAGAGTCACAAAGATTCTACGATGAGAGACTTGTTCGAATCGACATTTGACGCTACCCTGGTTCGAAGGAGCGAAATGCGAAACACGACGTTCAGCTCGGTTCTGTGTCCCCGTTGTCATAGATACTCCGAGGTTGGACGTCCGCTGGGATGGGAGTGAAGCGACATGAAGACAATCATCGAGCCGTTCAGGATCAAAGTCGTAGAGCCAATACGGATGACCACCCGCGAAGAACGAGAAGAGGTTCTGCGCGCGGCGCGCTTCAATGTGTTTGCGATCCGCGCTCGGGATGTGCTGATCGATCTTTTGACGGACAGCGGCACCGGCGCGATGAGTAGTCTGCAATGGGCTGCTATGATGCAAGGTGATGAATCGTACGCCGGGGCGGAGAGTTTCTATCGATTTGAGAAGCGGATGAAGGAGCTAACCGGTTTCCCGTACATCTTACCCACACATCAAGGGCGTGCGGCCGAGCGTATTCTGTTCGAACTGGTCGGAGGTAAGGGTAAGGTCGTACCCAATAACAACCACTTCGACACCACGCGCGCGAACATAGAGCACTCTGGTGCCGAGGCCATCGATCTGGTGATCGATGAGGGAAAGCAGCCGACGGTTCGCCACCCGTTCAAAGGCAATATGGACATCAATAAGCTAGAGCAACTCATCCACCGAGTGGGTGCGGACCGCATCCCGCTGTGCATGGTCACGGTGACCGATAACTCGGATGGTGGGCAACCGGTCAGCCTGGAAAACCTCAGGGCCGTGCGGGGTGTTTGTGATCGACACGGTATTCCGTTTTTTCTCGATGCGTGCCGTTTTGCCGAGAACGCTTATCTCATCAAGCTCCGTGAACCCGGACAGGCACAACGCTCGGTACGAGAGATCGTGCGCGACATGTTCGATCTCGCCGACGGAGCGACCATCAGCGCCAAGAAAGACGGGCTGGTCAACATCGGCGGGGTCTTGCTCTTCAAAGACGAAGATCTTTTGAGGCGCGCCGGTGAGCTGCTCATCCTTACCGAGGGTTTCGTCACCTACGGTGGGCTGGCGGGGCGCGATCTGGAGGCGATGGCGCAGGGGTTCGAAGAGGTGGTGCACGAGGATTACCTGGCCTATCGGATAAGGTCGACAGCGTACCTCGGCGAAAAGCTCTTGGAAATTGGCTATCAGATTATCGAGCCTCCCGGCGGCCACGCGATCTATGTCGATGCGGGGCACCTGTGTCCGCACATCCCGCCCGCGCAGTTCCCGGGTCAAGCTCTGGTCTGCGCGCTATACCGGCACGCGGGGATCCGTGCGGTGGAGATCGGCAGCGTCATGTTCGGCACCGATACTTATACGCCATCCACCGAGCTGGTACGATTGGCCATCCCCCGCCGAGCCTACACACAGAGCCATATCGACTATGTGGCCGAAGCTTGTGCCGAACTGTTCGAACAGCGACAGTCGTTCGCCGGCCTTCGCATGACCAACAAACCCTCAGCGCTGCGACACTTCACGGCGGAGTTCGAGGAGATCATATCACCCTGATCGCGCGCCCCGGCCAGGGAGTGCGCGGCTCGGGTCGCACGCGCCCGGCGGAACCGAGGGCCGGGGGCTCGTCCACGTCGTGGCCCATCCGCGGTCGGCACCCCAAACTTGACTAAAATCAATAAATTTTTGCTTCACGTCCCCTTGCCCGGCGGCCGATATGTGGGTAGACTGGTTATAGAGCGAACGTTCGTTCGGGTGATTTGGAGGTTCCTGGTCTATCCGGACGTTCCTTAGGCGGGAGGACGGTGATGAAAGCCATTCAAGCATATGGGTACTCCCTCGACAAACCGGGGAAGCCTCTAAAAAGAAAAGAGTTCGTTATAGATTCATTGTCGGCGGGAGAGGTGGTGGTCCGGGTGGCGGGTTGCGGTGTGTGCCATACGGATATCTCATTCTATACGGGTGAGGTCAAGCCAAAGCAGCTGCCCGTCATCCTGGGGCACGAGATCAGTGGCGAGGTGGTGGCGGTGGGGGATGATTTCGGAAGCCTGGCCGGGAAGAACGTGGTCATCCCCGCGGTTCTCCCCTGCGGCGAGTGCGATGTCTGCCGGTCCGGTCGTGACAACATTTGTCCGCGTCAGCAGTTCCCTGGCAATGATTTCGACGGTGGGTTCGCTTCGCATGTCACCGTGCCCGGTCGCTTTCTCTGTGAGATACCGGCGGATACGGGTGACTATAAAATATCCGAGCTTGCGGTGATTGCCGACGCCATCACCACGCCGTACCAGTCGATGCTTCGCAGCGGATTAGGGTCGGGCGATTTGGCGATCGTCAACGGTGTGGGGGGAATCGGAACTTACATGCTGCAAGTGGTCAAGAACGCGGGCGCCGTGGTGATTGCCATCGACGTGGATGAAAGAAAGCTTGAAAACGCCGGGCGCTTGGGTGCCGACCACACGGTGAATGCGAAGGGTCTCAGCGATAGCGAGGTCAAGAAGACAGTGAGGAACCTTGTCAAAGAGCACAAGCTTCCCGGCCGGGGATGGAAAGTCTTTGAAACCAGTGGATCGGCGGCTGGCCAGAAGAACGCGTTCGCCCTGCTTTCGTTTGGGGGGACACTGGTTATGGTGGGTTTTACGATGGAAAAGGTTAATGTTCGGTTGAGCAATATCATGGCTTTCGACGCGGATGTATTGGGCAACTGGGCATGCAAACCCGAGCACTATCCGGCTGTGGTGGGAGAGGTGCTAAGCGGCCGCATAAATGTTAGAGACAACATCGAGGAGCATCCGTTGGATTCGGTGAACGACATTCTCGAGCTGGCATTGCAGCACAAGCTGGAGCGCCGCGTCGTGCTGGTACCTTGATGCAGGCATAGCTGCCGGATAGTGGTAGAGAAACCATGCAACAGTTTTTGTAAGGAGAGGCGAGATGAAGAATCACGACCTGGTCTCGGATGTGAAGTACAAGGAGATCCTCGTTGAAAAAAGACCCCTGCGCGATTACGACGGAAATGAAGTGTCTGGACTGTGCAACTACTGGATTTTTCTCAACAATCCCAAACAGTACAACTCCTATACCACAGATGCCCTAAAAGAGATCATTCTCGCCGTTCGTCAGGCGTCGTGTGACCGTTCCGCGGTCTCTGTCATCCTGACCGCGGTCGGTGACAAAGCGTTTTGCACCGGTGGCAACACCAAGGAATACGCCGAGTATTACGCAGGTAACCCGCAAGAATACAAACAGTACATGCGACTTTTCAACGATATGATCACGACGCTCCTCACCTGTGATAAACCGGTGCTCAATCGCGTCAACGGTATGCGCATAGCGGGCGGACAGGAAGCGGGCATGGCCTGCGATTTTACGATCTCGGCCGATACGGCTGTATTCGGGCAGGCGGGCCCCAAGCACGGATCGGCCCCGGACGGGGGCTCGACCGACTTTCTTCATCTCTACGTGGGTGTAAACCGAGCCATCGAGTCCTGCACGTTGTGCGAACACTGGTCTGCGCAGCAGGCGGTGAACATGGGGCTCGTAAACAAGATCGTGCCGGTTCTCAAGAAAGACGATGGTACCTTTATACGCTCGCCCTTCGCCCACACAGATGAGTTTGACGAATGGGGCAATCCGCAGTACGGCAAGATGAAGAGCGGCGCAGACAGGCAAGAGGCCAAACGAATCGCCGAGGAGTGCAAGATTGATCTGTCGCTACTGGATGCGGAGGTCGAGAGGTTTGCCTACTCGTTGGCGCTCACCATGCCCGATTGTCTAGCCAAGACGCTCGAGTCGTGCCGCAAGAAAAAGCTCGAGCACTGGCAGAAAAACTGCGAGACCAACCGTTCGTGGCTGGCCTTGAACATGATGACAGAGGCGAAGGCGGGGTTTCGTGCCTTTAACGAAGGACCCAAGCACCGACGAGAGGTCGATTTTATCGAGTTGCGAAGGGCTCTGGCCCAGGCGACGCCGTGGACTGAGGAACTGGTCGATCGCATCATGCCCAAAGCATGACGACCGATTGGCCGGGACCAAGTGGGAGAGACTCAATGGTATACGAGCGTATAGCGGTAAACGAACTCCACGATGGACAGGTGGTGGAGATAGTCTTTGGGCCGCCGCCGGGGAACATCGTTTCAGCCGACCTGATCGAAGAGATGTCGGCCGAGCTGCGAAGGCTCGACAACAATGCCCCGGAGAATAAGTCCCGGAAGCTGATCATTTTGACGGGTGAGGGAAAGCATTTTAGCTATGGTGCGAGTGTCGAGGAACATAGAGCGGAAAACGTGGCAGCAATGCTTCCCGCGTTCCACTCGCTGATCGGACAGGTTGTGCGCTGCACAATCCCCACGATGGCAAAGGTGTCGGGACTTTGCCTGGGTGGCGGTTTCGAACTGGCGCTTGCCTGCTCACTGATCTTCACTGCGGAGGATGCAAAATTCGGTGTCCCCGAGATCAAGCTCGGGGTTTTTCCTCCGGCGGCCAGCGTGCTCTTGCCATGCAAGGCGGGGGACTCAGCCGTGTGCCACCTGATCCTGACCGGTGCCACCTTTACGGCGGCGGATCTTCACCGTCTGGGTATCGTAAACACCGTCGCCCAATCCACATCCCTAAACGATGTCACCGCCGAATTTGTCGCCAAAGAGATCCTGCCCAAGAGTGCTTCTTCGTTGCGAATCGCGTGTGAGGCAGCGCGTATGGCGGTGGTCGAGTATTTTGATGCGCATATAGAAACGGTGGAGAAGCTTTATCTCGACAGACTGATGTCGACGTCGGATGCCGTGGAGGGCATCGAGGCGTTCTTGGACAAACGCCATCCCAAGTGGATAGACGGATAGGAGGTAGGAAGCTGGTCAACAACAGGCATAGCCCGGATCCCATCGGTGCCTGGTCTTTCACGGAGGGACTGGATGAGATTCTCAAGAAATCCTGTCAACTTATGGCCAAACAGGGATTTCACGGAACCAGTATGCGTGATCTGGCTCAGGAAACGGGACGAAGTCTCTCCGGACTCTATCATTACTTCCGCAGCAAGGAGGATCTCCTCTTTCTTATAAACTTCGGAGGGTTTACCACGCTAAATACCGCATGGCGTGAGCTGGTTGACACGCTCGAACAGCCACGCGAGAAACTCTACGCCTTCATATATTTTCACCTGGGTTACTTTGTCGAGCACATGGATGAGATGCGATTGATGACGTGGGGCACTCAAGTCCTACACGTCGAGAAGGCGAGAATGATCCAGAAGCTCAAAGACCAGTACACCGATGCACTCAAAGAGATCGTCATGGAGTTGCATAAGGCCGGGGCGGGCCGCGACTTTGATGACAAGCGGCTTTCGCGCGAGACCTATCTTCTATTTGGCATGATGAACTGGACGTTTAGCTGGTACGATCCACACCAGCACGGGTCCGTCGCCGAGTTGATCAGAGACATTTATCGGACTTTTTTGCGTGGAATCTCAAACGGGGAGTACGACGAGGGCGACTTAGACAGGATGGAGTCGGCTGTGGGCGAGATTTTTGAACAAACCAAGAAGCCGTCCATGTGGGCCAGGACAGTGGTCGTCGAACCCGATCATTAGGAGAAATCGACGATGAAAGTAAGCGAGATCGTTGCGCGGTGCGAAGAGCTGTATAGCGACCTTCATTTATCCTACGTAAAGGAATGGAAACGCAGGAACAAGCGAAAGGCCATCGGCTACATGCCGATATACGTTCCGCGCCAGATCATCCACGCCGCCGGCATGCTGCCGGTGGGCATCATGGGAGCGGGTGACACTCTGGAGATCATACGAGGTGATGCCTACTATCAGTCGTACATCTGTCACATTCCGAGATCGACGATCGAACTGGGACTCACCGGCCGACTCGATTGTCTCGACGGCCTGCTTTTTCCGGCCATCTGCGATGTGATACGTAACCTGAGTGGCATGTGGCAACTCATGTTCGCGGACAAATACGTCAAATATATGGATTTTCCACAGAATTTCAACGAAAGTATTGGCGGTGAATTCTATGCCAGAGAGCTCGAGCAACTTCGTGAGGATCTGGTTAAGATGGGTAATAAGCCCGTCGGCGTGGATGAGCTCAATGAATCGATCATACGGTACAACGCCAATGCGAAGGCGATCAAAGACCTGTACGCGCTTCGCTCCGATGCGCCGCACCGGGTGCCGACGTACGAATTGTACCTTCTAATGCGGGCTTCCAACATCCTGGAGGTATCGGAGCACACCTCCTTGGTCGAAGAATATTTGTCCGCGGTCGGCAAGGAAGACAGGCAAGAGCTCGATAACATCCGCGTCATTGTAACGGGAGTCTTTTGCGAGCAGCCGCCACTGGGACTCATTAGAGCGCTCGAACACAGCGGATGCTACATTGTCGACGACGACTGGGTGCTTGGAGCGCGTTTTATCGACCGTGACATCGAGGTTGGCGATGACCCCATTCGAGCACTGGCGACCGGCTACATAAAACATGGAGTCGCAACTTCTTCACGCTACATCGACCAGGAGGAAAAAGGTCGTCATCTGTTAGACCGGGTCGAAGAGCTGTCAGCAGAGGGCGTCATCTTTGCCTCGCCGAGCTTTTGCGATCCGGCGCTTCTCGAGAGGCCGATGTTGCAGGCTGCGCTGAGCAAATCCAATATTCCGTACACATCGTTCAAGTTCGGGGAAAATTCTGGGCAATATCAGGTGATAAAAGAGCAGACGGGAACTTTCTCGGATTCGATCAAACTCTGGGGGACAGCATGACTCGAGATGCAACTGTTCAAAAAGAACAAAGCATGGTCTTACAAAAAGACATGATCGCAGCGCATTTCAAGAGACTGGCCAACGCTAAGGAAACGGGTAAGAAGGTCGTTTACACCTTTGTTCCCGGTAATCTGAACGAGTTGATTTGGGCCTTCGATATGCTGCCCGTTCACCCGGAGATCAATGCCTTGCAATCGGCGATGCGTAAGAAGAGTAGCAGCTACGTGATCGAAGCGGAGAAATTTGGCCATTCGGAGGACGTGTGCACGTATGTGAAGTGCGATATCGGCATGCTGAAGAAGGGGAACATCGGACCAACCGGTGAGAAGCTTCCCGAGCCTGACCTCCTGCTCCTCAGTTATACGGGGTGCTTCACATTTATGAAATGGTTCGAGCTTCTCAAACAGGAGTACGACTGCCCGGTCGCCATGTTGCATGTGCCCTATCAGGCGGATGGCGAGAAAACGCCAGAGATGATCGAGTACGTGAGCAAGCAGCTCCGCGAGGAAGTGGTTCCCCTCATGGAAAAAGTCTCTGGCAATAAGCTGGACAAGGGTCGCCTGCGCATGCTCATGGAGTCGTCGGCTCGGGCCGAGGAGAATCTGGTGGCCGTTTGGGAATCGGCCAAGAATAAGCCGTCGCCCATCGATGCCTACTTCGGGGGTGTGTACTATATCGGGCCCATCTTTTCAGCCTTTCGGGGTCTGGATGTGGCCGAGGAGTATTACAGGACGTTACGGGAAGAAGTCGACGCGCGTGTCGAACACAAGCTCGGTCCCATCACACCTGATGGTCCGATGAAGGATGAGAGGTACCGTCTGGTCGTCGAGGGACCGCCCAACTGGACCAGTTTCAGGGAGTTTTGGAAGATGTTCTACGATGAGGGTGCAGTGGTCGTCAGCTCCTCCTATACAAAGGTCGGTGGGATCTACGATAACGGTTTCCGCCACGATCCCGATAGGCCTTTTCAGAGTATGGCGGAATACTGTACGGGCTGTTACACCAATCTCAACTTGCCGACGCGGATTCAGTATCTGCAGCAGGCCATCGATGACTATCACGCCGATGGTTTCCTGATCAACTCGATCAAGAGTTGCAATTCCTTCTCAGCTGGACAGCTTTTAATTCTTCGCGAATTGGAAAAACGTACAGGCAAAGCCGGCGGGTTTATCGAATCGGATCTTGTAGATCCCCGTTATTTCAGCGCCGCCAATATCAAGAATCGGTTGGAGTCCTATTTTCAGATGATAGACGCAAAAAGGAACGGGTGAAGCATGGAGTGCTACATCGGAGTTGATCTCGGTTCCACGACGACAAAGGCCATCTATATCGATGAGAACGAAAAAGTCCTTGGTAGAGGGATCACTAATAGCCGGAGCAACTACGAGCTCGCATGCGAAATAGCTGCTGATGAGGCAGCTATCAACTCGCGGTTTCATATGCTCAGACGCAAGCTTGCTGAGAACAAACAGGCGGGCAAACAAACATCCGAACTGATGGATTGGCTGACGTGCAAATTCAAGCTCGCCCAGCATTTTCGACAGGTGGATGCGCTGGAGAAGGTCTGCAAGACGATCGTGGACGAGTGGGATGACAAGAATCTGCGGCGCGCTTATAAAGCGGCTCTTGATAGTATTTTTGATACGATGCGCAGCGAGGCCGAACCGATGTTTCAGCCGCGTGTAACGGCACGAAGTGACTTTTTTAGGGATATAGCATCGAGCCACTATCTCGACAGCGCGGAGTTGCTCGCAAGAAATGGCGATATTTCGTTTGACCGTTTAACTGGCATCTTTGATAAAGCAATCCTGCTCGTCGAGGCCGAAAGCTTCGCCACCGCCTACGATGACTACCTCGATTTTGCGTCTGCGGAGACGATAAAAGTGGACGGATACAAGGTGTTGCGCGATGACATCAGGCGGGCGACGGAGTATGCAGCCACCATCGAGTTCAACGCAATCAATACCATCGGTACGGGCTATGGCCGCCAGACGCTGCCTTTTCCCAAACACCAGATCCGTTCGGAAATCCTGTGCCACGGTCTTGGTGCACACATTATGTTTCCAGCGACACGAACCGTGCTGGATATCGGCGGTCAAGACACGAAAGCCATCCAGGTCGACGGCAAAGGTATCGTTACCAACTTTCAGATGAACGACCGCTGTGCTGCGGGGTGTGGCAGATATCTGGGCTATATCGCCGATGAAATGAGTATGGGGGTGCACGAGCTCGGCCCGTTGGCGATGACCGCCAGCAAGACGATTCGTATCAACTCAACGTGCACGGTGTTTGCCGGTGCGGAGCTCAGAGAGAGGCTTGCCTTGGGTGAAAAGAGGGAGGATATCCTCTCGGGGCTGCACCGTGCGATTGTTATCCGCTCCATGTCATTGCTCGCGCGAAGTGGCGGTGTCAGGAATGAGTTCACATTTACCGGCGGCGTGGCAAAAAACGAGGCGGCGACAGATGCCCTAAAAATGCTCATCGTAGAAAACTATGGCGAGATGACCATCAATGTCAGCCCCGACAGTATCTACACGGGAGCGTTGGGAGCAGCGCTTTTTGCCAAACGCGATCAGAAGGGCGATCTGGTGAACGTCGATCTAAAAAAGCTTCGAAAGCGGGTGAGCTGATGTTTCATACCCTGGGAATTGACGTGGGCTGCAGTTCGATAAAGTCAGTGGTCATGACTTTCGATGACAAGGGTCAGGGAGAACAACTAGTTGGTAGTCATCTTGATAAGATACGCAAGCGTAACATCAAGGATGTGATACATCAGTCCTATGAACGCATTCTGGCCGAGCATAATCTATCGGCGGAAGACATTGCCTACGTGGCATCAACGGGAGAAGGTGAGCTGGTCGACTTCAAGCGCGGACATTTTTACTCGATGACCACACACGCAAGGGGCGCACTCTTTTTGGATCCCGAAGTGCGGGCGGTTGTGGACGTCGGTGCCTTGCACTCAAAGGCGCTCATCATGGACGAGCGTTCCAAGGTGCTGTCTTATCGCATGACATCGCAGTGTGCTTCGGGAACCGGACAGTTTCTCGAGAATATCTCGCGCTATCTTGGCGTATCGATCGACGAAGTCGGTCCGCTGTCGCTGCAAGCGCATGACCCAGAGATAGTCTCTGGCATCTGTGCAGTGTTGGCGGAGACCGACGTGATCAATATGGTCAGCCGCGGTATAACCCCGAGCAATATACTAAAAGGTATTCACCAGTCCATAGGCAAACGTTTGATCAATCTGTTGCGCATGGTCAAGGCCGAGGGCAACGTGCTGGTTACCGGGGGACTTTCGAGAGATACGGGTCTGCTGGGGGTCATGCGCGAGCTCGCGGAACAGTCACAGATGGTTGTCGATATTCGTAGTCACAAACTCTCCATTTTTGCAGGTGCCATTGGCGCGTCGATCTGGGGCGGCTTTCGACATGTAAAGCTGAGTTATAATAAACCGTCAACTCTTGGCGCATCTCGCAGCGTTCATTCATCGTGATAAGCCTCGAAAGTAAATCGGCAATCGTCACCGGAGCGGGACGTGGTATCGGCGCGGCTGTGGCCACCGAGTTTGCAAGACTCGGCGCTACAGTGGGGCTGGTCGATATCGATGTGGATTCGCTTGACGAGCGTGCTGAGGAGCTCTCGTCGGCGGGCTATGCGGTCGATACATATCCTCAAGATGTTCGTATACAGAAGTCGGTGCAGGAATTGGCCCGCGATGCCATTCGCAACCGGGGAGCCATCGACATCCTGGTCAACAACGCCGGCATCATCCGCGATGGTCGTGTCGAGAACATCAGCGAACAAGATTGGGATGAGGTTCTCGACGTCAACCTGAAAGGCGCATTTCTCTGTTGCCAGGCGTTCGTTCCGC
>JAOTUR010000355.1 GCA_029863805.1 Candidatus Krumholzibacteriia bacterium | reverse complement strand
CGTGCGTTTTCAAAGATCTAGATTAGAAGTATGTCGAGTAGACTGGGGACTCCCAATGCTGCAGGCAGAGGTTTGTATTCTCTGTTGCCACCTGGTTTCCCGGTGGTGCCACAATATCTCGGCCATACATCGGTTGCTCCCCAGCCCCTCACAGAACCGGACAAGCGGCTTGCCCACATCCGGCTCTTCACTCATACGTTCGATCTCGGGCTAAACGGGTTCATATCGACGCGGATGCGAGGAGTGGGCCAGCCAATATGCTGTAAAGCATGGTGGAAGCCTTCCCAGGTATACGACTTGCGTTGGCTGCGTCTATTGAGCCACTTGAACAGCGCACGGGTTGTCAGATGCATGTAAAGATGACACTCATCTGAGTTGTCCGTGATCGCATAGTAGTTTAAGTGTCCATTGACACGCGCCTTTGCCCGCCGGAGCAACTCTCCGGTGCGCAGCAAGTTGCGATATCTCCGTATCCAGTCGGTAAACCGAGCCAGTGACTGGCGCAGTTTCTTGCGCGTCGTTTTCCGTTTCACCTTGAATGAACCGTATCGGGTTTTGCCACAGTAGAAAGTCATACCGAGGAAATCCAATTCCTTCGGCTTTTCACCTCTCCTGTACGCATTGGCCCGAGCATAACGACCAAATTCTAGGTAACGTGTCTTTTCGTCGGCAAGTTCCAGCTGAAACTTCTCCATACGTTCGCCCAGCCATGTTCGAAACCGCTCCGCATCGGATTGAACTTCGAAACAGGCCAGAAAGTCATCGGCAAATCGGAACAAGTATGCCTCGCCCCGACAACGCCGATGTACCCGGCGCTGGAACCACAGATCCAGCACGTAGTGGAGATAAATATTGGATAGTAGTGGAGAAAGAATCGAACCCTGTGGGGTCCCGACTTCTCCGGGGTGTACCAGTCCGTCTTCCAGGATCCCGGCTTTCAGCATCCGGGTGATCAGTCGAAGAACTCGCTGGTCTCCTATCCTCTGCTGGAGAAACTTCAACAACCAAACGTGATTCACTCGATCGAAAAAACCACGTATGTCGGCTTCTACGATGTGGTTAACACGCTTCTGCTGGATGGTTTTTCCCAACGCATCAAGGCAGTCATGGGGACTCCTTCGGGGACGATAACCGTAGCTACAGTCTTCGAACATCGACTCGAAAATGGGTTCCAACACACTCTTTGTGGTCAGTTCCACTATCTTATCTTCGAAGCTGCTGATCCCCAGCGGGCGACCCTTCTCACTGCCTGGCTTCGGAATGTAACTCCGTCGCTTCACTTGTGGACGATATCCCATCCGTCTCAGACGGGCTGACAAATCCTGTAGATTTGCCTCCAGATCTTCCCCATACATCGACTTCGTGACGTGATCAATCCCTGTCGCCTTATCGGCGTTGAGAGCGTGATAACTTTCTCGAAGATGATCGATATCCGCGATATGGTGATACAGGGACGTAAACACCAGATCTGGCTGCGCTTTCGCCTTTACACCTATCCGCGATCGGTTTGTGCTCACAGTTCTTTCACGCCTTGTATCGTGTCTGTGTTTCTCTTCTCACGGGTGTTTGCGTGCGGGAACTTTCACTCCACGGGGATTAGCCGCTTCATCGCTAAACCAGTTCCCGTCCCACTACAAGAAGGTCATCTGAACATCTTCTATCACGTTGCATGTTCATACTCGGGATCCTTCCCAAGAACCGCCCTGTATGCCAGGGTTGCTCCACTATCGTCGTTGGCTCGATGCTGTCTAAGACCCCGGGGGCTCAAGAGCCGCTCTCCTGTTTCGCGGACTCTCGCGTGGCCTGCTCGTTAGGTCAAAACGATCGGCAGTCTCCCAAACTTTCCCGATCTCGGGGCTACGTTTCAGATTCAGGGCACACACCCTTCACCTCGCTCAACTCTCGCTGTAACTTCGGCGATACCGGGTGGCTGGATCAACCTTGCCCGGAAAGGCTTCGATTTGCTTGCTACCGCATATCACGTCCTCTTCGATAATGGCTCAGAGCCTGGTTAACTGACCACACGGGTTAATAAAAAATAAATCTGTCCCCTTTTTGCAGCCTTTTTAAATCTGCTATTGAGAAAGGCTGATCACGTAGCTTGGATCCACGCCGACCTCGACCGCCGAGTCTTTCTGAAGCACCTGATCTCCCTGGCGATGATTCTCGTCGATCAGGATGACGTGCGGACCGACGTCTACCGCATAACGAACGATAGAACCCAGGAACTCGACATAACGAACCGTACCCGATAGCCGGACGATACCAGACCCGTGGATTGCGCCCGGGGACTGGATGGTCAAGTTTTGGGGCCGAAACACCACGGCCCCGTACTCGTGCCCGACGGCCTTGTCGATAGGGATCTCGATGCCGCTATCGTCCTTGAACCGGCTGCCGCCATCCGCATCCGTGAAGTTCCCCTTGAGCACGTTCGCGGTGCCCAGAAAATCCGCGACGAATAAATTAGCCGGTCGGTCATAAAGCGCCATCGGCGTGCCCACCTGTTGAATCACGCCGTCGTTCAAGACCGCCATGCGATCCGACATCGTATTGGCCTCTTCCTGATCGTGGGTTACGAAAATGGTGGTGAGCGCCAGCTTGCGCTGCAGGTCGAGGATATCGCGGCGCATCTGTACCCGTAAGTTGGCATCCAGATTGGAGAGGGGCTCGTCCAGCAGCAGAACGCGGGGTTCGACCACCACCGTGCGCGCCAGGGCGACCCGTTGTTGCTGGCCACCGGAGAGTTGCGCAGGACGCCGGCTGGCGAACTCCGACAAACCGACCAATTCGAGCGCGGCGTCCACTCGGCGCCGGATTTCCTTACGCTCCTCACCGCGTTCCTCGAGGCCAAACGCCACGTTTTTACGCACCGACATATGCGGCCACAACGCATAGCTTTGAAACACCATGCCGACATTTCGTTTCCATGGCGGCAGCGCGGTGATATCTTGGTCACCGATAAGAATACGCCCCTCTGGGGCCGGACCAAATCCAGCGATCGCACGCAGCAGGGTCGACTTGCCGGAACCCGAGGGCCCGAGGAACGCAAAGAACTCGCCCGGCTCAATGTCCAGGTTCACGCCGGTCAATACCCGGGTGCGGCCAAAGGAGACGTGCACGTCCTCGATCTTTACGCTCACCGGTCCTTTCGTGACCACTTATATTCCTCCGACCAAGGCGGCATCGAGCGCCCGCTCGCGTTGGCCGCGCGCGATCACCCGATGCGACAGGTAGGTGGCGACACCCACAATAATGACCGCAATCATACCCAAGGCGGCA
>JAOTUR010000068.1 GCA_029863805.1 Candidatus Krumholzibacteriia bacterium | reverse complement strand
GCCAACCGCAAAACCCACGGACATCACGTCGTCGTTCTCGGCGGCGGCTTCGCAGGGCTCTACGCGGCGAAGAACCTTCGTGGCGTCGATGTCGATGTGACGTTGATCGACAAGCGCAACTTCCATCTCTTCCAGCCACTGCTCTATCAGGTGGCGACGGGCGGTCTGTCCCCCGGAGATATCTCGTCGCCGCTTCGCGCCGTGCTCAAACGGAGCAGGAACACGCGCGTATGGCAGGCCGAGGTCCTCGATATTCACGCTGCCAAGCGCGAGATCACGTTGCGAGACGGGGCTCTCTCCTACGACACGTTGGTCGTCGCCACTGGCGTCACCCACACTTACTTTGGAAACGACCGATGGAGAGAGTTCGCGCCGGGCCTCAAGACGATAGAAGATGCGCTCGATATTCGGCGCCGTGTCTTTGTTGCCTTTGAAGCGGCCGAGCGGGAAGAAGATCCGGACCTGCGCCGTCAATGGATGACCTTTGTCATCGTGGGCGGTGGTTCGACCGGCGTCGAGCTGGCTGGTGCTCTGGGTGAACTTACCCGAGGCACGCTCAGAAACGACTTTCGATCGATCGACCCCCGCGACACCCGCATCGTTCTCGTCGAAGGGTTGCACCGACTGCTCTCCCCTTTCCCTCCGGAGCTCTCCGCAGAGTCCGAGGTATCATTGGCAAAGCTCGGGGTCGAGGTCAGAAAACAAACCCGCGTCACCGACGTGGGCGAGTCTGCGGTAATGCTCCGCTGTGGCACGAAAGAGGAGCGAATCGAGGCCAGGACCATCCTGTGGGCGGCCGGCGTCGAGGCTTCGGCGATCGGGGGGATTCTGGCCAGGGAGACGGGGGCCCAACTGGATGGCGCGGGCCGGGTCAGGGTCGAAGCCGATCTGACCGTACCCAATCACCCGGAGATATTTGTCATCGGCGACCTGGCGAATTACGCTCACCAGGGCGGAAAACCGCTGCCCGGCATCGCTCCGGTCGCGATGCAACAGGGCCGCTACGTCGCTGACCTGATCCGGCGGCGCCAGACCGGGCGGCCACAAAAACCGTTTCATTACCAGGACAAGGGGACTCTGGCCGTGATCGGGCGTCATGCGGCGGTGGCGGATCTCGGCAGGTTTCGTTTTGCAGGCTTCAAGGCGTGGTTGGCGTGGGTGTTCGTGCACATCTGGTATCTAATCGAGTACGACAACAAGATCCTGGTTTTGGTTCAATGGGCTTTTGATTATTTTACACGTAAGCGCGGCGCGCGCTTGATCACCGGCAAGGATCCGTATCCGTTGGTGAAAAGTGGCCCAAGACACCAGTCGCAATAGCGCTGTACGAAAATATGTTTGCAGGGGTAAGAGGAATACTGTTTGATCTCGATGGCGTCGTTCATGTAGGTGATGAACCGATACCCGGCGCTGTGGAAACACTGCGGTATTTGCAGACGAAAAGCGTTCGTTATCGCTTCGTCACCAATACGACGACAAAATCGGAGGAGGATCTTTACCTGCAGATGACGGGGATGGGGCTACCCGTGGAGAGAGGGATGATCTTCTCGACCCACCGCATCACCGCAGAGTATCTCAGACAGATGGGTAACCCCAGGTGCTACCTTTTGGTTGCCGATAGTGTCCGCGGTGCATACCAGGGAATCCCGCAGTCGGAATCCTCTCCACAGTACGTGGTTATCGGCGACATAGGAGAGCGCTGGAACTATCACCTGTTGAACCGGGTATTCAATATGATAATGGACGGGGCCGAGATGATCGCCCTTCACAAAGGTCGTTACTGGAGCACGCAGGCGGGGCTGCAAATGGACATCGGCGCGTTTGTCACTGGACTCGAATACACGACGGGGAAAAAAGCCACGGTGCTTGGCAAACCGGCCGCCGCCTTTTTTGAAACAGCGCTCAAGGATTTGGGGCTGCAAAAGCACGAAGTGATAATGGTAGGCGACGACATCGACACAGACGTTGCAGGCGCGCAGCAGGCCGGTATACGTGGAGTTCTGGTCAGGACGGGCAAGTATCGTGCTGACTCCGTGGCCACTTCCGGTGTTCAGCCGGATGCCGTCCTCGATTCCATATCGGTGCTGCGGCAGTGCTTCTAATACACAAAGGACAGACTGGCATGCGCAAGAAGCTCATAATCATAGCAAGTGTAGTGGTTGTCATCGCCGTTGTGATGGCCATCGTGATCTTCAACCTGGAAGGAATCGTCAACCGTAACAAGGATTTCTTCGTTTCCCGGGCGCAGACGGCGCTGGGCCGTGAGGTCACCATTGACAAGATCGGAGTGACGCTGCGCGGCGGTATCGGTGTGCGTTTGGAAAACCTTGTCATTGCGGACGATCCCGCCTTTTCCACCAACCCGCTGTTGGAGGCCAAGGATCTTCAGGTCAATGCAAGACTCCTGCCGCTGCTCAGGAAGAAATTCGAGGTTAAACGCCTGATCTTGCACGATCCGATCATCCGCATCATTCGCGACGAAAATGGCAATCTCAATACCAGCACGATCGCCGGTTTGACACAAAAGCGGGCGAAGGGTCCCACCACAACCGATGGCCAAGCGGACAGCGGTACATCTGCAATTGCGAAGTCGCCACTCGTTGTTTCGCTGATTAATATAGACGGCGGTGAGTTACTATTCACGGACAAGAGTCAGGGGCTCGACTTACGCTTGACCGAGATCAACTCGAGGGTCGAAGAGCTGGACTTTGACAAGCCGGTCAAGATAGGGCTCGAGGCTGCGTTCCTGTCCGACATGCAGAACATCGAGATAAATGCCTCTTTTGGCCCAGTCGGACAGCAATTGGATCTTCTACAGGCGCCAGTAGAGGCGACGGTGAAGATCGACCCCATTGACAGCGAACGGCTGGTCAAGAACTTCCCCGCCGTCAGGCAAGCACTACCTCCACAACTCGCTATCACGGGGCCGCTGGCGGCGCGCGTCGACGCCCGGGGACAGCTGCCCGACCTCAAGCTCACCGTGCGTATCGATGCGACACCGGCCTCCATAAGGCTACCGCAGGCATTTGACAAGACAGCGGATATGCCGTTCGTATTGACCGGCGATCTGCGGCTCTCACAGCACAAAATCATAATCGACAACTATGAGGCACACTTTCACAGCCTCGTGGCCACGGGCAAAGGCGAGTATCAACTATCTACGCCGCCATCGATCGAGCTGTCCCTGGATTCATCACCGGTGTCGCTTGACGGCTGGAACCAGGTTCTCCCGTCGTTGCAGCCGTACAGCCTGACCGGCCAGGCGAAGCTACAGGCACGGGTCGAGGGGGCGATCGCGCCGGGGACGAAGCCAAACGTTAGCGGCCGGGCGACGGTCTCCGACGTCGGCGCCAAGTTGCCGCAGTTGATCAAACCGGTGTCACAGGCGCGGGCCGAGATTGCGTTCACCGACAAGAACGCCAGCATCACCCAGTCATCGCTGTTGATCGGCAGCTCGAGGCTCGAGGGTTCGGCGAACATCGAGTCTTTTCAACCTTTGGTGGTGGCGTACCAGGCCAAATCACCGGCGCTGGCCCTCGACGATGTCCGACTGCCGAACCCGAAGGCCAAGAAGCCCGAAGTGCTCAACAACGTGGTGGTCGAGGGGCGAATGACGGTCGAAGAACAGCCCGAAAACCACGGCCACATGACTTCGAAGTCAGGCTCGGTAGGAAATATTGACTACCAGGATCTGAGCGGCAAGTTCTCGGTGGTTGGCGAGCGAACTACGCTTAGCGACGTCAAGGCTCACACCCTCGATGGCTCGATCACGGGCTCCGGGGTCATTACCATGAATAACGATGTTCCCACTTTCAAGTTCAAGACACAGGCTCAGGATCTCAACACCATGATGCTTTTTGAAAAACTGCCCAATCTGACCACAAAGCTCGTTCGTGGCAAGGCTAATATGAACCTGGACATCTCCGGCACCGGCACCGAGTGGACGAGCATTCAAAAGACGATATCAGGTCAGGGACTGGCCGAGTTATTCGAGGGGGCTTTCATCGACTTCAACATCTTTGACGGTGTGCTTGCCCAGCTGTCCAACGTCGCGGGGTCGTCCAATGTCATTTCCCAGAAACTCAAGGACAAATATCCCAAGGTGTTTAAAGGTAAGAGCACGGAGTTCAAGAACTTTAAGAGCGACTTTATGATCGAGAACGGCAAGTTGCTGGCGAGAAACCTACGGCTAAGCGCGGATGATTATAGTTTTGCCGGTCAGGGAGCGATCGACTTCGATCAGAATCTGGACCTCTCCATCACGCTTCGTCTTTCCAAAAGACTCACTACCGACCTCATCGCGGATGTCAAGATGGCTTCGTATTTGACGAACAGTGACGGATTGATCGAGATACCTTTTGCGCTATCCGGTAGCTTTCCCAAAGCCCAGGCGAAGCTGGACAAGGGTTTTGTCAACCGGGTCGTCGAAAAGGCCTTGGTCAAGGAAGGGCTCGATCTTTTTCAAAAAAAGGGAACAAAGGATATAAGGAATATCCTCGATTTTGGCAAGAAAGACAACAAAGGTACCGCCCCACCCGACACGACAAAGAAATAGCTGCGTCTGCTCACGCACGATGGCCATCACCGACAGCGACGCATGTACCGGTTGATCGGCCTAGATTTTCCAGAAGCGCTTGTGAGCCTTTCTTATCGACTCGATGACAGCGTTGGCGGCCGATGGTTCGGGGGACTTTCCCGCATCGCGACGCCCGCCCATTTGCCCTAGAACGGTGGCGACACCGTCTTTTAGTGCCTCCACACTGTAACCGCCCTCCAACACCGCGGCGCACCTCCCCTCCGCGTGTTCCCCGGCAATAGTGAGAAGCGCCTGGGTCATGGCGGAGAAACCCTCGGCCGTCACGTGCATGTCGCCCAACGGATCCAGCTCGTGACAGTCAAACCCCGCAGAAATCAGCACGAACTCAGGTTTGAATTCGTGCCCGATGGGCTCGACGATTCTGCGGAAGGCCAATGCGTACTCGGCGTCGCCAAAACCGGCAGGAAAAGGCAGGTTGACGGTGTAGCCCAAGCCATCGGCGACTCCGACATCCGACAAGGCACCGGTACCGGGATAGTGCGGATACTGGTGCGTAGACATGTAAAGAACGCTGCTCATCGCATAAAAGCTCCTCTGCGTACCGTTGCCGTGATGCACATCCCAATCCACGACCAGAACCTTCTCGATACCGTATCTCTGCAGCAGATACCTGGCTGCGATGGCCACGGTGTTAAAAAAACAAAATCCCATCGCCCGATCCGCCTCCGCGTGGTGACCGGGCGGGCGGACCAGGGCAAAACCGTTGTTCGCTTTACCCCCCATAATCGCATCCACAATGGCCAGCAAGCCACCCACCGCAAGCCGCGCCGTTTCATAACTCGCGGCGGACGCCTGCGTATCCGTATCGAAAACATGCCGTTCCCGGCCCGCGGTGGCTGCCACTTCATCGACCAGCGCGCGATCGTGGTTTGATAGCAGCTCCTCGCGACTGGCAAAGCGCGGTTCGGTCTTTACCAACCCCTCACGCCGGTACCGCTTCATCATTTCGAGAAGCGCACCCAGGCGCTCGGGACGTTCCGGATGATTTGGGGAGGCAATGTGGTCTTGAAATCTAGCATCGATGACATACGCCGTCTTTAGCATACCGTGGAGCGTAGCGCCATCCTCCTTGACGTTCAACGTGTATTCCGGTATTTTCTCGCTTAATTGTTGCGACTCATCCACTTCCTCTTTACCGGCAACCCTATCGTGCCAAAATTTTCAAAACCGTCACTCCCACGATCGTCGCATTCAGGGCCTGAACAGTTTCTTCGTGTCGATCACTTGAGCGATGACTTGCGCAGGCGATCCGTACGCGGGGGCGCGGTTACCATTGCCAACCAGGGAGCCAAGTTTTTTATTGCCGTTGGCTCGACCGCGATCCTGGCCCGACTATTGACACCGGAGGATTTTGGTCTGATTGCCATGGTGATGGCCATCATCGGCTTTATCGGTATTTTCAAGGATCTTGGCCTCTCGATGGCGACCATCCAGCGCGCCGATGTCAACCACGCTCAAGTCAGCACATTGTTTTGGATCAATGTCGGCGTCAGTATTTTCATGATGATTCTCATCGCCACGCTGGCACCTGCACTCGCCTGGTACTATAAAGAACCCCGCGTGGTGCGCATCACGCTGATTCTTGCCGGCACCATAATCTTTAGTGGCCTCATCGTGCAGCACCAGGCCTTGTTGCGAAGGCAAATGCGATTTGGCGTCCTTGCATTGGTCGAGATCGTAACCATGTTTGTGGGCTTCGCGATCGGCGTTGGCTGCGCGCTTGCCGGGTTCGGGTATTGGTCGTTGGTGCTGATACCCGTCGTGCGGGAATTCGCCATGATGCTCGGTGTGTGGACGTTTTGCGGGTGGCGTCCGGGCGCGCCCGCTCGTCGCTCCGGGGCACGGGCGATGGTGTCCTTTGGCGCCCACCTGACCGGATTCAATGTGGTCAACTACTTTGCTCGCAACCTGGACAAGATTCTGCTGGGCCGCTACTGGGGAGCGACATCATTGGGGTTTTACAACAAGGCCTATCAACTCTTGCTCCTCCCCATACAACAGATCAACAACCCCATCACCAGCGTGGCCGTACCGACCCTAAGTCGTCTGCAGCAGGAGCCCGAACGCTACCGTGCCTATTACCGCCGCGGCGTTTTTCTCACCGTGTCCATTGGCATGCCGGTGGTCGCCTTCTTGTTTGTGGTCGCTGACAAAGCCGTGCTAACACTACTTGGTGACCAGTGGCTGGAGTCGGTTGCCATCTTCCGCGCTCTGGGACCCGCCGCCTTTATGGGAACGCTGAACATGGCTACCGGATGGGTTTATCTGTCGCTGGGGCGGACAAAACGACAATTCGTGTGGGGGATATTCTCGTCTGCGATCATCGCACTAGCGTTTGTTATCGGCGTTCGTTGGGGACCCATCGGTGTCGCATTTGCATACAGCATCGTCCTCATCGTGCTGCCGCTACCCGCGATCATTTACTGCTTTCGAATCTCGCCGCTGAACCTGAGCGATTTCGGCGTGGCCGTATGGCGACCCGCCCTGACCTCGCTGTCTGCCGCTGCGGCCCTTTTTGGCATCGACAGGTGGTACGACCCTCCCCTTGCAGTTGGCATCCAGCTCATACTCGATTTCGTTAGCTATATGATACTCTTTGTGGGGATCTGGGTCGCACTGCCAAGAGGGCGCCAAACACTAAGAGATATTCTGCAAATGGCCAGACAGCTGTGAACCCGCCGGCCGGGGGCAACCGCATCAACTCGCGGCTCTGCTGGCTCCTTCGCGGCCTGGTTTGATTGTGACGCAGGCTCGGCGGCGAAAACCGACGCAAAGGAAGCGCTGCATGCCCAAAACACCTGTGCCAGACCGCACTCAGCCGCCAAGAGAGGGGGCACCAGTGATCCTCTATGACGGCCGATGCCATTTTTGCACGGCTCACGCGCGGCGGCTCGTGGGTGGTGGCGGTCGACCGCTGGCACTTCGCTCTTTCCACCAACAGGGAGTCTTGGAGGAGTTTCCCGGTGTGACGCACGAGGCGTGCATGAAAGAGATAAAACTGATCGACGCAGATGGACATGTTTACGGGGGTGCCGAGGCGGTTGTCCGCGCGGTTTTCGCCAAGCGGCCGTGGTTGGGTTGGATGTTCTTTGTTTACTACATCCCGGGGTTTCGCTGTAGCGCCGAGTGGTTCTACGCCCGGGTGGCAAAAAATCGCTACGGCCGGGGCGGACGTACAGGAGAAGAGTGTGAAACAGGAGACTGCACGCGGCATTCATCACCTGACTGAGACCGCGCGCGCTGCCTCCTCTCCGGGTGCTATCTCTTTAGCTGCAAAAAGAATCGCTGACGCCCCTCCTGGGTCCACCTTCCGAACTCCCCGCTGTTGAACGAGTTGATGAGCTGTTTTCCACCCAGAAAGTATACGTACTGGTCAAAAGTATCGGCGAGCGACAGATCTCGCCCCATGACGGCGTACTCGTAATCCCTATCCAAGAAATCGGGCAAATTGTTGAGAATGCTAGTCCCGCCCGGATCATTCACAAGGTGGTAGCGAAACGTCACCCGCGCCGTATCCGACAACTCGTCAAGGACGAGTCCGGAAACAAAGTCCATCGACTCCCCCGACGACCGCGCGAAGACTTCGAAGATAGGGGGAATGCTACCGACGCGTTCGAATGTATATCTCCAGCTTTTGACGCCGGAGTCAAGGTTTTCCCAGGGATGATCGTGACCGGTTGCCTTGACCACGAAGTAAAACTCTTTTACCACTTCCGGATTCGTGGGATCGCTGAAGTCGATCGTATCGCCGGGCTGCCCGCGAAAGTTCGCCGGATTCCACCAGTCCCATGATATGGTGTCGCCATCACCGATAGCAGAGCCGTCATAGTTCTCGAGCGAGAAATCGTCGAGCGTTGGATCGAGATTGCCGATGATCTCGATCTCCGGAGGCGTCAAGTCGGAACGATCGAACTGATCCACGCTTCGGGTGCGGATTGCGTACTCGAGGCTACCCACATTCATGCTGGTTGAATCCAGCACGCCAAATAGATTGCTGTCTTCGGGGTCAAAGGGACGCCATGCGATTGTGTTATCCGTCCCGGTGATGCGGTCTGATGTCCACGTGTAGTTAATCTGGTAGCGCAGGCACTTGTTTGTCGTGTCTGCACAAACGGCGGCCGCCTGTGGGCTGGGGATACCCTCATAATACAAGGTTATCCAACTACCGTAAGGCACGGTGTCGGCTAAACCGTCTGTGAGATTCAGCACTCTTGTAAACTCATCTGCACCGATATAGTACGTGTTGACGGCGCTCGTTATCACTGTCTCCGGACCCGCACCGACTTCAACGGTTGTTCCTTCGGACCACTCGGATACAATATCGTTGTGGATCTCGCATCGCGCCTGCGTCTTTACCACCTTGAGACCCACGCTCAGCCAGGTCTTGGAGGCCAGCGAGTCAGTTGACCAGGCGGTCACATCGCTGACGCCTTCGGCATCGAAGTCATACCGGTACTCGACCGGGTGACTGGCGCTGCTCGTTGCCCCGCCCGAGATGTACATTTCTTGTACGTTGGGAGAGACAACGTCGGGGCCTGTCGGCTTGTCGGGCACAGAAACGGCCTCGGTGTTGCCCGTGGGAGGGGGCGGCGACGAATCTCCCGAACAGCCCCACTGGAGAGTAGCCAACACCGCGATGATCGTAAGAGTCCACAATGGCGCTCTACCCCATCGGTTCTTGTCGTGGCCAAAACGCATGGCTCTGCCTGGGTGTGGATGAGTACTGTGGGGTGTGATAATCTGCCGCCACCCGACCAGGGCGGCGGCAACCGGCCAACGGGCATACAGATACACCGCGACGCAGTACAAAGATGTCGGATTACGTCGCGAAGCGCAAGAACAACCAGTTCGAGGGCGGTCCCGGCTTTGCCGCGATGTTCGACTACCCGCCGGACTGCGCTTTGGCCGCTTTTTTTAGCTTGTCGTTGGCGTAGATAGCCACATCGACCCGCCGGTTGAGCTGCCGTCCATCGACGGAGTCATTGTTTGCGACCGGCTGTCCCTCGCCGTAACCCATCACCGTGAACCGGGTGGCATTCACATTCGCACTGGCAAGATGATTGGCCACAGCCTGAGCGCGTCGTCGTGACAGTTCTAGGTTGTACTCATCCGAACCGGTGGCGTCGGTATGACCCTCGAGCAGAACCTCGGTGTCCGGATACTTGTTCAAGATCACGGCCAGCTCCGATAACTCATCACGAGTGCGCGACCGCAGCGTGGCTTTGTCGACATCGAACATAAGACCCGAATCGAACGTGATCTTTATTCCCTCGGGGTATCGCTCGATCTTTGCTCCCTGGATATCGCGTTCGATTTCGGCGGCCTGCTTATCCATGTAGCTGCCAATCCACGCTCCGGCTGCTCCGCCGATCGCGGCGCCAAGGATCGCCCCAACCACGGTGTGATCCGTCTGCTTGCCGATCACTCCACCAACCGCCGCGCCGGCGCCCGCTCCGATGACGGCTCCCCTTTTCTTGCGGCTCCAGGACGAGCAACTGAGGCTTCCAAACAAAAAGCACACGATGACCGTGAGCACTACCGATCTTCTCATGAGTCCTCCTTTGTCGTGTCTGCCATCGAGCACTCCCGAAAACCAGACACGGATCGTTTTCACGTCCACGGCCCGACCATCGGGCACAACCCTTTTTGGCCGACCAGACCCCGACGACGCTTCCCCGATGATACGCGAATACGACCCCGATCAGATCGATCGGGGTCGTTTCTAACGAGATGTGGCGCCCCGCCAGGCGTTAGTAAGAAATCTTCGGATCGAGCTTGTTCGCCTGCTCGATCCACTCCTTTACAACCGAAGAGGATGGTGACATCTTCGCGAGCTTCTTCTGCTCGTTGACTTCCTTCATCTTTGCGGCCAGATTCTCGAAACTGCGATTTCTCAGTTCCTTGACGGTATCCACGCCGGCGCCTTCCAGAAGTTCGGCGTACTGCCGGCCCACACCCGAGATCCTCATCAAATCTGCCATGTTCGCCCACTTCAAAAGATGGCTCTCACTCAATCCGGTCGTCGCGGCAATGGACTTCCGGCCCTGCGGATTCGCACATTTTTCGAGCAAATCATCGGTAGACTTGATACCCGCGTTTGCAAGTTTCTCGGCGTAAGATGGGCCAATTCCTTCGATCTCATCGATCTTGTAGGCCATTTTTTCTCCTTTCTTGATCACTCACGGAACGTCCGTCTCAGATCCCAACGGGCTTTAACCCATGAGTTTCTTTATTTCGGGCAGTTTGCCCAGAATGGAGCCCACGAGCTCCGATCCGGCTCGGGCTTTGGCAAAATCAAAGAATTTTGTCACCAGATCTCTCGCCTGGCCGGTATCGAGCCCGCTTTGTTTGAAAAGCGCGAGCGCGCTGGCGGCCGAGCCCGGACCTCCTCCGAGCGCGCTGGCCACCTTCGTCCCGAGTCCTCCCAGCAGACCGGCTGCTCCGGAATCGGCACCCGACGCGTCTGGCGCTGTGTTCATAAGGTCCTCTGCGCCGGGCAGGCTGCCCAGCAGCTTCGAGAAATCTCCCTCAGTGGCGTGTTGCTTGATCAACTGCAGCAATCCGCCGGTTGCGGAGCGAGTGGTTTCCTCGTTGATGCCGAGCGACTGACCGGTACTGTGAAGAAATTCCTGTACGTCCTTCACTGTTTCCCTCCTTTTCCGCAACAATCCCGTTCAAGAATCACGCGGACGATTTTTGAGATTAGCGTGCCGCCGGTGTGGAATCAAGCGGTTTCTCCGGCCCAAAAGGGCACCTTACCACTATGCCGCCCCTGCCTCGAGGGCCGATGTGCAATTGGGGCATCGCGTTGCTTTGATGGCGACGGTGGAGAAACAGAAGCCACACTCCTTGGTCGTCGGCTTCGCCGGCGGCGCCTCTTCCTCGCGCTTCATCTTATTGAGGTTGCGAATCAGGACAAATATCGCAAACGCGATGATCAAAAAACTGATGATCGTGTTGACAAACATGCCGTAATTAATGGTCACCGCTCCGGCTTCCTGAGCCTCAACCAGCGAGGCAAAGGGACCGGCTGTGGCGCCTTCCTTGATCACCACAAAGAGATTGGAAAAGTCGACGCCGCCCAACAGAAGCCCGATCGGTGGCATCAACACGTCGCTGACCAGCGACTTGATGATAGTGCCAAAAGCAGCTCCGATAACGATGCCAACCGCCATGTCGACCACATTGCCGCGCATGACAAACGCCTTAAAATCTTTCAACATGTGTTCACCATCCTTGTTCTACAGAGGTTTGGATAAGCGTGGCGGCCCCAGAAGAGGGTGCCTGTCGATGAGACACCGATGCAGATTGTCCCTCGAGCTGGCGGAAGTTGTTCAACATACAAAAAAGAAGAGAGTCACCGCCGCCGGTCTCTCGAATGTTTGGACCCATAGCGACGGGCCAGGGTCACATTTTTTTGTCCTGCTCACCGCTTGATCTCTCAACTGTATTATTGACAGGAGACTCCGGGCTGCTATCATCCCAGAATCTTGTGACTTTTCACCTGGATTCCGTGTCCAAAGGAGCGACGTATATGGCCACATCCGACCACACGCCCGATGAGCAGCTGGTAGAAGAAGCACAGCTGTCAGCGCTGGGTGACCATTCTGCGTTTGAACGGCTGGTGGCGCGCTATCAAGGGAGGGTTTTGGCCAACTGTCGGTTTCTTACTCGGTCGGACGAGGACGCCGAAGATCTGGCCCAGGAAGTCTTTGTCAAGGCGTTCTTTGGTTTGAAACAACTCAAGACTCGTTCGAAATTCGCGAGTTGGATACAAAGGATCAAAGTAAACCACTGCCTGAATCACATACGAAAGAGGAAGGGCAAGCTCTTTGTGGAGCTGGACTCCCCCGCGGCGCAGTCGTCGGAGGATCTGGCCGTGAAGACAGGGGGCGGGTCAGACATAAATCAGCGGTTCCGGCAAAACCAAGTCAGGGAGTTGCTCAGTTCAATGTCCGATACCCTACGCATACCACTCGTATTGTGCGATATGGATGGTCTTTCCTATCAAGAGGCGGCGAATGAGCTCGGCATCGGTATCTCGGCACTCAAGATGCGCTTGAAAAGGGCGCGAGAATATTTTCGAGCGCGCTACGAAAAGAACGCCAGTACGGTACCCGACGCCCCAGGGCGGACTGACAATGACGAATAACGAACGCCCGGACAACGGCGCCGAGACCGCAGACGTCGATCCCGGCGAGCCGATTCGCGAGTTGGATGGGCTCGAGGACTCATCCTCACCCCGATTTCTTCCCAGAATCATGGGTGCCATAGATAGACGCATCCTGAGCGTCGAACTTGTGGACGCTGTGCGAGACGGATTCCGCGAGATGTTTAAGCAATATTGGACTCTGGTCGTGTCGATTTTCAAAGACAAAGGCACCGGAAAACAATAACGGAGGTGGGCCGCCGTGAATGAGGACCTCACTCTCAGATCCATGCTGGACTCGATTCTTGACAACATCCTGGTCGGGATAACTGATTTTGTGCCGCGCACGCTGGTGGCGCTCGTGGTGGTGATCATCGGCTGGCTCTTTGCCAAGATCATCCGCCGATCACTGCGGGTCATGCTCACCCGCGTGCATTTCGACCAGGCTCTGGAGAGGATCGGGATCGGGGATGCGTTGGGACGCATCGGGCTGCATGATAAACCGAGTCGTTTGATCCCCAACATCATCTTTTATCTGATCGTCATATTCGTGCTCAAAGTCGCATCGCAATCGGCCGGGCTAACTGAAATCGCCAATGCCATCAACTCGGCGCTGGCATTTGTGCCCAATGTAGTAGCCGCGCTTGTCATCGTTCTTGTTGGAACCGTAGTGGGTCAGTTTGCGGGCAACGCGGTGGCCAGCTCGGCGAAAAATGCGGGCATTGACTACTCGTCGATCCTGGGTAAGCTAACCTCGTCATTGGTTCTTTTTGTGGTCATGATCCTTGCCGTCGCCCAGCTTCGCATCAACATGGAGATTATCAATTCCGTCGTGCTCATCGTTTTCGCCGGCTTCGGTCTCTGTTTTGCGTTGTCCTTTGGTTTGGGAACACGAGAGATCACGCGAAATATCGTCACGGGTTTCTACGCGCGAAGAGCCTTCAAAATCGGAGATGAAGTCGAAATCAGCGGCGAGAGGGGCATCATCAAAGCTTTCACACCGCTGGTCACGCTCCTGGAGCGCGACAACCTGTCGGTCGCCGTCTCCAATAGCGCGTTTCTGGGCAGTGCAGGTAAGCGATAGGGGCGACCGTTAGCAAATCATTCAACCCAAAAAAGGAGCGACCATGAAAACGATGCTTTTTGCATTGGCCCTGGCAGCTTTGGTTCTATGCGCGGCCCGGTCACGAGCGGAGGACTGGAGGGTGCTGTCGGACGTCAATCTTACGCTCACGCAAAACGCCTACAGCGACAACTGGGCGGGCGGCGAATCCGGGTCGATGAGCTGGACGCTGAACTCGAATACGATAGCCGAAAAACAAATACTCAAGGGAGTGTTCAACAAGAACACGTTAAAACTATCCTACGGCCTCACCTACAACCAGGATACCGAGACCAACACATGGGACTCGGGCAACAAATCAACCGACCTCATCGATCTCGAGTCCACCTTTCGCTGGACCTTGGGGACGTTTGTGGAGCCTATCATCGCTTTTCGCGGCATAACCCAGTTCGTCGATCAGAGCGAAGATGCCATCGACGATGCGCTTCTGCCAGCGAATGCGTCAAAGAAGGACCGCCTGTTCAATCCCCTCGATCTCACCGAAAGCGTGGGCGTCGCCAGGGTCTTTGTCAAAGAAGAAACTCGTGAGTGGCAGGCTCGACTTGGGGTGGCAGCAAAACAGATCGT
>JAOTUR010000354.1 GCA_029863805.1 Candidatus Krumholzibacteriia bacterium | reverse complement strand
ATGGAGGGTCCAGCCGCTTCTATATGATCTAAGCACCTGTTGGAAAAGCCGGACGGGTGGGGTCCGTGAGAAACCGGCGACTGCCGCGGTTTACAGTGCAGTGTTAAAAGTAGGGGGACCAGGGGTCACGCTCGGTCCCCCTACCTTTCTGAGTCTAGATCAGCGGATCGAGCGCCGCGGTCAAGCGATCCACTTCCTCTAGGGTGTTGTAATGAACCATGCTCACCCGCACCACGCCACCCCGCTCCGCCAGTCCCAGATCGTCGATCAAACGCTTGGCGTAGAAGTGACCGTAGCGGATGCCAATCCGCTGCTTGTCGATCTCCGGTGGGATGCTGCCGCTGTGAGTGCCATCGATCACAAATGACATCGTGGGGACGCGGAAATCAGCGGCTGGGCGGAGGTCCCCGATGACCCGCACCTTTGGCTTGCTGTCGAGAAAATCGAGAAGCTGTTTTGACAGCGTCTGTTCGTGATCGGCAATGAGAGAGAACACCTGGCGGGATGCGCTTCGCAACTCTGTCTCCTGCACCTGGTGTGCCGACGCCACACCCTGCAGGTAGTCGCCGATGCCGCCGAGCGATGCAGTCAACTCGTAGTTCACACCGCCCGGTTGGAACTTGGCGGGAAGGCTGGATTCGTCGAAGAAGAAGTGATTCCACCCCGGTATGGCAAGCATGTGCTCGCGCTTTCCGTATAGCACCGCTTGATGCGGCCCATACACCTTGTAGAAGCTGTACGCATAGAAGTCGACATCGAGCTCGCGCACATCCACAAGCCGGTGTGGCGCGAAGGCCACACCGTCCACGCAAATCCACGCGCCGCGTTCGTGAACCATGTCGGCGATTTCCCGTATGGGATTGATGGTACCGAGGATGTTCGACACGTGTGGCACGGCCACCAAACGTGTGCGGTCTGTCATCAAGCGCTGCAATTCTTCGGTCTGCAAGCGGTAGGACTCGCGGTTCAGTGACCACGTCTTCACCGTCACGCCGCGGTCGGCCAGCGCGATCCACGGACCAATGTTGGCCTCGTGGTCGCAGTTGGTCACGATGACCTCGTCCCCGGGTGCCAGATACCGAGCCAACCCCAGCGACAGGATACGTAGCAGCATCGTGGTCGACGAGCCCATGACCACTTCGGATGCATATTCGGCGTTGACCAGGGTGGCGACCTGTTCCGTCGCCGACAACACTCGTTCCCCCGCGGTGAGCGATGGCGCGTAGGTCGCGCCGAGCTGGACGTTCGATGTGCACAGGTAATCGGTCAGCCTGTCGATCACCGGACGGGCTGTCTGAGAACCACCGGCATTATCGAAGAAGGTCCACCCACCGGCCAGCGACGGGAACTGGCTTCGTACGTATTGCAGATCGAGCGTCATATCGCTTACAAAGATGTGATAAAAAGACAAGCGCCCAGTGTCCAACACCGGGCGCTTGTGAGTACCTACATGTGGAAATTCACTAACCCTTTTTCGCCTTCATCTTCGCCATTTCCGCTGTGTTTCGCTTTGACCAGCTTTGCAGCTCGGCGACGAGCTCGGGCTTATCCGACGTGACGATCCAGATGTCACCAGTTGATGTTTTCACGTACTCCTGTTTGGGACCTTTCATCATGCACGCGCCGATGGCCATACAGCTGCCGCACAGCTCGAGCATCTCACCCTTCTTGAGCTTCGCACCGGTTTGCGTCATACCCTCGTGGGCGGCACGATAGGCATCGAGATATTTCTCGTGCACGTTGGTGACGGCGACGATACCATTTGAAATATTGTGATTTTCCCACGTCATGTTCTCCATGAGCTCCGCATTGCTCGTCATGTTTTTACACATGGCACAGTTGTCCATGTCGAACCAGGCTTTTTCAGCCTTGTCTCCCGCAAAGCCGACACTTGCTGCCAGCAGCGCAACGAGCGAGAGTACGATCACTTGGCGTAACATTATGCTCCTCCTTTTTGGGGTCTTGTCCGCACCGTGGACATTCTATCTGCGGCCCAAGATAGCATCAAAGGCCTTTCTTGTCAATTTCCAGCTTGGATGGGGCGGGGCAGGAACCTTGGGTACAGTGAGCGTGCAAGCTACTTTGAATTAGCTAGTTACACGGTTTGCGCCCGGTTTTTTATTGCATTTGCCGCGCGGCGTCGATAGGCTAGCACACTAATCGCGGACCCGGAGGCCACGAACCCATGGAGAATACACAAGTTCTGGTTACACATCCGTACGCGCTGCTTGCCGTGCTGATGCTGATTCCGGTCCTCTTCCTCAACCTGGAGAGGTGGACTGGGTGGAAGCTCTTCGAGTACTTCCCGCCGGTGATCTGGATCTTTCTCTTTCCAATCATCCTGAGCAGTCTACGGATCATACCCACATCGTCACCCACGTACACCACGTTCAAAGCCTTTGCTGTGCCCATGTTCATAATACTGATGCTGCTCGATGTCGACGTTCGAGCAACGATGAAGGTCGCGTTGCGGAGTATGGGCGTGCTGGTGATGGGAGCGTTTGGGGTCGTCATCGGCGGGATCGTCGCGTTCTACTTTCTGAAGGGCAATCTGGATGCCGAAGCGTGGAGAGGTTTTGGCGCACTGGCGGGGAGCTGGATCGGTGGCACGGGCAATCTGGCCGCGGTCGCGGAGGCGGTGGACACGCCTCCCACCATGATGGGTGTTGTGGTGATCGCAGACACCTTTATTTTTATTCTCTATTTCCCCCTGCTCTTTGCGGCCAAGAAGTGGGCTGCGGGCTTCGCCCGCTTCACGCGGGTAAGGGAGGAGGAAACCCGCAAGTTCAACGAGGCGGTCAATCAGCTGCAGGAAAAATCGAGCGATATGCATTTTCGGGATGTCCTTACCCTCTTCGGTATTGGATTTTTGTTGATATGGATCGTCGGGCACGCCTCCGAGTACCTGCCGATCAAACAGGGGGTTTTTAGCGCCAAGACCTGGTCGATTCTGATTCTGACCACGGTCGCCCTCGTTTTGGCTTCGACCCCACTGCGCAAAGTCCCGGGGACGAAACCGATGTCGATGGCGCTGGTTTATGTATATCTATCGATGATCGGCGCGCAAGCGGACATACGCGAGGCGGCCAGCGCTCCCTACTTCTTGATCGCCGGTGTGGTGTGCATTGTGCTTCACCTGGCGATGTGTGTTTTGGCGGCCAGGTTGTTTCACGTCGATGTGCACTTGACCGCCATTGCAAGCGTGGCGGCTATCGGTGGGGCGGCATCTGCGCCGGTGGTGGCCGCTTATCACCGCAAGGAACTGGTGCCCGTGGCCATTCTGCTGGCACTGGC
>JAOTUR010000353.1 GCA_029863805.1 Candidatus Krumholzibacteriia bacterium | reverse complement strand
GCGGCGGCGGTGCCCAGGCTTCACAAAATCGAAACTCGCCCAGTCCGAGAAGGGGCCCCAGCCGTAGCCATTCTTCGCAGACACCTTAAAGCGGTAGCTCGTCTCCGGTCCGAGCGGAAACTCGAACGAGTTCGTCGTCCTCCTCTCCGTCCAATAGGACGTCCACGATCCGCCGTCGCGGTACTCGACCTCCAGCTGGTACTCGGTCGCGTCGGAGATTGCGTCCCACCTCACAGTCACGGGGCTCTCCGTCACCGTGACCCCGTTCGGACGCAAACCGGTGGGCGCGGGCGGCGGGTCTTCGTCGTTTGCGCCGGGCACCTTCATGACGCTCCAATCGATCTCGGGATTTGTGCAAAGAACGGCGCGATCCGCCGCGACAGTCTCGTCCGAGTCGTATTGCTTCCCGGTCGGGCTCGACCAACCACCGAACGGTCCCAGGTCCGGATTCTCTGCCGGGAAGTTGTGCCAATCTTGGAAGTTCGGCTGCTGATCGTAGTGCGCGTACCAGAGAGGCAGCCCGTTGAATTCGGTAGTCGGACCGATCTCCGCGTTCCACAAATTCTTGCGCGTGTAGATGCCGCACGGGAAACCTCCGCACGCCGCGACCGCCGCTCGGAGTATGGGGAGACGCTGAGCCGAGTCTAACTCGCTGTCGGATCCGCTCCGATGGGACTCGACGTCGAGCCACAGACGCCTTACCGGATAGTCGGACACTAGCGACAGCACCGTCTCGACGCGTTCCGGCCCCAGCGGACGGTTCGTCTCCGTCCAGGCGATCCAAACGTAGGCGTCGACCGTCACACCGCTCGCCACGACGATCTCGAGCTGACGGAGGGCCAGTGCGAGTTTGGACTCAGGCCAGTTGAAGGCGACGATCATGTGTTCGGCCCCGTATTCCCGCTTCCAACACGCGATGTCCTCTGCGGTGATCTCGCCGGTGCCGGAGGAGATATCGACGGCATGCACGGTCCCCGGCGGCGGAGGGGGCACGTCGACGGCGGACGAAGAGCCTCCTACATCTGGACCGAATAAGAGGTCACAACTCGCGAGGGTGAGCGCACAGAATCCGATGAGCAACGCGAGAGCCGGAGCGCTGAACAGGATCTGTCGTAGCGGGCTCGCAGAGAGAGGGCGCATGGCGTGTCTCCATCCGTCCGGCAGAGCAAAAAGGACTGTGGGAGTCTGAGCGCCTGAGCGTGGTAAAGTTAAAGGATAGCCGCTGCGGTGCTAAGTCCACCAGCTATGGCGCATAATACATATTATGTAACCTTAGCCGCCTCTCTTACCGCAGACTCGCCGGCCTTCCTTCTTTATCCCTTCCTCCCGCCCCCTTCACTCCAACCCCGCTAGCGCTAGCCGTACTTGTTCAGCTGCAGGAGCGGCTGCGCCGCGCTTCAGCACCGCCAGACCCGCAGCGACATTAGCCAGGCGGGCGGCGTCCGCGAATGACGTCCCAGCGGCCAAAGCCAGCGTATACGTAGCGATCACGGTGTCGCCCGCCCCGGTGACGTCGACGATGTCCTGAGTCCGCGAGACGGGAATATCAAGCCGCCGTTTGCGCGGCTCGAACAGGGCCATCCCTTGCTTACCACGCGTGACCAGGAGAGCGTTCAACCCCAAGCGACGGAGCGTACGGCGCGCTGAGCTTTCGAGTAGCTCCTCGTCATCACCGATCGACACCTCACAAAGCGACTCCAGCTCCGGCTCGTTGGGTGTGGCGGAAACGGCACCCTTGAAGGCATCCAGATCGTACCGGGAATCCACCACGCTGACGGCTGCCTTCTCGCGAACCAATGAGGCGAACAGAGTCGGACGAACCGTTCCCAAGCCGTAGTCGGAAATGATGATCCCGTCGGCGAGGCGTAGCGCTGCCTTCAAGGCCTTTGCGAAGGCGCTGTCCGCTACCTTGCTGTAGCTGCCGCCCGAGTCGATCCGTATGACCTGCTGCTTCACGGTATGCAGCCCGCCGGCCAGGACCCGCATCTTGATGGCGGTCTCCTCGCCGCTCAGGACATGGGTCGTGTCGATCCCATGCTCTTCGAACTGCGCACGAAGTCGGCGCCCCAGCTCATCGGTGCCCACGACCCCCACCGGGATAGGAACGCCGCCCAGAGCTGCAACGTTCATGATCGCGTTGCCGGCACAGCCCGGCGAAACGCTATCCCATTCCTTTTCGAGGATGAGGACCGGCGCTTCGCGTGAGACGCGCGAGGTGTCGCCATAGACAGTGTGATCGGCCGCGAAATCGCCCCACACCACGATCTTCTTGCCCTCCATCGCGGAGAGCCAACTTGATAACTCAGCGGTCATCGGAACGGTCGTCGCTCTCTTGGCGGTCGAGAATCCACTCCACGGCATCAAGCAGGTCAAGGGCGATCTTGTCGGGTTCGTCCGACCAGTCCGCCGACCACTGTTCGATCTCGCCCAGCCCATACCCTGTTTTGACCAACACACCCGGCACACCTACCGAGTGAGCGAAGATGATGTCGGAATGCTTGTCCCCCACCATGAATGATCTAGAGACATCGATGTCGAGATCACGGCTGGCTGCTTCGATCATTCCCGGCTTCGGTTTCCGGCAGTTGCACTCCAGACGATAAGGAGGCTTCCCGGCGCGAGGATGGTGCGGACAATAGTAGATGCCATCGAGCCTCGCGCCGCCCGCGGCCAGCAGCTCTTGCAGTCTCTGATGAACCTGTCTGACCAGTGATTCCTTGAAATACCCTCGGGCGACGCCGGCCTGGTTAGTGACGAGAACGGCCAAAAGGCCTGACTGATTGATTTGACGTATCGCCGCCGCCGTGCGGGGCAACAAGCGAAACCGGCTCACGTGGTTTACATAGCCGACTTCCTCGCTCACCGTGCCATCACGGTCGAGGAATATGGCCGGTCGCAGCGATCGAGTGATCGAAACCTCCATTCAGTCGGCGCGCCGCGCCACGGCCAGCAGCGACTGGCCACGAACGGGGTCCCAGCGGCTCTCGACCCGAGCCAGAATCGGGACCAGCCGATCGAAGATGCGAACCTGGAATGCCGGCAAGATCTTGCGTCGCGCCACCCTGCTATAGAACCACCAGCCAAACATCCCGACGAAGTTGCAGTATCGCAGGTGCTCGAGCACCAGTCCAGCTTGCTGGATCTTGTCCCGCAGCTCTTGGTCCGAATAGCGTCGATAGTGACCCAGAGCGCGATCCAGCGACCCGTACAGCCGCGGAATAGCCGGAACGAAGATCACAACCCGGGCCGGCGCTGCCAGGATCTTCCCCAGGTTCTCCAGCGACTCCACGTCCTCTTCTACGTGCTCCAG
>JAOTUR010000067.1 GCA_029863805.1 Candidatus Krumholzibacteriia bacterium | reverse complement strand
GAATTCGCAACGAATTCACAGGTGTCTTGACGGGGAAAGGTCTGAACTGGGGAGGATCGCTCATACGACCAGAGGCGACGGGTTACGGATCGGTGTACATGGCGGCCGAGATGCTGGCGACCCGCGGCGAGAAGCTCGAGGGTAAAACCTGCCTTGTCTCGGGGTCGGGAAACGTCGCCCAGTATGCGGTGGAAAAACTTCTAGATCTGGGAGCCAGAGCCGTCACCTTGTCGGATTCGTCGGGGTACATTTACGACCCTGAAGGTATCGACCAAGCCAAGCTCGATTTTGTAATGGATCTGAAAAATGTCCGGCGTGCTCGGATAAAGGAATACGTGGAGGAGTTCAAGAGCGCCACCTACACGCCCTTAGATCCATCACTGAATTACAACCCCGTATGGGATCACAAAGCCGACTGTGCGTTTCCGTCCGCAACGCAGAATGAGATCAACGACAAGGACGCCAGGAACCTGCTGAAGAATGGTATCTATGTCGTATCCGAGGGGGCGAACATGCCAACCACGCGCGAGGGGGTCGACATATTTCTCGATAAGAAGATCTTGTACGGCCCGGGTAAGGCTGCCAACGCGGGAGGCGTGGCGGTATCGGGTCTTGAGATGTCGCAAAACAGCATGCGTATAAACTGGACCCGAGAGGAAGTCGATTCAAAACTGCGCCACATCATGAAGAGTATCCACCAGGCGTGTGTTGATTCGGCCGAGCGTTTTGGCACCCCCGGCAACTATGTAAACGGCGCGAATATCGCTGGTTTTATAAAGGTGGCCGACGCCATGATGGACCTGGGTGTCGTATAATCGGTTGTTGTTTTTTTCGTGGGTCAAAACGGAGTGGAAGATTTCCACTCCGTTTTCTATTATAGACATATAGAGAGTACCCGCGCGACGGGTGGGCTGCTATGATGGGCATGAGCGGGTTGCTACGCGCTAAGCGAGACAAGGTGGTGTTGTCTTGAAAGAATATGACCTTATGGATTTTGAGCAGGGCTATGGAAACCGTTTTCAGCGTTTCCAAGATCTGGTTCGTAACAAGATAAACAACATCCTGCTCGTGTCCAGCATATATGATTCTTTCATCCTGGCAGAGGACGGGCGGTTATACGAATCGCTCCTCAACGAGTATATGGGGCTGAATCTGACCGATGCCCCAGCTATCACGCGCGTATCGAGCGGACACGAGGCCATCGCGATGGCTCTCGAGGACAAGCGGTTCAACCTTATCATTACTTCTCTTCGTCTGGAGGACATGCACGCCCTGGATTTCGCGAAGATTGTCAAAGAGGGCGGCATCGATATTCCCATCGTCCTCCTTACCTATGATAGCCGGGCGCTCAATGATCTGATGGCCGACCGCGACTTGTCCTGTTTCGACAAAGTCTTCGTCTGGCAAGGTGACGTTAGAATATTACTGGCAATCATCAAGTGTATCGAGGATCGCCTCAACGTCGAATACGATACAGCACTCGTCGGTGTCCAGTGCATCATTCTCATCGAAGACAACGTGCGGTTTTATTCGTCGTATTTGCCGATCATCTACACCGAGCTCATGAGGCACTCGCAGAGCCTCATCTCCGAGGGTGTCAATACCGCTCACAAGCTGCTGCGCATGCGCGCCAGGCCCAAGATTCTTCACTGCGAAACCTACGAGGAAGCATGGGAATACTACGAAAAGTACCATGACTACATTCTGGGAGTGATATCCGACATGCAGTTTCCGCGCAAAGGCAAGGTCGACATGCAGGCTGGGGTTGACCTCGCTCGCAGTATCGGGGTGTCGCATCCCGACATACCTATTCTCTTGCAGTCCCGCGATCCAGAGAATCGAGCATGGGCCGACCAACTGAACGTATCATTTCTTCTCAAGAACTCACCGACACTGCTCAAAGATCTGCGCACGTTCATGAAGGCCAACTTTAGCTTCGGGGACTTTGTCTTCTGTCTACCCGATGGTACCGAGGTGGGCCGTGCCAAAGACCTGCGCGGCCTCGAGAAGATGCTGCACACCGTTCCCGACAAGAGCATCCGCTACCATGGTGAGCGCAATCACTTTTCGAACTGGTTGAAGGCGAGAACAGAGTTCTTGCTCGCCTACAAGCTGAGGCCACGCAAGGTATCAGACTATGCTTCGATGGAAGACCTACGTGAATATCTGATCCGTTCCGTGCGTGAGCTCAGGGTCACGCAACACCAAGGGAGCATTGTTGACTTCGACGCCAAGACATTTGATCCCGCTAGTAGTTTTGCGCGTGTTGGTAGCGGTTCGCTTGGTGGCAAGGGCAGGGGGCTGGCTTTTGTCAACTCGATTATCTACTCGTATCTCCTCGAGAGCCGGTACGATCCGTCAAGGGTCAGCGTCCCGCCATCGATCGTGATCGGAACCGACGTGTTTGACCAATTCATGCTGGATAACAACCTGTGGGATGTGGCGCTCATATCGTCCGACGATGATGAGATCGAGCTCAGGTTTTTGGAGGGCAGATTCACTAATGAAGTAGTCGAGTTGCTCAGCGCGTTTCTCGAGCTAGCGGACTACCCGCTGGCGGTGCGTTCCTCCAGCCTCTTGGAGGATTCGCAATATCAGCCTTTCGCCGGCATATACAGAACCTACATGCTGCCAAACAACCATCACCGGGGGCAGGTCAGGCTGGAACAGCTCTTGACTGCGGTCAAGAGAGTCTATGCCTCGACGTTTTATCGATGCGCCAAATCATATATCAGGGCAACCCCTTATCGCCTCGAAGAGGAGAAAATGGCGGTGATAATCCAGAAGCTCGTGGGATCACGGCACGGGGACCGTTTTTATCCTCATGTCGCCGGCGTGGCCAGCTCGCACAACTATTATCCTGTCTCACCCATGAAGGCGGCCGACGGCATCGCGTCGGTCGCGCTTGGGCTCGGTAACATTGTGATGGAAGGCGGTCGCTCGGTTCGCTTCTCACCCGAGTACCCGCAACATCTCATCCAGTTCTCGACGGTCGAAGAAATACTGAAGAGCTCACAACAATACTTCTACGCGCTGGAGTTGCCCGACGCCGATGAGAAATCCGATCACCGTCGAGAGATCAAGCTGGTCAAGCTGGACCTGCATACGGCGGAGCAAGACGGCACGCTCGCACGTGTGGCGTCGACCTACTCCAAGGATAACCACAGTATATACGACGGAATCTCGCGCGATGGTGCCAGAGTGATAACGTTTGCTCCGATTCTGAAGCAAGAGCTTTTCCCGCTACCCGAGATCTTGCACCTGATCCTCAAGTTCGGTAAGCGGGGAATGAGCTCTCCAGTTGAGATCGAGTTTGCCGTGGATTTGGCGGCGGACGAGGGAGATAAGAATCAATTCTGTGTCCTGCAAATGAGACCCATGGTGATAAGTCATGAGTGGGATGAGTTGACCATAAGAGAGACCGATGAATCGAGAATGCTCTGCCATAGCAAACAAGTCTTGGGCGATGGAATGGTCTCGGACATCCATGACGTTGTTTATGTCGATATCAACAGGTTTGATCGATCGGCCAGCAGAGAGGTGGCGGCCGAGATCGGGCAGTTCAACACCGAACTGGTGGCGCGAGATGTTCCCTATATCCTGGTTGGCGTGGGAAGATGGGGTTCCTCTGACCCGTGGCTGGGGATACCGGTGACCTGGGATCAAATCTCGGGCGCCAGGGTGATGGTCGAAACGGGCTTCAAGGATCTTAGGGTTGAACCGTCGCAGGGCACGCACTTCTTTCAAAATCTGATTTCTTTTCGGATTGGATACTTCACCGTAGATTCTGTCGTGCGCGACGGTTTCCTCGACTGGAAATGGCTGGGCGTACAAGACCCGGTGATGACGAGAAAGTTCACCCGACATCTTCGTTTTGACCAGCCTTTGCCGGTGCAAATGAATGGACGTCACAACGAGGGTGTCATCCTCAAGCCTGGCGGCGACTCCTAGATTATCCCTCACCAGGCCGTGCAGATTCGGTCCGCCCCGTGGTCGGCGAGGGTCCAGTTCTTGCTCCGCCTCAGTTGCGCCCCCGGGGCAGCTGCCGGGTAAATATCTCTGGTCCGGTGAGTTAGAGGCCTTTCCTGTTGCGAAGTCGAGCCGCGCGGCATACATTTAGGTTAGATTTTTGACGCCACCTTCCAGGGCGGGGCAATCACCACCGGTCCCAAAAGGACTGCTGTAAGATCCTATGATTTAAACTACTTAGGAGACATCTCTTGATGAAACTCACGCCTTATCTGCTGTGGATCGCCCCCGTGTTGGTGCCGGCGGTTGCGCACTCGCAGATAGTACCCCCCAAACCCGGCGTGGATATGCCGCAGGCGTACTACGACCAGGTTGCCAAGGATAAAAAAGCGTTCCAGTTTGACCGCGCGTGGATCGGCAAGGCTCAGCGGGCCAAGTTGGCCAGGGAGGCGTATCTCGCCCAACCCAGAGAACCGGGTGTGAGCTTCTCGTCGCTCCCCGCAGCTGTGCGGCAGAAGATCGCGGTCACCGGGACGATCGAGGTCCCCGTGATCATGATCAAGTACGCGGACACGCCTACGGATCCCTACCCCGCTTCGTCCCTGCAAGCACAGCTGTTCGACGGTCCCAACCCAACCGGGACCATGACCGAGCTCTACACCGAGATGTCGTATGGAAATGTTACGCTAACGGGAACCGTCTACGGGTGGGTGCAGGCGTCGCAAGACGACCTTTACTATGAAGGTGGCGCCCAGGGCCTCAGCTGCACACAGTCCAAAACGGGGCAGTTGATTCTCGAAGCGCTGCAAAGCGTTGACGGGAGCGTGGATTTTGGAATCTATGACAACGATGGTCCCGATGGTATCGCCAACTCGGGCGATGACGATGGACTAGTTGATTTCGTAGCCATCGTGCAACCCGAGATCGGCGCGGAGTGCGACAATGGTCCGCATATGTGGTCGCACCGTTGGGTGGTGGGTGGCTGGCCCGAGTTCGGCAATGTGTGTGGCAATCCGCAGGCCTTCGGTAGCCCTTGGCCGACGAACGACCCCAGTGCCAACGGGGGCGGCGAGGTGATCCGGGTTTGGGACTACACGGTCCAGCCGGCGGTCGGGTCGAACGACGGTTGCGACCCCGGCATCGTTGAGATTGGTGTCTTCTCTCATGAGTTCGGACACGCATTCGGCCTTCCCGATCTCTATGACATAGACTTCGGCGGCGAGGGCATAGGGTTTTACGGACTCATGGGGTCCGGCAACTGGAACCGGCCCACCAATCCCGCGCACATGTCCGTATGGTCAAAAATGGAGCTGGGCTGGGTATTGCCGACCGACGTGGGGCCGGTTGCGCAAGCTCACTCGATCGGTAGCATAAACCTGAATCCGCAGGCGTATGCTCTGAGTATATTCGAAGATAAGTTCGCGCGCAGTAACCTGGACCCAATAGCAGGTAGCTTCTCTTTGCACTGCGGACTCGACGCCGGTTCCGCGGCGGCCCGCAACTGGCAGAGTGGAACCGGATACGGAAACGGTTGGAACGAGTCGGTTCGCAAGACATTCGTGTACGACGGTAGCAATCCGGTTACCTTGACATACGACGTGCGTTATGATACCGAACCGGGCTACGATTTTGGGCGGATTAAGATCAGGGTGGGAGGGACGGAAACCACCCTGAAGTCGTACACGGGACGTGGCGGAGTCACCGGTGAGACCGTGGATCTTAGCCAGCGCCTCTCGAGCAGTGGGGCCAGTTCATATGAAATCATCGCCGAGTTTGCGTCCGACCGCTCCTGGTCGGATGAGGACGGTGACTTCGACTCAGGCCCCGGCGGGCCTTTCAAGCTAGATAACATTTCCCTGGTGGGTGGGGGTGAGGACTACTTCACCGATTTCGAACAATACGAGGACGGTTGGCACCACGAGTTTGGGGAAACCCCGGCAAACGAGTTCTTTCTGGTGGAGAACAGAAGCCGGTTGGGCAGATTTGATCAGCACCTTAGTGCGGAGGGACTCTTTATCTGGCACATCGAGCAGAACGTCGCTCGAACCGTGCTCGGCAATACCGGAGGGACCAGTGGCATCTCCAATTTAAGGCCAGCAGGGGTGACGATGATGGAAGCCGATGGGCTTCGTCATCTCCTTTTGGGGTCCAACCGCGGGGATGCCGGTGATGTCTTTCCTGGCTCGACCGGTAATCGTACCTTCAACAACAGTACCGTACCAAACAGCAAGAGCCACAACGGTTGGCCGACAAATGCGGTTGTCAACACCATCAGCAATGCCGGCGCTACCATGACCGCCACCATGCGGGCCGGTCGGTTCGCCCTAATGATAACGTCGGTGACTCCAAATTTCGGTTCTCAAAACTCGATCGTGCCCATCACCGAGTTGAGCGGAGACCGTTTTGTATATGGCGCCGAGATTCTGCTGCGCGATGCGTTTGCTATCGAGTATCCCGCCGCCAAAGTCGATTGGGTTGGAAGCGCCAAGCTTACCGGTGAGCTCGATCTGGCCGGTGTCCCGTCGGCGGGCTACGACGTCGTGGTCCGTAACCCAGACGGACAGGAGGCGGTGTTCGCCAATGGTTTTACGGTAACCGATCCTGGCGCAGTCGCGATCCAGGACTTCAGCGCTGCGGTAAGCGGTACGGACGTGCAGCTGTCATGGCAACTGTCATCGGATGACTCGGTCAGGGGCTTCAATATACTACGGCGGCTTTACACCAACCCGGTTGAAACCATCGTGAACCCGCAGCTTCTTCCCCAGGATACGAGGACCTGGCAGGACGACAGTGCCAAACCGGGAACCTCATATCTGTATTCACTGGCGGTGGTATTCGACGACAACTCGCAGCTGCGCTCTCAGCCTTTTCAAGTAACGACAAGCGCTTACAAACTGGCACTTTTTCAGAACGCCCCCAATCCATTCAATCCCATTACTACCATCAGTTTTTCCCTTCCCAACGAGTCGTTTGTGTCGTTAAATATATACGATGTAAACGGAAGGCTCGTGACCACGTTGGTCGACGAAGTCCGCGCGCAAGGCCCGCACCAGGAACCCTGGGACGGAACGAACGCTAGGGGTGATCGCGTCACCAGCGGTGTGTATTTCTATAACCTCCGCACCGGCGGTACCGTTCTGAGTAGAAAGCTGGTTCTTCTCAGATAAGTCCGGCACCGTCAACGCCTCACAAACAATAACCATGCAAGAAAGCTTCACAAGAGAGTTCGACTCTCTCGATGAAATATTTGCGTTTATCAATAGGTTTTTGGCAACGGAGGGGCTGGACGAAAAGGTGACCTTTCCGATCGATCTGGCGGTGGAAGAACTGTTTACCAATATGGTGAAGTACAACACCGGTGGTGGTAATGAGATCTCAATTAGCATCGGCAAGAGAGACGATGCGGTAGTTCTGGAACTCATCGACTTCGATGTCGATCCCTTCGATCCGAGCAAAGCGCCGCAGGCAAATGTCGATGACGCCATCGAAGATCGCCGGATCGGTGGGTTGGGTCTGCGTTTGGTGAGATCGGTGGTTGACAAGATCACCTACGAGTACAAGAACCGTCAGATGAAGGTGAGCGTGTTCAAGAAATTGGAGCGATAGACGATGTTTGAAATCAAAGACAACGCTGGGCACATCCAGTTGAACGGGCGTTTTGACGCCTCACAAGCCGACAAAGCGAGAGCTATCTTTGGCCAGCTGACCGATTCTGCGATCGTCGACTTCTCCCGTCTGGAATATATCTCGAGCGCTGGCCTGGGCATACTGCTCGGCGCCCAGAAGCGGCTTGTCGAATCCGGAAAAGGCCTCAAGCTTACCAACATGAGTCAGCACATCCGCGAAATCTTCCGAATCGCCGGGTTCGATCGCATTTTTGAGATCGAATAGCGTAAACCGCTTTTAAATAAAAAGGTTAGTTGCCCCGGGCCGATGGCATGCTCAACTTTTGGGCGAGTACGCGGGCGGGATTTTTTCGTTTCCCGGGCGGGGAATCCCCTCAAACCTATCAACTTTTTAGCCGGTCTCCTTGTAATTATGTCGAATGACAGTGATGCCAGGATCGTTGAGGCGTGTTTATCAGGGGATCGTGCAGCTTTCAGAGTCTTGATGGATCGTTACGAGAAGAAGATGTTCAACTTGGCATACCGCGTGGTCGACGATCGCGAGGATGCCATGGACGCCACCCAGACTGCCTTTGTAAAAGCCTACGAAAACCTTCAGACATTCGATCCATCACGCAAGTTCTTCAGCTGGATGTATCGGATCTTACTCAACGAATCGCTTAATATTCTCAAGAGGCGTAAACGCTTCGATGATCTATACGAGCACGCAACCGTCGAGTCCGACAACCCAGAAGAGACGTATGCCGCGGCTGAAACCGGGCAGCGCATTCACAAGGCGCTGATGGAGCTCAAAACGGATTACAGAGCAGTGGTTGTTCTAAGGCATTATCATGATATGAGTTACAAAGAGATCGGTGAGGTGGTCGGCATATCGGAGAAGACAATCAAATCACGGCTCTTTTCTGCGAGGCGACAGCTAAAGGATATTCTCATGCGAAAAGGGATCGTTCGATGATCGAAACCCCCCTCGAAGAACTGATGTGGCAGAAGATCGAAAGGACCATTTCTCCCAAAGACGAGGCCGGGCTGGATAGATTGCTCGCGCAGGATGCGCGAGCAAGAGAGGCGTTCGCGGAGTTGGTAAAGTTCTCTGGACTTCTCGGGGTGGTCGGTGAGGTCGAGCCGCCGACTGCATTGCGGCAACGTATCGAGGACGCGATCGATTGGAGTCGCCATGACGCTCGCACATCGTCGGCCTCCCCGGGGTTTTTCGAATGGCTGCGGCGGGTTTGGCCCCCCCGTGTGGCGGTGGCGGCCGCCGCGGGCTGCATAGTTGGCGTTGTGGGTTCAATCCTTTACAACTCAGGAGTTAATGGGACACTTGACAATTCTCGGTTCTATGGCACCATCGGTCGTGTGGCAAACGGGCTTGAGATAGATCTCCCCGCGGTGCAGGGCAAGATCGAGTTTCGCCATGAGAAGGGTGTCGCGATGTCGCAGATACGCATCACTACCCGGCGCCAAGTCGAGGTGCGTTTGACGTACGACGGCGAGGCGCTGCGCTTTGGCGCCACGGGGGATGTGGATAGCCCGCTGCAGGGGTTTTCTGTCGACGATAAGACACTCGTATTGAAAAACTTGGGGTCCGGCGAGTATGTTGCCGTGTTCCATCGTGAGCAGGGGGTGTTACGGCCTTTGGGGGTAACCATTATGTCGGAGGGAGTCGTGCTAATGGAACGTGAGATCGAACCCGCAGGGGTTCCATAGTACCCGATTTTGTGACCAACTTCGGTTAGCCTACTCGGTAATTGATTATGAATCGACCAAACTCACCGCAGACGCGCATAAAAAACAAACAACAGGAACGACTCAGCCCGAAAGGGGGACGAGTATGAGCAACAAGTACAAAGGTCTCTTTGCTGTAATCGCCGTGATTGCCGTTGTGGCAATCGCATACTTCTCTTTTCTCTATCCACCACCGGCAAGAGAAGATGTGAAAGGCACAATCGGCGCCGCAGAGCGTTACCGCGGAGACCAGATCGAGGAGGGGGATGTCCAACTCGGCGGTGACTACGCCGGTGCGACGTTGGGCGACGCGGCGTCCATGCTGACGAACGAACTGGGTGGAGAGCTACTGGCTCGCGAAGACGTCTTTAGCCGTCTGGATGCCAAAGCCCGCGAAGACGTCTTTAGCCGTCTGGATGCTAAAGCCCGCGAGGACATCTTTAGCCGTCTGGATGCTAAAGCCCGCGAGGACATCTTTAGCCGTCTGGATGCCAAAGCCCGCGAGGACATCTTCAGCCGTCTGGATGCCAAAGCCCGCGAGGACATCTTCAGCCGTCTGGATGCCAAGGCCCGCGAAGATGTGTGGGGGCGCTTGGATCCAAAAGCCCGCGAGGACATTCTGAGCCGACTGGATCTTAGCGCGCGGCAGGAAGCCGAGGTGTGGAACCGCCTGGATGCCAAGGCCCGCGAGGAGATTTTCAACCGCCTGGATCCCAAGGCCCGCGAAGACATCTTTAGCCGCCTGGATGCCAAAGCCCGCGAGGACATCCTGAGCCGCCTGGATGCCAAAGCCCGCGAAGACATCTTCAACCGTCTGGATCCCAAAGCGCGCGAGGATATGTTTGGCCGCCTGGATGCCAAGGCGCGCGAGGACATATTGGGTCGTATGGACCCCAGGGCCCGTGAGGATATCTGGAGTCGTTTGAATCCCAAGGCGCGTGAGGACATCTTGAGCCGTTTAGATCCCAAGGCGCGTGAGGACATCTTGAGCCGTTTAGATCCCAAGGCGCGTGAGGACATCTTCGGCCGTCTGGACCCCAAGGCGCGTCAGGACATCTTTAGCCGTCTGGATGCCAAAGCCCGCGAGGACATGTTCAGCCGTCTGGATCCCGAGGGACGTGAAGATATGTTTAACCGCCTGGATGCCAAAGCCCGTGAGGACATCTTTAGCCGCCTGGATGCCAAGGGGCGGGAAGATATGTTTAACCGCCTGGATGCCAAAGCCCGCGAGGAGATTTTCAACCGCCTGGACCCCAAGGCCCGTGAAGACATCTTTAGCCGCCTGGATGCCAAGGGGCGGGAAGATATGTTTAACCGCCTGGATGCCAAGGCCCGCGAGGAGATTTTCAACCGCCTGGACCCCAAGGCCCGTGAGGACGTCTTTAGCCGCCTGGACCCCAAGGCCCGCGAGGAGATATGGGGTCGTTTGGATGCCAAGGCCCGCGAAGACATCCTAAGCCGTTTGGATCCTGCCGCGCGCCAGGACGCTGAAGTGTGGAACCGTCTGGACCCCAAGGCCCGCGAGGAGATTTTCAACCGCCTGGATCCCAAAGCCCGTGAGGACATGTTCGGCCGCTTGGATCCTAAGGCCCGCGAAGACATCTTGGGTCGCTTGGATCCCAAAGCGCGCGAGGAGATGTTCAACCGCCTGGATCCCAAAGCGCGCGAGGAGATGTTTAGCCGCTTGGATCCCAAGGCGCGTGAGGACATCTTCAGCCGTCTGGATCCCAAGGCGCGTGTGGATATCTTCAGCCGTTTGGATCCCAAAGCGCGCGAGGAGATGTTTAGCCGCTTGGATCCCAAGGCGCGTGAGGACATCTTCGGCCGCTTGGATCCCAAGGCCCGCGAGGATATGTGGGGTCGTCTGGATCCCAAAGCGCGGGAAGACATCTTCAACCGCTTGGACCCCAAGGCCCGCGAGGATATCTTGAGCCGTTTGGATGTCAAGGCCCGTGAGGATATCTTGAGGCGACTTGATCCCAACAGCCCGTGATGGCGAGAATGATCGGGCACTACGAGGAGACGTCACGCCCGGCGTGGCGTCTCTTCTTTTTTTTGTTTATAATGTCCCGCATGCGGCTATTGGTTCTCACCATCGGTGCGCTCTTGGCCTTGCCGGTCTGCGGCTATTCTGCAAAGGTGAAGCTAAGAACTCTGCGTACCAAAGATCTCCGGCTTGTTTACTACACAACAGACCACGAGTACATCACACCACATCTGGCAGCTTGTTTCGAGAATTCGATGGCGTTTCATCGACTGCTTTTCGATTACACGCCGAGCGAGGAAGTGACCGTTCTTCTCCAGGACTTCGACGACATCGGCTACGCGGGTGCCACCGGCGTTCCTTATAACTGGATGAGTCTGGGAATCGCACCTTACGAGTACGTCTACGAGGTCTCACCCACGAACGAGCGCCTCAACTGGGTGATGAGCCATGAGTTGGTTCACGTCTTGGCATCGGATCAAGCGGCCCCTTCGGATCGTTTCTTTCGCAAGTTGTTCGGGGGCAAAGTGTCGGTCGACGACGAGGATCCGGTCTCGCTGCTTTACGGTTACCTTACCTCACCGCGTAACTTCGCCCCTCGCTGGTATCATGAAGGAATGGCTGTCTTTATGGAGACTTGGATGGCAGGGGGGTACGGCCGTGTGCTGGGTGGTTATGACGAGATGGTTTGGCGAGCGATGGTTCACGATGACGCTCGTTTCTACCAACTGGTTGGCCTCGAGTCCGAAGGTACTACCACGGATTTTCAGGTGGGTCAGAACGCTTATCTGTATGGCACGCGTTTCATCTCCTACTGTGCCTATGAGTACGGACCGGCGAAGGTGGTCGATTGGGTGCGACGTACAAAGGGAACCAAAAGTTCTTACTCGGGTCAGTTCAAGCAAGTTTTTGGCAAGCCTCTTAGCCGCGCGTGGCGGGAGTGGATAGAGTGGGAACACGTGTGGCAACAGGCCAATATCGATTCGGTTCGGCAGTACCCACTAACCGAGTATCGAACTCTATCGAAAGAGCCACTGGGTTCGGTGTCGCGCGGTTATTACGACCCCGATTCGAGGAAGCTATACACAGCCGTGCTCTATCCCGGTGAATTCTCTCACATCGCGGAGATCGATATCGACACGTGGGATATCGATAAGATCGCCGAGATAAAGACGCCGGCCCTTTATTACGTCACGTCGCTGGCCTACGACGAAACAGGCGACCGAGTGTTTTTCACCACGGACAACAGCAGCGGCTGGCGGGATGTCAATAGAGTCGATGTCAAGAGCCGCGCTGGTAAGATGACTTGTGCCAATTGCCGCACGGGTGACCTGGTCTTCAACCCAACGGATAACTCGCTCTGGGGGATAGAGCACCACAATGGCCTGTCGAGCCTGGTGCGAATTCCGGAGCCGTACGACCACACACAGGTGGTGTTAACACTTCCCTATGGGAGAGATATGTTCGATATCGACCTGTCGCCGGAGGGCAAACACTTGACGGCGTCGACGCTCGAGGTGAGCGGCCGCCGGCAGCTGATCAGGATGCACGTTGCATCACTCGTCTTCGGCGACACAAAGCGCGAGGTGCTATTCGAGTTTCCAAAGAACTCACCGGCGAATTTTGTTCACTCGCGTGACGGCAAGTATTTGTTCGGGACCTCGTATTACAGCGGTGTGTCCAACGTCTACAGGTACGATCTCAACAAGAGAAGGATGGAGATAATAACCAACACGGATACGGGGTTTTTCAGACCGGTTCCGGTATCGCAGGATTCGCTCATCGTATTTCGCTACACATCAAAGGGGTTCGTGCCCTGCATGATAGGTATCGAACCCATCGATGTGCTGGCGCAATCGTCACCACAAGCCGTGGACACCACCACGGCAGCGGACGCGACCGTAGACGTATCTGGTGGTGGGGAGGATCAGGTGGGCAAAAGCGAGGTCACGATACGTCCCATTCGCTTCGCCGGCCAGGCCATCGTGGATGAGCACCCAGTGGTGGCCGGCTGGATGCTCGGATCGCCCCGCGAGGTCAACCTCGACTCTCTGACCATCGAGGCGGGCGACTACAGTGGTTTTCGCAACATCAGACTTAATTCGGTATATCCGGTGGTTCAGAGTTATAAGAACCGCGTCGCCTTTGGGCTTCGCTTCAATATCATGGAGCGCAATGGACTGCACTTCTTCGACGTGGCGACGCTTTATTCCCCCAGCGAGAGCCTGTCGGATGACGAAAAAGGACATGCCCAGGCGACCTACATATGGGGGCCGTGGAAGTTCGAAGGTGCCTACAACCGCTCGGATTTTTACGATTTTTTTGGCCCGACCAAGACCAGTCGCAAGGGATACTCGCTTGCTGTAGAGTATGATGATTTCATCATCTACGAAAAACCGACGACGATGACCTATTCCATAAGACTGGCGGCGTATGCGGGGCTCGACAGGCTGCCGGATTACCAGAATGTGCGTGTGATCTTTGAGGAGTACCTGTCCGCCAGCGCTAACGTTCATTACGAAATGCTCGAGAAGACGATAGGGGGCGCCGAAAAGGAGCGTGGTATCGAGTGGCAGCTGAACGCTCTCGACAACTGGGTCAACCCCAAGAACGTCGACAGCCCGGTCGCGTCAGACAGGCACAATTACCCTCGCCTGTGGTTCAACCTCAACTACGGTTTTCTTCTGCCGTGGAATCACTCCTCCGTTTGGTTGCGGCCTTCACTCGGTTCATCTCTGGTCAGGCGCACCGATCCGCCGGAGCCGCTCAATAACTTTTACTTTGGCGGTTTTGGCAACAATTGGGTCGATCACGGCTCGGTAAAGCGGTACCGTGAGCATCACACCTTCCCGGGCGTCGGCCTGAACCAGGTGAGTGGCGCCAACTACGGCAAGCTGATGATCGAATGGGTACTGCCACCCGTCCGTTTCCGCAACGTAGGAGCGCCATGGTTGTACGCCAACTGGGTGCACCTCTCCCTTTTTGGCAGTGGTATTATCACCAACTTCGATAACAGATCGTCAAGACAGGCTCTGGTTAATGTGGGTGCGCAGCTCGATTTTAAGATCGTCTCTTTTTTCTCTCTTCCCTACACGTTGTCTGTGGGGTATGCCCGTGCTTTTGAAGACGACCGTCGTTACACGGACGAATACATCCTATCGCTCGCCATATTCTGATCGCGACAGACCTTGACGCCCTTAACCGCACATTCGATTATCAGTTTTCTTCTGAGTTTTCTCCCCGTTGTTGTTTTTCTCATCGCGCTTG
>JAOTUR010000352.1 GCA_029863805.1 Candidatus Krumholzibacteriia bacterium | reverse complement strand
TAGAACCGCCGGTTGCACGAATCCATCTCTCGGTATATGTCCTCTCGGGTCAAGTGATTGTAACGCCCCACCGGTAGCGTCAGCGTGTAATACTTCCAATCACCGGGAAACGTGTTGGCAGCGATGCGGCCCTCCGATTCCATCTTGTCCCACAGATCCGTGCCGGGCAACGGCGTTAGACAGTTCACGTTCAACAGATCCACACCGTAGTGACTGGCTGCATCCGCGATACACTCCCCTATGCCCGGCTTGTCGACGTCCAATCCCACGATGAACGAGCCGGCCACCACCATGCCATGCCGCTGTATGCGGCGGACAGAGGCCCTGAAGTCGCGACCCTTGCGGCTGTTGAACTTCTTGTGAATCTCCGCCAGGCCCTCGGGGCTCGGTGTCTCGAAACCGATGAAGACACCCAAGCAACCGGCCTTCGCGGCCAGCCGAAGCAGCTCCTCGTCATCGGCCATGTTGATCGTCGCCTGGGCAATCCACGTCTTGCCGAGGTTTGCCCGGATCAACGCCCTGAACAAGTCCTTGGCCCCAGCGATATGGTCCGCACGGGTACCGATGAGGTTGTCATCCACGATCAGAACAAGACTCTCGCGAATCATTTTGAATTCCCGCACGACGTTCTCAACCGTGCGGCGCCGGTACTTCCTGCCATTGAACGCACTGACACTGCAGAAGGTGCAGTTGAGCGGGCAGCCCCGGGCGGTCTGTATCGACCCCAGGCGATACCCGTCCGGCAACAGGTCGTGCCGGGCGAACGGCACCTGCTCCATCTCGAGGTGAATACCCTCGTAAATCTGCTCCAGCGTGCCCCTCCGGGAGTCTTCCAAAACCTGTGTCCACACGCTCTCCGCCTCGCCTTTTACCACCGCGTCCACGTGTTGCAACGCTTCGGCCGAGCACATGCTCGCGTGGATACCGCCCATCACCACAGGCGCGCCACGGGCACGAAACCCAGCGGCCACGTCGTACGCACGGGGCGCTTGTGAGGTGAAGGCGGTGATCCCCACCAGGTCGGGGCACGGCATACCGCTGTAGTCGGGTATGCCAAGGTTTTCGTCAACCACGGTGACATCCCACTCCATGGGTGTCAGGCCGGCCAGGGTCAGCAGGCCGAGGGGCTTCCAGACGCGGTACTTGTTCCAGCGATTTTGTTTGACGTTGATCATGCCCGACAAGCGATTGCTCGGGTTTATCAAGAGCAGGCGCATGCATCCTCCTAGGGTATGTGCGTTAATCGCGGCGTCACCGGCGTACTGTCGCGCACCGCTCGCCGCTCCAGAAGTAGGACGATTCTGTTCAGCCTTTTCAACGAACCGCTTGGTACGAAAACCACGTTTCCGCCGACTGCCAGGACTTTCTCGATGACCAAATCGACGACATCGTCCATCGCTTCCATCACATCCACTTCTTGAGAAACGGAAAATGACTGGCCGACTGCCTCAATACTACCTCTCACGTGGTAGTCTCCCTCAACCAGCAAAGTCGTGCCCACTCCTGCACTGGCGCACCGACCGACCGCATCAACGCCAAAAGCTATTTGCCGCTTGCGCTCCGCAATTTCAAGATCGCGCATCGCCCTGTCTTGTAAACCTGACATGGCTTCTTTGACAATCGGCCAAACGATCTTGCCCAGATCGTGCGGAGAAGTTGCGCTGTATTCGCCTAAGACGCGCCCCAAGATGGCGTCCTGATGCGCGGTCACGGACGAAAACAGAGACAGCATGTCGCTCTCACCCACCACGACCAGTTTCAGCGGTTCTTGCTCGTAGTAGCGACCAAAGCAATCGTCGACGATTCCCAGTGTTTCCCGCAGTCGCTCATCCTCGTCGCCCATATCAACCGAATCTCGTATCGGTGTCGGCCGCTCGACGGGAAAGCCCCCGTTCCGAATGTCGATAAGGGTGTCCCGAAAGGCTTCAAAAAGCGCATTCGCTCGTTTACTGAGAGAAATAACATAGTAATGTGGGCCAGCGTTCACCTCGCACCGCCTCCTTATATAGAAAGCATACTTGTGTGCCCAGCACACCACAATAGACCGGGCGGCCGAAAAAGGAGCTAGTCCCTTGGGACTAGAAGCAAATGCGTGGCGTGCGTAGTAAGAACGCGAAAAGATTCCAAGCGGCGGCGGTCAGCCGGGACTCATTCGGGACGTTGTCTTCGGGCGAAGGCAGCGATCTGCAGACGAGTACTGAGTGCCAGCTTCTCCAGGATGTTGTGAATATGGCTCTTCACGGTATGGGTCGCAATATGGAGGCGCGACGCGATTTCCTTGTTGCTCAATCCCTCAGAGATTAAGTCAACGACTTCCCTCTCCCGCGGGGTCAGCTGTATGGATAGGTCGGATATGCCCTTGCCGCCTTTGAGAGCGGACTCGACGATCTGCGTGAAGAGTGATGTCGTCAGCATGGGCGGTAGTACTTTCTCGCCTCCGGCGACCGCGGTGATCGTTTCTAAGTACTCTTCAACCGCGGCGCTCTTGAGAATGAAGCCGGAGCCGCCAGCTTTTACGAACTCGACGATGTCGACCTGTTCGGGAAGAATGTCCATGGCAATGACTTTTGCCTCGGGCAGCTCCTTGCGAAGCCGGGCCATTAGGCTGAGACTGTCCGCTTTTTCCAGCCCAAGATCCAGGAGAATGACGTCCGGCGTTGAGTTCTGCTTTTTCAACTTTCGCACCGCATCACCGTCTTCACACCGGGCCACGACTTCGAAATCACCATGCTCCTGGAGCATCTGGGCGATGCCTTCGCGGAGGAGCCGGTTATCCTCGATCAGCAGAACTCGTATTCGTGCCACGGATGTATCTCCTCATCGTCTCGGCCGGCTCCTCTCGACCAGCCAGAGTTCACAAGCACCTGCTCAGTAACGAGCTAGCCGGGTATCCCAGTATTCTAAAAACCGACGGGGCCGGTGTCAAGCCCGTGTGTGCGGGACGTGGCGGCTAACGTGCGGCCAGCAATCACAACCTTCATAAGCGCATGATTAATTGACACTTGCCAACCTCAACTGTGTCTGCTCGGTAGTGTCGGATATCGTTCAACTCCGACCGCGGGAATCTACGAATACGAGGTCGACGCCAAGGGAAATAGCCGCGCCGAGATTCGGGAGCGCAAGTAGCGACTGTTTTCGACCGACGTGACTCGCCAGGTGGAATATCCGCGATGGCTAACCGTTGGCTGCAATAGAGTCTACGGTTGGCGGCTAGCCATTTCACGAGCGGTCTCGAGATCACGTTTGGCAGACTCGCGGTTGGGTTGGTAGGCAACTGCTTTTTCCAGGTACTCGACCGCCTTTTTGGGATCACCCTGTCCGAGATAGGCAAGACCCAACGTGTGTTCGGC
>JAOTUR010000351.1 GCA_029863805.1 Candidatus Krumholzibacteriia bacterium | reverse complement strand
CATGAGCAGCCGCCCCACCGCCAGGACGGCAAGAATCACGCTCAATTCGGCGAAATCGCTGCCTACCCACAGCACCAAGAACTCACGCCCCATCAAGATTAGAAACGAAATCGCCGGCAGCAGCAACAGCAAACTATACTTCTGACTCAGAAAGGATATTTCCCGCACTCGCTCTTCATCATTTCTCGCATCTAGATCACTCACGGCGGGCTTGAGGGCAGCCATCGATGCCTGCAGTAATTGTGACACGATGAGAAGGGGAGCGGCAGCGATCGCAAACCTGGTCACGTCACGTGCGGTCAAAAACACCCCGATAATTATGTCGCTTCCCTTGTATACAATGATTGCGGCGGTAATGTAAAGGAAGGTATTGATGCCATATGCCAACATCTCTTTCAGGAGTGTGAAATCTATCCGTTTGAAATATAGCGAAAAGGGCCCGAGCAAACGGCGCGAGAAAACAAAGAACACCAAAACGATCGTCAGCTCACAGAAACCATAGACCAGACCGACGGCAACCAGGCCGTAGCCCGCTGTCAGCAACCCCACCACCAGGATGGCACGTATCAAGACGGGAATGAAGTTGCCCAGGCTGAGTATGTCGTATCGTTGTAGCCCACTGATCACCGCACCAAAAGGGCGAATGGGCATCGAAAGCGCAAAACAGACCCCAACAATGAGCACGACCATCCTCCCCTGCGGGGCAAGATCGGGCGGTATCGCAAACCATGTGTCCAGATTGTAAAAGACGACAACCGCGACAACCACAAGCACAAAGCCAACAAAACTGAGAAAAACCATCGACGCGCTGATTACGCTTTCTATTCCCCGTCTATCTTCTTTGACGAGAAGAACAGGAACGTACCGGTTAATGGCACTAGAGAGACCCAGCTCTAGTGTCATGGTATAGGCAAACACGGATCCCACGAGGGTCCATACCCCGTATCCGTCTTTGCCCAGATACTTGACGAGAAAAGGCACCAGAAAGAACGCAATGAGTGCCGTCCCTATGGTCGCCGAGAGATTGAACAGCGAGTTGTAAATCAGCTTTCTCGAGTATGGTGTTTTATCATTCACCGACTCTTCTCGCTTATCTATTGATGTCATGGCTGGACTCTCGGTAGCGAGACTTTGCGCGTGGGTTCAAGAGACTCGCTAACGCCATACAAAGAATATGAAAAGCGAGCCCAGCAAAGTGGCCAATATGGTAAAGGGAAGGCCAATGCGTGCGAATTCGGCGAAGGACACGTGGATACCATTCTTCTTCAGCATACCCACCCCCACAATATTGGCCGCCGCTCCGACCGGTGTTATGTTGCCCCCGAGTGACGCGCCGATCAGAAGGCCGAAAACCAGAAGTTCCATAGGCACCGCCAGTGTATCCGATACAAGCTGCACAACAGGTATCATAGCTGTCAAATACGGTACATTGTCGATGAAAGCACTAAAGGCCACCGAAACCCAAACGATGACGCTAAAAGCAACCCATGGACTGTCGCCTATGTTCTTGGCAAGAAAGCCAGCCATGCTCTCGATCACGCCTGTCCGCTCCAACATGCCCACAACCACAAATATTCCCGCCAGGAATAACGTAGTCTCAACGTCGTAGTGCCTCAGCACCGCCAGGTGCTCCCGTTCCCTTGCGAAACGCGAGAACACAATACACAGCAAACCCAGCGCCATACACGAGGCGCCACCGAACCATCGAAAGTTCGGGTCCACGAGAACCGCCAGCGACAGTGACAAAACCATCACGACAAGAAAGACGGCAGGCACATAACTTCGCACCGATACCGTTCCTTCGTATGAAATCGCTCGCTGGTGCCTTTTGTAAATCCAGTACAAGAAGAGCATCGATCCGATGGCTCCCATCTGCACGGCAAAAAAGATGCCCGCCTTGCCCTGATAGACAAAGAAATCGTTAAAATTCATCCGCATATAATTGGCCAGAATCATGCTTGGCGGGTCTCCGATTAGCGTCGCCGTGCCCTGGAGGTTCGCCGAGATCGTGACACCGATAATCCCCGGAACCGGGGATATGCCGATCTTCTTCGATAATCCAATCATGATCGGGCCCACGATGAGGACAGTCGCCACGTTCTCAATAAAGATCGAAAGAAATGACGCAAAAATACAAACCATCAGATACGCCATGCCTACCGTGTGCGTTCTACGTATGAGCCACACTGAGATCGCATCGGGTACCCGCGAGAGCACAAAATATTCCGACAGGATGAGAGTACCGGCGAAGATACCCATCACATTCCAGTTGATGTCATGAAGGAAATCAGGGGCGTGGATGAATCCGCAGGCCAAACCAAGGACAACGCCACCCCAGAGGATCTGACTCTTGTAGTGCTTGAACGCGACGATCGCCGCGTAAGTCACCACAAAAATCACAGCGGCAATCAGGGTCGAGCTCACTCGGGTCTATCTCCCCCCAAAATTGCTGGGTCCGTGTCCGAGGGGTCGTTGAGCTAAAGGGCCGGTCACGACGACATATTTTCAAGAATCTTCTGACAGGCGCCGGCCGGGTCCATCGCCGCGATAATGGGCCGTCCCACCACCAGATAGTCTGCACCGTTATGCAAGGCGTCCCGCGGGGTGACGACCCGCGTTTGATCATCTCTGGTGGCATCGGCTAGGCGTATCCCCGGTGTGACGACGATGAAGTCCGAGCCCGTACGCTGCTTTATGGCCTCCACCTCCCGCGCAGACGCCACGACGCCGTCGAGACCGGTTCGACGTGCCAGCTCAGTCAGTGCAACCACGGTGTCGTGCGGCGATCGTCTCGTGGCAAACAGCGAATGAAACTCGTCGAAGCCCAGATGGGTCAACACGGTTACGCCGACCATGAGCACATCGGGTTTTTTCGAATTACGCCTGGCCTGAACGGCAGCCTTCAACATGGCCTCTCCGCCGGCAGTATGGAGAGTGAGCATGTCGGCCTGCAACTCGAGCGCGGACGTCACTGCTCCGTGGACTGTATTGGGTATATCATGGAATTTGAGATCGAGAAAGAGTTTTGCGTCGGCCTCCTTAACCAGCCGGCACACGGCGGGGCCGTGGCGAGTAAAAAGAACGCTCCCCACCTTGAACCAGCCGACATGGGGAGACAGCAGCTTTACCAGCCTGGCCGCCTCGTCAAACGCGCTCGTGTCGAGCGCCACGATCAGTCTTCGAGCCACCCCTGCTACCGGCACTAAAACGGTCCTTTCCGCATCCATTCTGAGTGCGATTCCAGCCCAGCGATGATATTCATCGGCAATCCGGGATCGACCCAGAGGGCGGTCCCCACTTGAATCGCGGACGCACCGGCGATAAAGAATTTTCTTGCGTCTTGCACCGAGCAAATCCCCCCTATTCCCATTATGGGAATCGACACCGCCTCG
>JAOTUR010000350.1 GCA_029863805.1 Candidatus Krumholzibacteriia bacterium | reverse complement strand
GTTCTTTTTCCTCGGCGAGAAAGTTTATCGAATTGAGCAACAGATCAGCGTTACCGGATATTCGAAACGCGCTGTTATCGGCGAAATCCGAATCGCCGAAGACCACAATCGTGCTTTCATCGGACCCAGAGGCACTTGCGACACCATCTTCGTACCTCTTGGATGCGACAAGGACAATAGGCACCGGTGGCGGCAGGTCATTGTCGTCGCGCACCGCCTGTCCCTTTCGTACGCCCTCCAAATCGGTCTCCCCCCACGCTGATTTGCCGGTGTACGCCAGGTATTGAACAATGACCCCCTCGATGTCGGCAGGTGCAAGACGAACGGATCTAGCCATGGGGTAGAAGGTGGCGACGTCGATGTCTCTGGTAATAGGATGCTCTACGTATTGCGTAATTACCGGCACCGTATACTCAGCGCCAAATATACGGCTGTATGGATCTATGACTACGTCATCACCCAGGATAACCCGGTATCGCGACAGAAGCTCTTCAATGTTGGGGAGAGAAATCTGGGGGTCGACCATAAACAGCGCGTTCTTTCCTTGAGAAAGAAATTCCATTATTTTGGCTGTTTCGCTATCGAAGTAATCATTCTTGGGCCCCGCGACGATGAGTAGGTAGCAGTCCTCCGGGATCGACGGCTCGTCAAAAAGAGACAGCGACTTAACTTCGTAGTTTTCTCTTTCTATGGCTTCCCTCATGATGGAGTAACCCGATGGTTGCTGGTCATCGGGGTCTTTCTCTCCGTGCCCAACCGCGAAGTAAATAACCTTTACCACGTCTCGGGTCGCTCTGAGGATGGCGTTGGTCAACACTTCCTCGGACAGGGTGGTGATCTGTTCGCGTCGGTCGCCATATTTGATCACGAGGGTGCCGTAATCCTTAACATCCATGGCGGCAGCCCTGCTCGGGCTGCGATCTGGGTCGATCATTTCATAACGTATTCGGTCTGTTTGGTGTGCATACTGTTTTATCAGATCTTGCGCGCCGCCCCAGTCGGCCTCCCCCTGTTTATAGAAGCCGTAAAGCTCTAAGTCTCCGGGTAGACCTTGCAGGACGTTTATGGTCTGGCCCGCGAGACTAAAGCGCTTGTTGCGAGTCAGGTCGTAGCGATAGCTGTGACGAACCGCCAGCGCTTGAACGATGATCACGATAGTCGTGTAAAGGACTATCATTACCAGCATGTTGGCTCCATAGCGAGACGATCGGCTGCGCAAAAACACACCAATAACAGCAAAATTCAAGATGATATAGACGACAAGCAGGGCAGCACCGGCAATCAGTAATACATTGGTGAGGACACGCTGCGGTGCATTTATCGCGTACAGTGCGCTGCCGATGGCGAGCAAAGCGAGTGCAAAGAAGCCAGCAGCCTGAGCGACACGCGATCTCGACATCTTCAGCTCCTCCATCGATTCGATTCCAGAACTCTTGAACACAGAAATAGGAAGAACAGCGAAAAATTGACGTAATAAATCACGTCGTTTGAATCGATGATTCCCTTAGAGAAGTTATCAAAATGTTCGAGGATCGACAGCTGTTGCACAACTAAGGCAACGTTGGCGGAAACAAAGGGTGTTATCCAGCCAATGATCAGAAACAACAGCGCGCACCCGAACGTGAGGATTCCGGCGACAATTTGGTTCTCGCTCAAAGAGGAGAAGAATAGGCCCATCGCCACGAAGGCCGAACCCAGCAGTAGGAGACCAAGATAACCGCTTAGTATCGGGCCCCATTCCGGGTTTGCGTACCGTCTCAACAGGGCGGGGAACAATACGGTGAGGAGTAGCATGGTGGCAAACACGGTCAGAGTGGCAAGGTACTTACCCAAGATCACGTCCCAGTCAGAGATCGGGTAAGTGAATAGGAGTTCGGCAGTTCCGGACTTGCGTTCTTCGGACAGCAGTCGCATGGTCAGGAGCGGGATGATCAAGAGCATAACGACGCTGAGATTGCCAAAAAGTGGCTGTAACACACCCTCGGTGATGCTCAGTCTCTGAGCGGCCACGGGGTTCTGCATGGTTTGAATCGAGACCATGTTGAAGAAGGCAACGAGGTTGTAGAAGAAGTAGCCACCGAGTAAAAGAAAGATCATGATAACGACATAGGCAACGATCGAGTTGTAAAAATACTCGAACTCTCTTTGATAAACGGCTAACAAGCGGGACATGTTATTCGGTGTCCTCCTTCGTCACCAGGTGGACAAAAATATCCTCGAGACTCAAGTCGCTCGTGGTGAGAGACAGAAGCCCAAACCCCTGCTCGATGATGGACGCCGCTACGCTCTCACGAATATCCTCGTTGTCCTTCGATTCGATCCTCAGACTGTGCGAGCCATCGGCGAATGATTCCATCCGGTTAACGGAGCGAACTCCGGATAGGGATTCGATATGACGCATTATGGCGGCGCAATCACCCCGGGCCACGATATCGATCATCATCGAACTTCTCAGACGCGCTTTGAGATTGTCTGGTGTGTCCGCCGAAATCAACTTGCCCTTGTTGACGATCAGCACACGTTGGCAAAGCAGGCTTGCCTCGGGCAATATATGGGTGCTGAGAATGATCGTACGTTTACCCGCCAGATTCCTAATCAACTCACGTATCTCGATGATCTGCTGCGGGTCGAGTCCCACCGTCGGTTCATCGAGGATCAGCACTTCAGGGTCGTTGAGCAGCGCCTGCGCCAGACCGACGCGTTGTCGGTAGCCTTTGGATAGTTTGCCGATCGTGCGATCCTTGACTTGAGAGATCCCGCACTCATCCATTACTCGCTCGGTGCGCGCGGCTCGGCCGGCCTGCGGCATCCCTTTCAGGCGGCCCACAAAGCCCAGGTAGTCGCGTACGGACAAATCCGTGTAAAGTGGAACGTTTTCTGGCAGATATCCGATCCGTCGCCGAACCTCCATGGAATCGTCCAGAATATCGAATCCAGCCACACGTGCCCTGCCGCTGGTGGGGGGGAGGTAACAGGTCAGAATCCTCATGGTGGTTGTCTTGCCCGCACCGTTGGGCCCGAGGAAACCGAGAATCTCCCCCTGTTCCGCACGAAAGCTAATATCGGAGATCGCTATGTGCCTGCCGAAGTGCTTTGTGAGGTTTTGAACCTCGATCAACGTAGAGCCTCCCTGCCAGATTCCGGAACGCCGAGCGTCCACTCGGCGCGGGTGAAGTTGTGCGAGGTGTCGGGACGGCCCGCCACAGTATACTAGGTCTGGAAAAGTGTCAATCGCCGATTCGTTCCTGTCTGCCCTGCTCCATCACGACCCCGGCGCCGCCACCCCCGCCGTTGAGCCAAGCGGCGGTGGCTCACTAAGAAATTAATTGAAGTTGGCCCAAAAGGGGAGTAACATTCTGTCTCATTTTGCGTAGAGATATTCAGGAGCACGAA
>JAOTUR010000349.1 GCA_029863805.1 Candidatus Krumholzibacteriia bacterium | reverse complement strand
AGACCATCAGCCAGCTCAAAGACGACCGGCAAACCAAGGCGGTGGTCTTGAGGGTGGATTCACCGGGCGGCAGCGCGCTTGCCTCCGATCTGGTGGCCGAGCAGCTTCGCCAATGTGCCGAGAAAAGACCGGTCATCGTCACACAGGGCGATGTGGCCGCCTCGGGTGGATATTGGCTCTCGATGTATGGCGACGAAATCTACGCGCTTCCCTCCACTATCAGCGGCTCGATCGGCGTCATCGGTGCCTGGCTGTGGAACGATGGCCTCGGCGAGAAGCTCGGTCACACCTCGGACCATGTCCAGGTGGGCGACAAGGCGGATATCGGCTTTGGCATCAGGCTCTTGCTGGCCGGACCCATGCTCCCCGACCGTAACCTCACCACCGAAGAGCGCGGCGAAGTCGAAGAGCAGATGCTGACGCTCTATCGCGCATTTTTGGAAAAGGTGGGTAGCGGACGCAACATGGACCCGGACGACGTCGACAAGGTGGCGCAGGGTCGGGTCTTTAGCGGAACCGATGGCGTAGAAGCCGGTCTGGTCGACAAGATCGGCGGACTGGTTACCGCCATCCAGGCCGCGAGAGCGGCGGCGGGGATCAAGGAAAGCGAGCACGTCAAAGTAGTCGAATACCCCAAGATGCCGTCGTTCAACCTGGGCAAGCTACGCACCACCCCGGGGTTGTCGGCGCTTTTCGCCGGAGAGCAGGCATCGCCGCTGGACCCAGCCATGGAGTTTTTGGAGAATCCGGAGTGGACCTACATCCGTGCGGTGATGAGTAAACCGGGACGTCCTCTGTTCATGATGCCTCCGGAGTTTTACGTCCGCGATGCGACGTGGGGCAAGGGCGAGGTGAGCGAATAAGGGTTGCCGGTCACGGGATGACCAATGGGAGGGGGCGCGCTTTGCGCCCCCTTTTTTTCGCATCCAACCCGCCCACCTTCCAGTTTAGGATCGGTTTTTGAGCGGTGGCAATGACGTGACTCGCCGAATTTGGTCAACTTTCCCTTTTTTCGCCACAACCCCCAGGGATTCACCGAGTACATCGAGATGCCCAATCCGGATCGTGGCTTCGAGGTCGAGGCGTTTAATATCTTACTGCTTTACGGAATGTCCGCCATCCAAGCCAAGGCCGTACTCGCTCACGAGTTGATGCACGTGTGGCTGGCCGACAACGGAATCATCGACATCGACGACGCGTTGTGTGAGGGCAGCTGTGATTACGCCTCCTACATGTTCCTAAAGGACGTCGGATCAGCGCAAAGCAACTACATCATAAGGATCATGCGTGAAGACTTGGACCCGGTGTACGGACGGGGGTTTCGGGACGTCGAGCGATACGTGGGGACAAACGGCGTCGCGGCTTGGCTGCACATGCTACACGAGGAGGCGCGCCGAGCACCGTCGTCGTACGCCATCCAGAGCGACTGACCCCAGGCCGGACGTGTGTCCGGCTGCCGCTAATCAGGCGATAACCGTCAACCCCGTTCACCATTTCTCTATATCTAAGATAGCGTGTGTCTCACGATCAAACTTGATATTTATCAAGGCCTTTTGCCGTAGAAATTCGGCGGCACTTACGCTTTAATTAGAGTCGCGGCAAGACACGACGGGCGTCTCTCGGGCGTCCATCTCCCTCGTGGGGCTCTCAGGCGTGGCGGCGTGCAGTGGCTCTCCAGCTCCCGTCCCATAACGATTTACGCACCACGTTGCCTCACACCACGCATCTGCCTGCCGGCGTTCAAAGGGGCTTGCCCGAATCTCCCTGGTCGCTCATAGGCCGTCTGCGCGGGGGTGAGGCATGAACGCGTTCATCAGATTCTTCGCCGAACGCCATCTCCTGGCCAACCTGCTCACCATCTTCATCGTTCTGCTGGGCGTGAGTTCGTTTACGCGCATAAAGCGGGATATATTCCCCAGCGTCGATCTGGACCGCCTGGTGATCACCACCCGCTATCCGGGAGCGTCGGCCGAGGACGTCGAGCTCAACGTCACCAACCCCATCGAGGACGAACTGACGGGCGTGGACGGCATCGACCAGATGACGTCCTACTCCATGGAGAACATCTCGGTCATCAATGTTGCGCTCGATCCCGATGCCAAGGACAAAGAAAAGATAAAGAGAGACATTCGAGACGCCGTCGACCGGGTCACGGAATTTCCCAAAGAGGTGACCGATTCTCCTTATATAAAGGAGATCAAGTCGGAGAATTTCGAGGTGATCGTGGTTGGCCTAACGGGGGATGTCCCCTACTCGGAACTCCGTGGATTGGCCAAGGAGTTCGAGAAGAAGCTGGAGGATATACGAGGTGTCTCCCGAGTTGAAAAGTCCGGGTATCTGGATCGCGAAATAAAAGTCGAAGTGTCGCAGGCCGCCATGGAGAGATACCAGGTGTCGATGAGGGAAATTGTGAATGCCATCCAGATGCGCAATGTCCGCGCGACGGGTGGCTCGTTCGAGTCGTATACGAGCGACAAGAACATCGTCGCTCTCGCCCAGTTTCGCGATCCCAAACAGGTCGAAAAGGTCACCGTTCGATCCACGTTCGAGGGTCCCCACATTCTGGTCAAAGATCTCGCCGTCATAACGGACGAATTCGAGCCCGAGAAGACACGCTTCCATATGAACGGCGAGACGGCGATCGCCTTCACCGTGTTCAAGAAGAACAGCGCCGATGTCATCCGTGTGGTCAACGCGATCAAGGAACTGATGGAAAGGGAGAGGGAACGGCTGCCGGAGGGTGTGGAGCTGACGTACTCGTACGACATGTCACGCTACGTCAAGACCCGACTGAGTGTCCTTTCCACCAACGCCTTGATCGGGTTGTTTCTGGTGGTGCTGGTTCTTTTTACGTTTCTCAACTTCAGAATGGCGTTCTGGGTCGCCATGGGCATTCCGCTGGCGTTATTGGGTGTTGTTTTTGTGTCCCCGTTTTTTGACGTGCATATCGAGATCATCTCGATGACGGGGATGATCATCATCGTCGGGCTGATCGTGGACGATGCCATCGTCGTCGCCGAGAATATCCACCGCCGTCGCGAGTTGGGCGATTCTCCCGTGGACGCGGCCGTCAAAGGCACGCGCGGTGTGATCCGCCCGGTCTTTGCGACCATCGTGACGACCGTCCTTGCCTTCACTCCCTTCTTTTTTATGTCGGGGATTATGGGCAAGTTCATGTTCTCCTTCCCCTTGGTTATCGTGGCGGCGGTGTTGATCTCTTTTGTCGAAGTCATCCTGATACTTCCGGCTCATGTGACCGCCGGCAAGAGTTACGCGGCTAACCCCGGTGGGCTCAAGAACCGAAGGAGTTGGTTCGACGCGGTAAAGAGGCGCTTTCAGCGTCTTATTGTGTATGTCCTGGCCTTTCGATATGGGGTGGTGTTTGTATTCCTGCTTCTTCTCG
>JAOTUR010000066.1 GCA_029863805.1 Candidatus Krumholzibacteriia bacterium | reverse complement strand
AGTGTCAGTGTGCCCTTCTCATGCATAGCCTGAACTGCGTTCACAATGATGTTCATAAATGCCTGCTGGAGCTGAGACCTGTCGGCCGTGACAGGAGGGACATTGGGGTCGAACTCTTTCACAATGTCAACATTGAAGAAGGCCGCCTGCTTTCCAATAAGCGCCAGGGTGTCCTCGAGAGTCTCGTTGACGTTAACGCGCTCCGTGCCTTCCTCCGATTGCCGGGAGAACTCAAGTAGTCCCTTTACGATCTTCCGGCAACGATCACTTTGCCTCACAACTTCCTCCAAGTTTCCGCGTTGCGGGGCGTCATGCGGCAGATCCTCCAGGGTGAGAGCGGTCAACGAGAGGATGCCACCGAGAGGGTTGTTGATCTCATGCGCAACCCCCGCCGCCAGCATTCCCAGGGAAGCCAGCCTTTCAGACTGTGCGACCCGTCCCTGCATTGCTACTAGCTCTTCCGTACGTTCTTTCACCTTGTCCTCAAGTGTCTTCGCCCACTCTTCGAGGTCCATTTTCATCTGTCGCAGACTCTTCAGCATCGTGTTGAAAGACTCAGCCAATAGCGCCATCTCTCCATTGGACGTCTTGCGGATCACCTGGTTGAAGCACCCAGCCGCGATGCTTCGAGTCGCGGTTACCATCTCACCGATCGGGCGGGTAACGTTACGAATCATGTAGTCAGTAACGCTAATGATCAGAATGAAACCGACCGCAGCCAAACCAAAGAACCATAAGATAACCCGGTTGCGAGTGGACGCATAAACCTTCTCGAGTACTCCTACGTAGAGAATGCCAATGATGTCCCCGCTGTAATTGCGAATCGGCTCGTAGGCGCTTATATACCAGTCATTCACCACGAACGCTCGGTCGTTCCACAACCGACCGTTACCGAGGACGGCTTCACGCACCTCTTCAGACACACGGGTTGCCAGGGCGCGTTCACCGGTTTCCGTTTTCACAGTCGTCGATATCCGCAAGTCGCCCTGGAATATTGTAACGGAGCCCATATCCTTACCGTTGTACTGTTCTCCTTCATAGAGGAGATCCCAAATCTGATCTACGATATCGAGATTACGGTTTAGAAGAACTCCGGCATAAAGGGCACCAAGGCTTTCCCCATTGGATCCCTTGAGCGGTGCTGCGCTCATCAATACCATCCCCGAGGTTTCTTCCTTCTGCTCTATCGGTTTCGCTCTCGGTGTAGGAACGAGACGAAAGTAAGATCTCTTGAGCAATCTGGGGTCTTCTCTCTCCAAGCGGTCCGCGGACAAGATCTCAGGCGCAGCGACAGCCTCGCCCGACAAAGCGTGTCTCACAAGCGCAAGAGAGGAGACATCATCTCCTACGCACTCAGGATATGAGGCTCTGAGGATGACACGCCCTCTTCGATCCGTCAGTGTGAGGAAGTCAAAGCGGTTGTGCTTTCGCACACGATCCAGATAGCTGAGTACGGCAGCAGTATCACCTTGGGATAGGTGGTGTGAGATCGTCGCTCCTGAGGCAGCGAGCTCAACGGTACTCTTCAAGCCTTGGAGTTGGTGCTCGCAGATCGAACGAGCCGTTGCCAAGTGATGTTCAACTGCTCGCCTGGCTTGCGCCATGATCGTGGAGCTGACGATCCATGAACCCACTAGCGACGTTGCGAGGCCCCCTGTCACGAGGATCACCAGGTAGCTCATGATGAGCTTTGCCCTGAGGGAGGGCCCCTTGATGGAATGATCAGATTGCATGACGCTTCCGAACAAGGTGGACGGAACACGAGATGCACGGATCGTAAGCCCGCGCGATCATTTCGAGCTTCCTCTTTAGCTCTGGTAGATCTTTCTCGACACTCTGTTCCACTGCGTGGCGGAAATGGTTTTCCATACTGGCTGCGTTCATAGCCGTGGGGGTGACCACGTCTGCTGCAACGACACGGCCATCAGAGTCGTAAGTGTAACTGTGTATGAGTAGCCCACGGGGCGCTTCCGTGACAGCGGTGCCTGTATCAGCTCTCGGGTGTATGGCAATGGGCTTCTCTTGCTGTAGCCCTTCATCGATTAGCTGTTCGACTGTTAGCAACGCGTGTTCGACATCGATCACCAACTCGACCATCTGAGCTTTGTTGTTGTCCATTGGGTTGCCTGAAGGCAGTGGAAGCCCAAGCATCCTGACTGCGTGTCGCGCGCGGCTAGATAGCCGGTCATGATCAATCGCAAGTCGCGCAAGCGCCCCGACCATAAACGGCTTGTCTTTGTGCAGGCTGAGCTTCGCATGGGAATAGGGCACAGTCTCTTCACGGATCACTGCACGGTAATCGCCAGGGTCATACACCTCCGAGCCCTCATTTGACCTCACGACGATCTCATCGCCCGGGTAATACCCATATGGATCCGGGGAGCGCTTGGCGGCGTACGTCGTGTCGATCTGGCAGTACTCCGTCGATGGCAGGGTGGTGAAGAGATCGACGGCCGCCTCGCAATCCACCATGCCTTGCCGCAGACGCCTTTGAAGCGATATGAGCTGATCAAATGATGGCAGTTTTCCGAAACCTCCGAGGATGGCATTCACCGGATGCACGGCCCTGCCACCTATAGTCTCTTGTATTGCGTTCCCCAGCTGCTTCAACCGGAGCCCGAGAGCGACGGCTTCGCGGTGGTCCGCAGCCATCTCGGCTGCACCCGCGTAGTCCAGGTAGTCCGGAATGGCGAGGAAGAAGAGATGCAGGGCATGGCTTTCGATATTCTCTCCGCGATACATGAGGTCCCGCAGTCGCACGGTCTGTGGACTCGATTCGATGCCGGACGCTTCCTCTGTAGCTTTGAGCGAAGTCAAAGCATGGGCAACGGAGCATATTGCACAGATTCTCGAAACAATCTGTGATACATCCTCATAGCGCCTTCCACGCACCAACCCTTCGACCAGTCGAAGTCCTTCAAAAACCTGAAACTGGACGTCGCTCACCACATCTCCGTCCAGCTCGACGGTGATACCTCCGTGCCCTTCGACACGGCACAAATGGTCCACTACAATCTTTCTCTTCATGATTCATCTTCCGATAGTGTGTGAGCCACTACACGTAACCCTGCGAACGTTCTCAGTTTGCGGGCGATGTCCTCTCTTCCAAAACCATTCTCCATAAAGAGGGCCGTCACCGATTCAAGGTTGGCGTCATCGACCGGCCCCCGACACCCCACGCATCCGATGCTCAGTCCAGGGCAGCGAGCGTTGCACCCACCAAGCGTCAGGGGGCCAAGGCACATATCCACCCGTTCGGTTAGCAGGCAATTGTACTCTCGCATCTTACACTCCGCGCAAACGGGAGTCGTCGGAGCTATTGGAAGATCTCCATTCAGGAGATTCGAAATCCCCGAAAGAAACTCCTCCTCCTCTATCGGACAGCCACTGATGTTGAGATCGACCCCGACAATCTCGTGTAGGGCCCGGGCGGGCGTGGTATCAAACTGCTCACCGCATTCACCGTAAATATCCCGTACCAACTGTGACCGATCAGTATCGCCGTCCATGGCGGCAATACCACCCCATACCGCACACGTGCCGATCGCCACCAAGATCCGGCTCCGTGCTCTGATGCGCTCGAGCTGCTCTTCATCACGTCTGCTCAGTACCGCGCCCTCTACAATCGCAAGGTCGAGGTCGCATGCGGAATCGTTGTCCGAGGATGCCATCGCGAAATCTCGGATATTGAGGGCTGCAATGATGTGGAGAAACCGATCCTCGCAGTTCAGAATCACCAGCTGGTCACCCGCACAGCCGGTGAGGCCAAAGATGCCCACATTCGGTCTGCTCATTTGCTATCTCCTCCGCGAACGGCTGGCCGGGGGCAGCCTCGTCCCGAGTCTCCTGCCCGTTAGATCATTTCGGGAAGGTTGATCGCGTCCCAATATGTGAAAATGGGACCGTGAATACAGGTATACTTGTACCCGACGCTGCAATGGCCACACTTACCCACACCGCACCTCATTCGCCTTTCCAGGGACATCAGTATCCTATCCTTGGTGAAACCTAAATCCAACAGACGCTTCAGTATGAACCTGTAGACCACCGGTGGCCCGCACACCGCGGCGCACGTCCTCTCCGGCCTGATAGCCAGGTAGTCGAACAGCTGGGGCAGCAGCCCGATATGGCCTTTCCAGTCGCCGCCTGGATCTTCATCCACGGTCAGAAGACAGGTAAGGTCCGTGCGACCCACAAGCGAGACGAGTTCATCTCTGAAAAGCATGTCCTGAGGCGTCCTGGCACCATACATGACCGTGATGTTTTCGAACCTTCCTCTATTGTCGATGGCGTACCACAGAAGCGACCTGAGTGGGGCTATTCCAAGCCCGCCGGCGACGAGCAAGACGTTCTTTCCCATGAGCTCTTCCATAGGAAAGCCATTGCCATATGGACCGCGAATTGCCACCAGATCATTGGTCCTGCAACGGTACAGGGCATTGGTCACGCGACCGACTCTACGGACACACAGTTCGAGGACCCCGGGCCTGGACGGGGAGGAGGAGATAGAAATGGGAGCTTCCCCCGTCCCGGGGAGACTGAGCATAATGAACTGGCCCGGTCGGTGCGTGAAAGTGCCTGCGATCTGTTCATCCACGAACCTCAGTGTAAACAGGTAATTGTCGGCGACCATGTTGTAAACGCGGACGATCCTCGCCATATGCGGCTGATACGGATTCTCCCTGACGACGGATCGGTGAAGTGTCGTCTCAGTCTGTTGATGCATGTTCAACTCCTCGCAGCCTGTTAATGACCCCAACGATGTTGATCCCCACCGGGCACGCCTCGATACAGCGGCCACAACCGACACAGCTCGGTCGCCCATATTCAGCCACGAAGCCCCGCTGTTTGTGGTAGAAGCGGAATTTTATACGGCTCGACCGGGTTTTTCTGAAGTTCTCTCCACCGGCGACGAGGGCGTGCGTAGCAAACAAGCAAGAGTCCCACAACCGAACTCGATCCCCATCATGAGAGCCGAGTTTGACCTCGTCAGCGACGTCGTAGCAGTAACAGGTCGGACAGACCATGCTGCAGTTCCCGCAGGACAGGCATTTCTCGCCAAGCTCCTCCCAGATGTCGGCCTGATACTCCAATTCAAAAATCTCAGGAAGATCGCGGATCTCCAGATCGAGCTTGAATGTATCGCATTTCTGTGACGATCGCCGTTTGTATTCAACTATATCCGAGTGAGTCACCTCGCTGAAAAGCGGGCCTGTGGCAATCACCATGTCGTCGCCGCGAGCCGTCCCGACAAAGGTCAGGTAGTGATCGCCGATGTCTTTCAGAAAGAGGTCGAATCCCGTCTCCGCGAAATCGGCCCGCATCGAACGACAAAAGCAGTGTTCATCAGGCGTACAGTCTATCCCGATGATGGTTATATTCTTTCTCCGAGTCAGGTAGTAAGGGTCCAGATATCCCTTCCCGAATACTTCGTCGAGGATGTTCAGCGCGTGTATGTCGCACGCATGGACGCCGAAGAGCACGACACGCTTTTCCAGATCCTCGGTCGCTGGCACGTAACCGGTGGCTTCCCGATATTTGAAAAGGGTCTCGCGCGGAGGGAGGAAGTATTTTCTGGGCGGAAGCACCGTTCGATTGTAATCAAGCCGCGCTTCAGACCAACTGTTCAGTCGTTTGAAGGAAAACTTTCCTTCGTGTTCGGTGGGTGCATGCACTTCACCGAATTGCTGTACAACTGAGGCGAAGAGATCGAGTTTTCCTTTCTCCAGTTTCAGTATTTTCATGGCGCTACCAATCCGTTATGGCAAACCGTCATTCAGTGGTCGTCACTCAAGCGACGGTCGATGCTTTTGAGAAGCTTTTCCGTGTCCACGGGCTTTGGGAAGAACTCGTCGTGAGCAAGCCACTCCCTTTCGGGTGCAACCTTGAATTCCTCGATCCTTGAGTAGAGAGAGCTCACGACGAATATAGGAACCGACCTCAACTCCGTCGTCTGTCTCATTTCCTGGACGGTGAAAAAGCCTTCGGTCCGCTCGCCCATCATGATGTCCATTATCACCAGATCCGGCGGGGCAATCTTTGCCAGTCTCAAGCCCTCGCGACCGTCGTAAGCTTTGACGACGTGATATCCACGCTTCTCTAGCGGGACGGATGTTGCCTCCACAAAATCGACGTCGTCATCAATGATCAATATCGTCCTCGGCCCCAAAGTCACCTGGGTCGCCTTTCTGGTTTTCATTGGTGTCCTGAGCGTTGTAAGCGGGAAGCCGCACTCGGAAAGTGGAACCAACGCCCACCTCGCTTTCGACTTCAATAGTGCCCCCGGATTCACGGACGATTCTCTTGCATATGGGAAGCCCCAATCCTGTACCCGTCGTGGCGGTATGCCCCTGACCTCGGACACGGAAGAACTCATCGAAGAGATAGTCTTTGTGTTCTCGTGGAATTCCTACACCAGTATCGTGGACCGCGATGACGACCTCCCCGTCTCCCATCTCGGCTGATACCGTAACCTGGCCGCCTGGCTTGTTGTATTTGATGGCATTCGCTATGAGATTGTCGAAAAGCACGCTCAGACAATTGTGGTCTCCTCGCACTAGACAGCTGTCTCCAGGAAGCTGTGGAACCAAGGTTACATCGTTGGCTTCTTCCATTTCCCTATACGTCTTCAGAACGTTCAGAACGATCGGCTTCAAATCCACTTTGACTCGCTGCCGCGACAACATCCCCCCCTCCATTCTTGAAAGAGTCAACCAGTCATCGACGATCTCCCGCATCTCCTTGGTTCGTTTCAGGCAGCGGTCAAGCCATTCGTTGCTCTTGGCCCGCACCTCCACGGTGTCACCTAAGTTTCTCAAAACATCCAGGTATTGATGAATGGCCGTCAGTGGCGTCTTGAGCTGGTGGGATACGAAAGTGATAAAGCGCCGTTTGAGAAGCTCGCGCTCCATCTCGAGCCGGCGGGATTCGAGGAGAAGGCGCCGATGTTGAAGGCTTCGACCCACGATCATTCGCAATTCATCGGGTTTAAAGGGCTTCGGCAGGAAGTCGTATGCCCCAGCCTTCATAGCGTCAACAGCTGTGCCGATGGTTGCATAGCCAGTGATTACAATAATGACGATGATTGGATCGATCTCATGTATTCTGGAGATGACCTCCATGCCGCTGATACCTGGCATCTTCAGGTCGACCAGGACCAGATCCGGCTTCAGTCGAGCAACGCTGTTCAGCCCCTTTGCGCCATCTTCACATGTCTCCACGTGAAGCCCAAGTTTGGAGAGGGCCTGCAAGCAGGACAAACGCATTGCGTAATCGTCGTCGATTACAACTATCTGTTCGAGCCCCGCCGATTCCCTCATTGTCGTCACGCCCCATCAATGGCTGATTATCTGGTACCTTCTTCATGCGCGAGCTTTTGACAGCCTGTCCAGAACCTCCAAGAAGCGCGGGAGATCGAGTGGTTTGGTCAAGTAGCAATCGGGCTCGATCATGTCCACCTCGCCCGCGCGCGGATACCGCTCTCTGGGTGTTTCGTGAATTGAGGAAACCATGATAATCGGGATGCTCCGGTATTCCGCAAAGGCCTCCTTGAACTTGATAGCCTGGTTCACGCCGTAGCCTTCTTCCAGGCATTCCATCATGATGTCGAGTACGATGACATCCGGTTTGAACTCGATCAACTTCCGCAAACCTTCCTTGCCCGAACTGGCTTCTATAACCAAATAGCCTCTATTCTCAAGCAGCGGTCTTATCGACTCCCTGAAATCTCCGTCGTCGTCAATCACGAGCACTTGTTTTGCCTTGTGCATGATCGGGACCCTTCTAACTAAGCCGACCTTCACGGCCGAATTCGGCGGCCGAGTGGTACGCCTTGGTGGCGCGGTGGCACCAGACTCTCGACCACTATGTTCAACTTCAGCCTCATGGATCCCCGTAATGGGGAGGTGCACTACATCCACCGAAAAGGCCCAACAAGAAACGTACCCCTCCTATTCTCCCCGCTCACAAAACAGCCCAATACGGGTTAACCTATTGAAATGTAAAGCAATATTGACGAAGGGGTTTCTAGTCCGAGAGCGAAGCCGGTAGCGGGGTGTATGACTGATCCATACGGTGTTGAATCGAGGGTAACTCGTCAGTCCCTTGTGCGGCTATTCAACAAGATGTTGAATGCTAACTGTTTGTCGTGTAGTCCGAGGAATAATGGGGGAAAAGATGAATGCTGAAGGGGTGTATAGAAAAGTCATTCAGTGTATCAGTGTTTCGCTCATGACTGGCTCTCCGTTTTTTGCCTAATCCCATACTTTCTCATTAGCGCATGAAGGTTGGTGCGTTGGATTCCGATGTCTCGAGCCGCCTGGGAGACATTCCAGTTGTTTCTCGCCAGACTATCCAGGACGAAGGCTCGCTCGATTTGCTCGACCGCTTTTTCCCGGGCGAGTTTCTTAGCCTTCTTTAACTCCTCCAGGTTTCTGGGAATGCCCGCTTGGGTTCGTTCATGACCTAGGACAGCCGCTATATCCTTATCGGTGACAGTGGGACCGTCAGCCATGATCACAATTCTTTCCATTGCGTTCCGAAGTTCCCTCACATTGCCGGGCCACGCGTGCAGCCTTAGCTGATCCAGGGCACCAGGACTGATCGTCCTAATCTCTTTGTCATAGTGGTCCTTGAACTGATGAAGAAAGTGCCACGCTAAAAGGACGATGTCTTCTTGTCTGTTACTCAACGGAGGAAGGGTGATGGGGACGACGGCGAGTCGGTAGAAAAGATCTGCTCGAAACTGCCCACGGGCGACCATTTTCTTGAGATCCTGGTTGGTAGCCGCAATTAGCCGGACGTCAACCCTTTTGGATTCCTCCCCACCCACCGGCTTAAACTCCATGGATTCCAGAACTCTCAGGAGCTTCCCCTGAATCTCGGGGCTCATGTTGGATATTTCGTCTAGAAACAGGGTTCCGCCATCGGACAGTTCAAAAACACCCTTGTGAGTTCGTTCGGCACCTGTAAACGACCCCTTGACGTGACCAAAAAGCTCGCTTTCGAGAAGGCTCGGTGCCAGGGTCGAGCAATCGGCCACGATGAAAGGCCCTTCCTTTCGAGTACTTTTGAAATGAATAGCCCGAGCCACCAATTCCTTACCGGTCCCGCTCTCTCCAGTGATCAGAACGGTCCCCGATGTGGGGGCCACCTTTTGAATCCTGCGAAATACCCCTAGCATAGCCGGACTTTGGCCGATGATATTTCCCAGGCGATACCTATCATCGAGCTGTTGACGCAGATATAGGTTTTCCGCAATCAGACTCTGTTTTTCAAACACCCTTTCGACCACGATCGTCAATTCGTCCGGATCAAAAGGTTTGGGAACGTAGTCTGCTGCACCCAGCTTCATCGCCTCCACAGCGTTCTTGACCGTTGAGTATCCTGTAATCATGATCACTTCGGTCCCCACACGGGACTCCCTGACTGCTCTGAGCAGCTGCATCCCATCGATAACGGGCATCTTGAGGTCGACGATCGCAAGGTGGAACTCGCCCTCGAGTATCCGTTTCTGACCCTCATCAGGGTTCGCGGTCGTTTCCACTTGATAGCCTAATCGGGTCAGGATACGGTGGCAGCTTCTCAGGACGATGTCTTCATCGTCCACCACCATGATCCTGATCTTGGTCCTGTCAAAACTCTGTGACGTACTCATGAATTCGTTTCGTCCTTTGCCACTGGGAGGTTGATCTCAAACGTTGATCCCTTATTAACCTGGCTGGACACGGCAATGTTTCCTCCGTGTTGCTCCACAATTCCGTAGCTGACAGCGAGCCCTAGTCCTGTTCCCTTGCCCTGCTGCTTCGTTGTGTAGAAGGGATCAAAAATTCTATCTAAGTCATTCTTCGGAATACCGGTCCCGGTGTCCTGCACGCTGATCTTAATGAAATGCCGATCGGCGCCGTAGTTGGAAGAGAGCGTGAGCGTTCCACCATCGGGCATGGCCTCAGCCGCATTCAGAATGATGTTTAAAATGACCTGCTGGATCTGGTTGGGGTCAACAGGAGTTTTGGGGAGGTCCGTCCTCAGTCGCTTCTCTATGACGATATTTCCAAAAAGACTCTGCTTGCGTACAATATCCAAGGTTTTTTCGACGATTGCATTAACGCTTGTCGGTACAATTTCCGGCGCCGTCTCGCGGGCAAAATCGAGCAGGTTCTTGACTATCTCGCGACAACGTGTCGTCTCGTCAACGATAACCTGGACATCTTCTCGTGCCCGAGAGGATAGGTCTGTATCTTGCAAGAGAAGGTTGCTGAAGGTCAGTACGCCGGTCAGCGGGTTGTTGATCTCATGCGCGACGCCGGCTGCCAAGCGACCCACAGACGCCAGTTTTTCCGATCGTGACAGCTGGCGCTGAGTCCGCTCCCATAGTTGGCGATCCCGATCCAGCAGGGATTCTGCCATTGCATTGAAAGCGTGGCAGAGCTGGCCGATCTCATCCGAGGACTTGGGGACGATTCGATGATCGAGTTCTCCTCGGGCCAGTCTCTGCGCACCCTTCGCCAATTGCCCAACCGGTTTCGAAATTCTCCGTGACAGAACGTAGGAGATCACTATCACCAAGGCAATACCCAACAACGTAATACTGAGAAAACTCAGTATTATCCTTCGCCGGAGTTCATCGTAAGGCTTCTCCAAGACTCCGACGTAGAGGATTCCAATAATCTCCTCCGAAACATCCCGGATAGGCTCGTAGGCGGTTATGTACCAGTTGTTGACGACGAACGCGCGGTCAATCCAATTTCTCCCCTTGACGAGAACCTCATCATGAACCTCGGAGGACACGCGGGTCCCGATCGCTCGGTCACCGGCTTCGGTGAATACATTGGTGGAAATCCGAGTGTCACCTTGAAAGATAGTCGAAGTGCCAATGGCTTCGCCGTTGTAAACCTCGTCCCGGTAGACAGTGTTTTTGATCTTGTCGACGATGTCGTACCTCCGATTCAGCAAAATGCCGCCGTAAAGGACACCTAGTGGCTGTCCCACTTCATCGTGCAGTGGGACGGCAGCCACTATCATCATGCCCGAAGTGGAATCAGCGTGCTCAAGGGGTCGAGCCTTCGGGGTGGGAAGGATTCGAACTCGCGCTCTTTCCGCCAGGTGATTTCCTTCCTTTCGAAGCTCCTCATGCGATAGGACTTGGGTGGAGCCGACCAGGCCTCCACGTTCCCACGCCCTACCCACAATAGAGTTGGTCTCCTGCGAATCGCCCGAGATCGCGGGATTGGCGCACCGGAACACTATCCTGAGCCGGTCGTCCGTGATGTTAAGGATGTCCAAACCACGCTTTTCATAGATGTCAGTCAAGGTGTTCCGTAACAGGTTGGTATCGCCCTGCGCCAATGAGTTCCAGATCGAAGGACGAATCGCGGAGAACTCAAGGAGCGTCTGGATCTCCCGGATATTCCCGTTATAGATTTCCCGGGCTGTATTCAGGTCTAGCCGCACCTGGTTTTGCGCCTGCTTGACGATCCCATCGTTGATGAAACGGATACCGACGGTAGTGGATGTGAGGCCGGAGAGCAAAACTACCAGAAGGAGTCCAATTAAGAGCCTTGCGCGGAGCGAGATCGTCTTGCGCAGACGCCTTAGAGGTCCGGTTGCACCATTCTTCTCAGACATTCCTTTTGGTTCTCCCAAAAGAGCTTTGTGAGCGGAGTGAGGGACAAATAGTCGATTCTAGGTGGAATAATACGATCCTCGTGAGAATCTTTGAAAGCGACTATCGAGCCAGTATAGCGCTAGTAGACCGCCTCCTTCCAGGAGAGGCTTTTGGGGTGTCACGAGGTAAGAGGTTGTTCCTTCTGCAAACTGCGTCCACATTGGCATCTTAACACCTAAGCGGATTCCTCTATACTATAGATTCCATGCTGCCAGTCCTCACCACGGCGTGACCACAAGCCCCGGGGAGCCGAGACCCCCTGACTCCGCAGCATCGCCCGAATGCTGTTCTTCACCCGCGCGCGCTCGCCGATCAGTTTCTGTCGGTGCCCGATCATCCGTCGCCACGACCGGATCTCGCTCGACGGCACGTGGATCGGCGACACCAGATACAAAAGCTTCGCCAGCTTCTCCGCATCCGCCCGGTCGTTCTTCCGCTTGGAACGGAAGATCAGTCGCAGCTGACTTGGATGAGCGACCACAACTCGGCCCGTCATCTTCCGTAATCGGTCGTAGAGGTAGCCGTAGCCGGTCGAGGCTTCGAGGCAGATGGCGAACGGCCTGCCGACTTTTCCGACCTCCTCGAGAAGCTCCTGACCAACGACCTTGGACCGTTCGGCTCAGGATCTTCCGCCCCTGCCCGTCGAGGACACAGAAACTGGATTGCCTCCAGTGAGCATCCAGGCCAACATACAGCATGAGCAAGCCTCCTTTCGCTCTCCGAGACCTTCTGACGTCATCTCTCGGAGGCTATCCCAAAGGGGGCTTGCTTCATAGATTCATATTGGAGACGGCGGAGGCTGCCCCGCCCCACCCCTCGGCGCCACGTCGAGGCTCACGATGACGTTCTCGACATGCCTCATTCGACAATGCGGGGGCTTGTGGTACACTTGTACGGATAACACACAGGAGACTAGCATGCGCTGCCTCGCAATCCTATTGGTGGGGATCATTTGTCTTTCATTGTCGCCAACCAACCTCCTCACCCGTCCGCCCGATCCCCCGCGGACCGGATTCCACGCCGAGGCGCAGAGGTCGGAACCCCTCCAGGCCTTGTTGCTGCCCGACACGCTGACCCTCGCGCTGTACAGTTTCGACGACGGTCTGGGCGGTCCCGATCCGCAGGGCTGGGTCAGCGTCGATCGAACCAGTCAGGACGCTTACTTCCACGTCGACGACTTTTCCGGCGCGGGCGGCCCGCACGCGCCGATCGATGGGACGCAATCGCTCTGGTGCGGGCGGGAAACCATCCCCGGGTGTGCGACATGTCCGGGTTACGGGAATATGTGGCTGCAGTACTTCGAGTCGGTGGCATTCCCATCGTCGGGAGATGTCACAGTCGACTTCCTCATCGAATATGACAGCGAACCCGGCTACGACTTCACCTATATCCAGTACCTCTCCAAAAGCGACGTCTGGCAGACACTGGATTCGTACGACGGAAAGGGGGCGGAGCTGGCATCGGTCGTCGTGCCGGCCGACAGTGTCGATGCAAGTGTCAAACTGCGCTTTCACTTCTTTTCAGACGGCGGGTATTCCGACGAAGACGGATTGTACGTTTCTGACGGCGCCGTCGTCATCGACAGTGTGACGGTTTCCGACAACACGGGTGTGCTCGACTTCCAGGATTTCGAGACAGAAGCGCTCGGCGCGACCACGACCACCGACGGCGACTGGACGGCCACGAGCTACCCAGCATTTGGCGACCACGCGGGATTGTTCGATGGCTCTACCGTCCTGCAGGAGGACTCGCTCATTGTCAACACGACCTACCTGTGGGGTTTCTTCAACGGATCCACCGACAACTGCGACGACTGGTGCGGCGTGGTCGGCTCCGGGAATTGCCACAGCCACGCGCCGCTGATCGACAACGTCCGTCTCCTTCGCACCGTCGTCGCACCGATCCCCGTCACCAACACCAGCGACAGCGGCCCGGGGTCGCTGCGCCAGGCCATCGTTGACGCCAACGCCCAACCCGGCCTTGATGAGATCCGGTTCGACATCCCCGGCCCGGGGCCCCACGTGATCAGCTTGGTGACCGACCTTCCGGCGCTCGAGTCGGTGGTGATGGACGCGACCACGCAGCCGGGCTACAGCGGCTCACCGCTCATCGTACTCGACGGGGGCGGTCCTGCGGCCGGACGCAGGGGACCGTGGGTGGACGGAAACAACAGTGTGGTACGCGGTTTTGAGATCCGAAACTTTCAGTTCGATGGTCTGCTCCTCTCCGGGATCAGCTATACCGTCGTCGAGAAGAACAACATCCATCATAACGGGTTGGGAATCAATCTGGAGGGTTCCGGATCGAACAACGTGATCGGCGGCATCACACCCGACCTGGGCAATGCGATCACCGACAACGCGGCAGACGGCATCTATAAGGTACACGACTCGGTCGGCAACTCGTTTCTTTGCAATTCCATTGCGCGTAACGGCGACCTTGGGATCGACTTGCAAGGTCTCTCCCTCGGCGTGACTCCCAACGATGACCAGGATCCCGACATGGGGCCCAACGGCCTCCAGAACTTCCCCACGCTGCGATGGGCCCACAGTGGGCTGTCGACCGTCGGGGCGTCGCTCAACAGCACGCCCAACAACACGTTCCTGGTCCAGTTTTTCTCCAACCCCGCGTGCGACGGTTCCGGCCACGGCGAGGGACAGAACTACCTCGGCTCGACCCACGTGACGACGGGGCCGGACGGCAACATCGATTTCGCCCTGACGACGCTCGAGCCATTCGCCGACGGCGAGTACATCACCGCCACCGATGCGCTGGGGAGCACGTCGGAGTTCTCGGAGTGCCTTCTCGTGTCCACCGTGACGGCCGTGGGCGACGATGCGATCGTTCGCCCGGCCCTTTATGCGGCCGTCCCCAACCCGTTCAATCCATCCACCGTGATTCGTTACGATGTTCGCGGCCGCGGGGCCAACGTCAGAATCGTCGTATACGATGTGACAGGACGACGCGTCGCCACACTCGTCGACGGACAACAGTCGGCGGGCGAGAAGCGTGTGTCGTGGGATGGCAGGAATGACCGGGGCGCTGAGGTAGCAAGCGGTGTATATTTCTACCGCATGACAACGGGTGAATTCTCGCTGACCCGTAAGATGTTGCTGCTGAAATAGTCCGCGTCTCTTTTGGGTTTGAAGCCCGGTTGTCGAGCCCTCGACGGCCGGGCTTTTTTGTGGAGTTGGGTGGAGGTAATCTCCCGGGTAGGA
>JAOTUR010000348.1 GCA_029863805.1 Candidatus Krumholzibacteriia bacterium | reverse complement strand
CGACATCGTCATTCTGACATTTGTAAGCAATGACATTTCCGATCTGCGGGGAAAGTCTCGCCAGGAGGTCGCCGAGTACGAGATTTTGTTTCACCAGCAAAACGTTTCACCGTTCCGCCGCGCCTCTATGTGGTTTTTTACCAGCACCGGCGTTGGCGAGATGATTTTTCGCCTTTACTGGACCCTCTTTGTGCCGAAGACGGAGACTCACCAGCCGACGGAGCGTTCTAGCGGAGGCGACACCCGCTATGTGATTCGGGGGGGTGGAGACTATGAGCGCAACGCAGAAACGTTTCGCCGGCGATTCTCGTCGACCGATGGCATGGTCTTGACCGACGAATTCTCCAACGAGACTCGGCAACTCCTTGATAACTATGTTCACGTACTCGGCAAGTTTGTGGCGACCTGCCACGATCACAACATTGTTCCGGTTTTTGTATACTTCCCTAGTTACACTCAAGTTTACGACCCGGCGACTTCGACGCGGATTCAACAGGTTCTGCGAGAGATTTGCCGGCGGCTATCGATGCCTTTCCTCGATCTTACCGACGCACTGCGATCCGCGGGTAGGGATAAAGTACTGCACCTCGCCCCCGTGGATTACCATCCAAACCCCGATGGCAATGAGGTCATAGCCCGGGCCATGTTCGAGTTTCTGCGGGATGAGAATCTCGTCAAGTAATCCCGCCGCCGTGGTTCATGGCGACGCGCGCGATCAGTCGCCGCGCAGAATCGCCTCGGCCTCGCGGCGAAATGGGTCGTCCCTGTCGTAGAGCAATAGAAAGCGTTGCGCATGCTGTTTGGCCCGTTCCGTGTTGCCAGCGGCCTTTTCCAGCACCGCCAAGTGATAACTGGCGGCCCTGAAATCCGGTCCACCTCGGACCGCCTGTTGCAAGTGGGCACGCGCGGACCCCGAGTCACCCTGCTGCAGACGGATCAACCCCAGGTTGAAATGCGCGACGGGATAATCGGGACTGATTTGTAGCGCCTTCTCGTATGAATGAACAGCCCCGGCGAGGTCACCTTTCTTGTGTGCATTGAGACCCAGCTGCACGAGGACACGCGGGCTATCCGGCGCCTGCTCGACGGTTTTTGCAAAGAGAACCTCGTCATTCTTCCAGTCGGTGTTTCTGGTGACTGTCTTGACAGCCAACAGAGCCACAACCACGGTGAGGACGATCACCAGAGGCATAGCCAGAGGCCGCGGGACACGCCACCAGCGAGGAAGCGCGGGTGATTCCACACGCTGCAACCCGGGGTACCTGGCCATCAGCGCGGACGCAAAAACACGGCCGAGAATCAACGCGAATCCGAGCGACGGGAAGTACAGGAACCGCTCCGCCGACAGTTCTGCAATGGGAACCAGGTGCAGCACGGGCGCGAGCCCCAGCAGAAAAATCGCCACGCCGAGCAAAACCTCCGCATGGCGTCGAAATCGCCACGCGCCGTACAGAATCACGGCCGCCAGGACCATGCCGGCAAGCGGCTGCAAGCTAAATAAAGAGGACGGTACGGCAACCGTGTATTCGGCAGTCAGCGTCAGCGGAAACATGACTTTGTAGATGTAGCCGGCAAAGAGTGCTAGCGGCAGTGCCACATGGCCGGTCGCACCCGGCGGCAGTGTGGAATTGGTCGAGACGGCCGAGCCAACGGTTTGATGCCTCAAGATCATGTAAAGTACCGCCACGCCCAAGAACAGCATCAGGTTTACAAAGGAACGTTTCTCTCGATTCGCGGTGGCGGAGGGTCTGACCTTTGCCGAGGGGTGAAGCAGCGTTCTGCACGGAGTAAACTCGAGGATTACGACCAAAAGCAACACGCACGCAGCTATCTCCTTGGCCAGCATGGCGAGCATGAACGCGACCAACGAAGCAGTTAGAAACAACACTCTGCCCCGGCGTCGCGCCACAACATAAAAGCTCAGCGAGACCAGTGCCCACAGCGAAGCGAATATGTCGGTACGGCCGGCGATCCAGGCCACCGACTCGGTGTGGATAGGGTGCACGGTGAAGAGCAGCGCGGTTAGCAAGCCAAACCAGACGCTACGGAATAGCACGTACACGAATACAAAGGCGGCAGCGCAGGTGGCGGCGTTGAACAGTACATTCACCCAGTGGAAAACCGTCGGACTCCCGCGACCGAGCTGGTAATCGATGTGGTACGACAGCGTCACCAAAGGGCGGTAGTATATACCTCCGCGACTCATTCTAGGCCAGAAGTCCTGGGTGAATATCTTTTGGATGGTCTCGAGATCCAGTGTTCGCACAGCCTGGTTACCGGCGATGAGATCGTGGTCATCCCAGACGAAGTCGTGACCGAGCGTGTTTGCATAGAGTGCAAACGAAACGGCAAAGATGCTCAAAGCCACCACCCACGGCTTGGCGAACGGTCTCCATCCGCTATTCGCTGACGGGCCCAGATGTGCAACGGATCTAGTATCACCCGGCTGCTTTGATTTCTTCCTGACTCCTTTTGCCATATGATCACGTTCATTTTACACACGTCACCGTCATCGGCTCAAGCCAATCCACAGACGAAGTTCTCCACACAGTGCCGCAGCCCAATGTGTGTGGCACACGAACAGAGCAACACCGTGGCGATCCCCTCTTGAAGCCGGTGGGGTCCGTGTTAGAATAGCCGCTTATAGATCTTGTGCGATGGGTCACTGCCGAAAGAGGCACCGCCAACTTTGATAAGCGCGTTGGAAAGGTCAACGCCATGCAAGCACCGTTCACATATAAGCAGGGTCGATTCGACTGGCGTGGGTCTCTGATTCCCTCTTCGATTTTTCTCGTCGGAGTAGGTATTTTTGCCTCGAACGCGTTCAGCCTTTTCGATTTTCCATTGGATGATGCGTGGATCCACCGCGTATATTCGCGCTCATTCGCGTTTGGGCAGGGGTTTCAGTACAACGAAGGCGTTCAAGAGGCCGGATCGACAAGCCCCCTGTGGTCAATCGTGACCTCGCCCGCTCATTGGCTCGAGCCGCTGGGGACAAGAGCGGTCGTTGTCGTCGTCAAGATCATCTCAGTTTTGCTGGGACTTGCGGCCATTGCCGCCATCCTGCAGCTGGCCGTGCGCATCACTAGTTCGCGGGCAGCGGGTATCGTCGCCGCATCGCTCGTTGCATTGGAACCAAGGTTTCTTTTTGGCGCGCTGTCGGGGATGGAAACACCGCTCTTACTCTTGCTATGGCTATGTGCCTTTTTGGCCGTGGCTTCGAGAAAGTGGTGGCTTGCCGCCATCGCGATCGGCCTGACGCCGGTGACCCGTCCCGAAGCCGTCGTCGTCGTCACTTTGTTCACATTTGCCATGTTATGGGTCATACGCCGCGAATGGAGCTTGCGGCAGATTGCGCTGGTGATTGTCCCTTGGATCCCCGTCGGTCTGTGGGCCATGTTTTGTCGGTATGCAACCGGCCACTGGATGCCC
>JAOTUR010000080.1 GCA_029863805.1 Candidatus Krumholzibacteriia bacterium | reverse complement strand
GCGCACAGGTAGATTCAGCCCGATAAGACCAGTGACAGGCCAAAAAGGCCTATTTCGCGCCTGCGTGATTTCGCTTCTGTGGCTGGCTGTGCCCGCGCATGCATGTGCCAAGGATGCGGCCTTTGTTCGCTCGCTCCTCCTACCCGGCGCCGGTCAGGCACATCAGGGACATTACACGAAAGCGGCGGTGTTTGCTGGCGTAGCCATAATTAGTACTGCCGGCCTCTTCGCGTCTCAGATTCACTACAAACAGGCGGTCGACAGGTTGGATAACGCCAAGGGCATCCAAACAGACATCCAGTTACGGTTGACCGGGGGCGAGATCGTGAGTATCGACGAGATCACGGGTAATTACAGTGAAATGCAACAAGCGCACGATCAGGCAGACACGCGTCTCGGCTGGAGAAATACGTTTCTTGCTGCGCTCATTTCGACCTACGCCATCAATTTGGTGGACGTGTGGTTCAGCCAACCGCACGATACGGAAACCGCCCTGCGGTATCGGATCGAGATGGACCAGGAACGCGTGCTGCTAACCCGAAGTTTTCGATTCTGAAAGGAAACAACTTAGCCAGTGAAGAAGTTTTTAGTCGCTTTCACGCTCTTGCTGGCAGCCTGCTCGCAACACGACGACGTGCCACCCATGCTCGCAATCGTGGAGGCTCCGGCTCCCGGGAACTTCACCGTCACCACGGCAGACAGCATTGTTTTCGATCTGAGCTGGACCGAAGACTCGCCGTCGCTCGTCAAGTTCTACCGGCTCTACAACGTCGATGTGTTCCTGGGCGTAGTGCTGATCGATACCACGGCGGCGACGTCGGCCCAGGTCGACGCGGTTCTGCCCATCCCGGACTTGGTGTTTGGGGTCTCAGCGGTGAGCACGGGCAACGTTGAAAGTCGCATCGTTTTCGGCTCGGCCCAGTAACGCCTCCACACCCGCGAGGCCTCGCCCGTGAGGCCGTATTCAGTTAACTCTATGTTTAAAAGGATGTTAGTCGGGCCATCTCGCCCTGCACCGGTAGGTACCGAGGCCCGTTAGGCTGGTACAGTCCATGCTACCGCTGTAGATATGAGCTCTCCCACCGAGAAAATGTCGGTTCACACCAAAAAGTACTACCGCGTGGTTCTGGAAGAGATCGACCGCAGCTGCGAGACCATCGACACTTTTTCGATCAAGCTGTCGATGAGAACAAGGACCCCCTTGCCGCGTGTCCGACAGGTCGTCCGCAAACTGCCTTACGCGATCAAGAGCGGCTTGAGCGCAGCGCAGGCCAACAAGCTCAAATCGATTTTGGAAGAGATCGGTGGCCGTACCAGGCTGGAGACACATTTTGTGACGCCGGGCCGAGCCGACTCGACGGACGCCAGAACCAGGACCGCGGAGTTGGTTCCCACCAGCGATCGTGGACTGACGCCGTGCCCCGCGTGTGGTTGGGAAGATGAAACGGGAGCCGAATTCTGCTCGTTCTGCCAGCAGTCCCGCGAAGGAAACACCGCAGAGAACCACAAGAACGAGTCCCCCAACCCATCCGACACACCCCGGGTGGAAGAGCCCGCTGCGGGCACAAGCAAAGGGCTCACGGCTGTGCTGCTGGACAACGCCTTTCTGGTCGTCGCCGGCCTTCTAGTAATTCTACTGGCCGTCCTGATTCTCAAACAGTGACCCCTGGCGCGTGGGGTCTCCAGACGTCTCATCGGGTCGAGTATCGCTTTCGAGCAAGGCGGACAGGTGTGGGTAGGCATCGAGGATGCCCTGCGGTGCGGCCGATCTTTCTCCACAAAGCATAGCCTTGAGTTGCAGCGCGTTGGCAACGGCCTGACCCCGGAAATGGTTGTTCAAGACGACATGGATCCGGCTGACCTTGCCGTACAGGTGTTGTATGCGGCCGACCCAGCGCTCGAGCTCGCCGCTCGAGTACAGGTAGTCGTAGCGAAGATCCCGGTTCGTGTCCCTCCGGAACCACTCACGCTTGTTTTGTCCGTGTAAACGAAAGTACGCCCCGGTCGTCGCAACATTGTAGGACTCCGCGGGCAGCGAGCTACCGATCTGCGGCTGGTCAATGCCGCACATCGTGATATCGTTGTCCTTAAAAAAGGTGATGGCCGGCGGACTCGCCCAACTGCCATGACGAACTTCGACCGATGTTGGATAAGGAGCGTACCATTTCACCAAAGTCGCGATATATCTCGCCGTCTGTAGCGAAAAGCGGAACGACCAGGGAAACTGGATCAGGATCGTGCTCAAGCGCTTCTCGCTGTGCAACGGTGCGATCGCATTCTTGAAGGCGTTGACTTCTTGCTCCGATGGCGGAGTCTTGCCGTGGGTAAATTCTCGAAACGCCTTGAGCGTGAACTGGAAATCGGATCGATGAGAAATCCGTTGTGCCCAGCTGGCGCAGGCCGAAGCCTTCGGAACGCGATAAAATGTGCTGTTGACCTCGATGACGTTGAAGTAGGACGACAGGTACGATAGGGGATCGAACCTCGTCGGTTTTTTCTGCGGATACACGATTCCATTCCAGTCCCCATAAGACCAGCCGGCCGGTCCGATGTATAGCGTCGTCTCCAACTTTTCTCCTTGCCATATTAGGATCCCGTGAGCAGGACGAGTATAACACCCGTCTGATATCTTTTATTCCGCGATCACAGGCACCGCCCGGAGCCGTTTCCCAAAGAACGATCTCCCTGGCCTCGACAGTTCGGACCCCGCTTCTTGCAACTTGTCTCGGCCGGTTTTTCGCAGACCGCCAGATCGGCGATGCGGGTGTGTTCGGCGGCGGTTCAGCAGATCCTCGCGGTCACCCATCCGTGCCGCTTTTGCGTCTATGAGATGATTTAACTAATTCTTATAAAATAGGTTACAAAACTGGGTTATGGCACCCAACATGCCGACCTCGGTGGCCAACCCTGCCGGTCCCGGGTCCGGAATGTGATCCTCCTCGCGCGCGGGAGGTGACCTCTTGAGCGTATGAGGTCAGACCAAAGCGATGCCGTCACGATTGGACCCATAGTGGTGGTCAACGGTGTTTGTACGCGGCACAGCGTCCATGCTTCGAACTGTCAGCACACGGGAGGGCTTGTATGAACTCGGTACATCACATATTGCTCGTCGCGCTCTTCATTGCAACGACCACTTCCTGCGCGCACACGCCCAGGCTTCCACAGGACAACCCGGAGGTGACCAGTGTGCGCGACCACTACCTACGCACCCATCCAGACGGTGTCTACAACCAACACATCATGAAGGGTGAAGTGGCCAGGGGGATGAACGTCATCGAAGTGCTAGCATCGTGGGGATTACCCGAGAGGCGTCTTTTCGATGACGCCACGCAAAGCGTATCGACGGAAAGCTGGATCTATTCGATGAGGGATGAATTCAGCCGGGACCGTTTCACCTACCAGTTGGTATTTGAGGATCGGGTATTGTTACGGTGGACACTTGACAAGGGAACTGCCGCGGGCGGCGGTCTCTGGCCCTCGAATGCGATGATGGATCGACGCCGGGTCGATGACGGATTTGGCGCCCCGACCTCAGACGGGCGAGATGCAAATACCGTTAGCCCAAGGAAGTGAGGGCACGGTCGCAAGGGCCGGGCGACGAGGGTCACCCGGCCTATCTTTTTTTATTTCATAGGGTAAAAAAGTCTACTATCTGAGTCAGTGCCGTTATTTTTGGGGGCACCCTACCCCGGACGCGGATTTCTGCTAAACTTATGAGTGAAGATCCTTGATTATCGATCCTCGGGAAGGGGTCACTCGTGGTTTCTCGTGGGGAGGGGTGTTCCGGGGGGGACGGGCGTGCATTACCATGGCATCTCGCTGTGGTTTTTTTGGGCTAAGGGGCGAACCGTATTATCAGGGAGGCCAAATCATGAATCTGTCGGGCCACGTGACAATTCTGGTTGTCGTGATTGCGTTTGCCGCTTCTTGCTCGCACTCGCCTCGGCTACCACGGGGCACACAAGAGGTCGCCTCACTCCGAGCGGAGTACCTGCAGAACAACCCAGATGATCCGTTCAAGGGTCAGATACTGAATAGCGAGGTAAGTAAGGGGATGAACGTTCTTCAGGTGCTTGCGTCGTGGGGCCTTCCGAATGTTAGAAGGGGCTATGCGCAAGGTCACAGCGAGAGCTGGACGTACTACGCGGTAGACGAGCACACTCAGAAGCTGTTGAGCTACGAGCTCGTCTTCTACAAGAGTACGTTGTCCCTTTGGGTAATGGATGGTGACGCCGCGGGTCTGGGAACGCTCACGCCCAGGGACCTGATCGGGATCCCTACAATCGGCGAGACACCGATCGGGGATCCGGCCGTGGCGCCTGACAAGAGGCTCAAGAAGAAGTAGTAGTCACCAATGGCAAACCGGCGCCCGAGCGGCCGGCATCGCTGTCTGCTCTTTGCGACAACCGCGGCCCCGCTCCCGCTGTTTTCCAGCTCGCTTATCCTGTCTTGACTTTCCTCGGGCCCTTTCCTATTCTCGTAACGGGCTTTTAAATCATACGTTATTGTCGCCAAGGTCATTTCGAGAGGGTGATGCGCGATGAGCCAACGATCGCCGAGCGTCGAGCGCCACGAGGTGGTCGACAGGGAGTTCCACAACATTCGGGAGCTGCTAGAGATGCTGATGTCGGAACTCTCGCCCACCAAGCAAAAAATCCGCATGAGACCGAACCTGGGCTGGGCGCCGCCCACGGACGTTTACGAAACCGAGACAGAGTTTGTGGCGACAATGGATATAGCCGGTATGGATCGGAGCAAGATAGACGTTTTTACCGACGGCAACATGCTCACCATCCGCGGTATAAGAAATGAGTTTGCGCCCTCCGGAAAGAAGCAGTTTCACAAATTGGAGATCCAAGTTGGCCCCTTTCAACGTCTGATTCAAATACCCGTTCCCGTCGACAGCAAGAGCATCTTTACGGACTATTCAAATGGTTTGCTCGAAATCCGACTCAAGAAAACGTTTGAAAAACGTTCTGCACGCCAGATCAAGGTCGAATAGAAACCAGCCCAAGGAGTCATAGGTGGCGATAAAGAATCAAATCGATTTTGAGGACGAACTCATACAGTTGCGCCAGATTCCAAAGGAACTCGCGGTACTGCCGATAAATGATGCGGTTGTCTTTCCGCTGATGATGGTGCCTCTTCTTTTGAACGATCCAAACCTACTGCGCCTCGCCGACGAGGCGCTCGCCGATCAGAAGATCATTGGAGCGTTTACCCAGATCAACCCCACAGACGGCAAACCGGGCCCAGCCGACATCCACAGAATAGGGACGGCGGTGCATATTCAGAGAATGATCCGCTTCCCCAACGGAGAAATGCGGCTTATGGGGCAGGGAGTTACACGGATCCGCATCGCCGAAATGACGCAAGTCGAACCGTATATGCGGGCGCGAATCGAGACCGAGGAAGAGCACGAGGAAGAGTCAGATCTGCTGCGGGCGTATGTGAAGACGGTTACGAATTCTTTCTCAAAAGTGATCGATGAGTCGGAGAATCTTCCTGAGGAGCTAAAGATCATCATCAGCAACATCAAGGAAGGCGGACGCATCGCTGACGTGATCGCGACGAACATGAACATCGATCTGGAACGAAAGCAAAAGCTTCTCGAAGAGTCCGACGTGCTCGCTCGCTTGAAGCTACTGTCAAACTATCTCAGCGACGAGCTGGAAGTGGTTCGCCTGGGCAAGAAGCTTCAATCCGACGTAAAGAAGGAGATGGACCGCGAGCAACGGGAGTATTATTTGCGGCAACAGTTAAAAGCGATCAAGAGAGAGTTGGGCGAGGAAGACGATCGCACAATTGAGATAGATGAACTTAGAGATAAGATTGCACAAGCACAGTTGTCCGAGCCCTCCCGAGAAGTGGCTGACAAAGAACTCGACCGTCTGCAAAGAATGTCACCCGGCGCCGCGGAGTACACGGTTTCCAAGACTTACCTGGATTGGATCCTGGAGCTCCCATGGGAGTTTACGACGGCAGACAATCTGGATATCGATGCGGCCGAAAAGGTCCTCAACGAGGACCACTATGACCTGGAACGTGTCAAAGAGCGCATTCTCGAGTTTTTGTCGGTAAAAAAACTCAAACAAACGATGAAAGGCTCGATCCTTTGTTTCGTGGGTCCGCCTGGTGTCGGCAAAACGTCGTTGGGCCAATCGATCGCGCGGGCCATGGACCGCAAGTTTGTTCGTATTTCTCTGGGCGGGATGAAGGACGAGGCTGAGATCAGGGGTCACCGTCGGACTTATATCGGAGCCTTGCCTGGGCGCGTTATCCAGGGTATGAGGACGGCCGGGAGCGCCAACCCGGTTTTTATGCTCGATGAGATCGACAAGCTGGGGGCGGATTTTCGCGGTGATCCGGCGTCGGCGCTTTTGGAGGTGCTCGATCCGGCGCAGAACGCCTCCTTCGAAGATCACTACCTCAATATCCCGTTCGACCTCTCGAAGGTGCTTTTTATAACCACGGCCAACCTGCTGGATCCAATCCCGCGACCGTTACTGGATCGGATGGAGGTCTTAGAGCTCCCAGGTTATATCACGCTGGAGAAGATCGAAATCGCCAAGCGCTATTTGCTACCGCGTCAGATAGACGAGAACGGTCTCTCGGCGGGGGCGATCAAGATTTCCGACGCCGGCCTGCGCCACATCGCGATGCACTACACCCGCGAGGCGGGTGTCAGGGAGCTGGAGAGAAAGATCGGCGCCGTATGCCGTAAGCTGGCCAGGCGCCACGCATCGGGAAAGAAACGGGGGGTCAAGATCACCGAGAAGAATGTCCGTAAATACCTGGGCATCGAAGAATACACACGTGAAATGGCTCTCAAGAAGCCGACCATCGGGGTGGCGACGGGGTTGGCCAAGACCTTCACCGGCGGCGAGATACTCTTTATAGAGGCGCTGTCGATGCCGGGTAAGGGTCGCAGACGGCAGACCGGACAATTGGGTGACGTGATGAAGGAGAGCGCCGAGGCGGCCGAAAGCTTTGTCCGTGCCAATTATCTGGCGCGGGCGGACGACAAAGAGTTTTTCGACACCAAAGATCTCCATCTTCATGTGCCCGCCGGGGCGGTACCCAAGGACGGGCCCAGCGCCGGCGTCGCCATCGCGGCCACCATCGCGTCGCTGCTCTTTCAGAGGCCACTCCGCAATGACTACGCCATGACCGGGGAAATCACGCTCACCGGTAAGGTATTGGCCATCGGGGGGCTAAAAGACAAGGTGATTGCGGCCCACCGGGCGGGGATAAAGACCATTCTCTTCCCAAAGGCCAACGCCAGAGAGCTCGAGGAGATCCCAGATGTCATAAAAGGCGACCTCAACCTGGTGCCGATCACCCGGGCGGACGAAGCGATTGAGAAGACGATAATATGGGATTGATTGGCCCTCAAATTGCATATTCCCCTGCGAATTCCCACAATCTCCGGAGCTTCTAAAAAATGGGTGTTGCCTCCATTTCGGCAAAAAGCGATCGCGTGCTGAGCCTCCTTACCCCGTTCCTGGGTCGGATGGCTCCCACGGAGACGTTTAGTCTACCTAGAGATATCGGCAATGAATCACGAGTGCTGGTCATCGATTCGGGCGAGTTGACCGAGATCCTTTTTTTTGCACCCGTGCTCACGTATCTTAAGGACCGATATCCCGGGATGCGGGTTACCTTTCTGGTCCGTGAGGGCAACAGCGAGCTTGTGAGGACCATGCCGCAGATTAGCGAGATGATAAGCTACGAGCCGGCTCATCTCTCCTTGTCCTCAACCACCTATCTTGCTCTCCTCAAGCGAATCCGCGATCGCGAGTTCAGCGTCGCGTTTCTTCTGGGAACCGAATTTAACCTGGCTCGCTCGATGCTGGCCCTGCTCACTCGTGCAAAGATCCGTGTGGGGTTTTCAGGTGAGAAGACGTTTCCGTTTGTAAACTGTGAGATTCGCCTCTCCTCTAAGACAACGTATGAGGCCACCAAGATTCGTACCTTCCTGAGCGTGCTGGGGTTGAACGGATTCGAGGGGCTGCGCGGCTGGTCGTTACCGGACCAGGACATCCGTTGGGCCAAGCAGATGGTTCATTTTCACAAGCCCAAGAAAGACGTACGGCTCCTCGCGGTCGATCCTGGGTTGGGTAAAGGCAAGCACCGGCTCGTCGATCAGTCCTTTGTTTACCTGGTCAACCAGTTGGCTGATCGTATGAACTGTCGGGTTCTCGTCCTTTCTAACAATCTCGACAAGAAACGGCTGGCTCAGTTCAAGTCGGCGCTCAGCGTCGAACTGCTCGACATCGATCCCAAGAATGTCAAGGAGGGGCTCGCGCTTCTCTCCTGCGCAGACCTGCTTTTGTCCGGCAATACCGACTACTTCCATTTCGCGGTGACCATGCGTATTCCGACGTTTGGCTTGTTTACCAGGCACGATACCGCGAACTGGTTCCCCAAGGGAACACCCTGGGTGCAAATACTACAAGGTGTTAAAGGACAGAGGCTTTCACTTGAGGAATTTAACTCAAAAATCGATACCCTCCTCCACTTCACCCGTGTAGAATAATCTGAACTGCCTGCGGCGGAAGTGCGCTATGAACACCTATTTCAGACTACTGGAATACGTTTTGCCCTATTGGCGAAAGGTGATACTGCTTTTCGTCACCGTCACTATTTTTGCCTCATTGAGCGGTCTTTCACTGACGCTTATTCACCCCTTCCTGCGAATAGTCCTCTACGGTGGAAAAGCCGCGAACCAGGAGGCCGTTGCCGTCTCCGGCAAGGAGGACGTGGCAACGGCGCAGGGCGTTCCCTGGCCAAAGAAGGCGGAGGAGCTGAGATCGCGCGCTCAGACATGGTTTGAGTCAAGAGTATACGCGGGTGACGCCAGGCGGCGCTTGCTCCGTTTTTGCGTTCTGCTCCTGATGCTTTTTCTCGTAAAGAATGTTTTTGGGTATCTGCAAACCTACCTGACGGTGTATCTCGAGCAGCAGGTGTTATACCAAATGCGCAACAAGGTCTATGGGCACCTACAAAACTTGCCGCTATCGTATTTCGAACGAGAGAAGACCGGACATATCATATCACGGCTTACCAACGACGTAACTACACTCCGCGGCGCCGTTGTCGGAGCCGCGGCCAGTCTTATCCGCAACGGTTTTATGGCGCTGATTGCACTGGCGGTGGTGTTGACCGTCAGCTGGAAGCTCTCACTTTTGACGCTCGTCGTTATTCCCCTCAACCTTGCGCTCATTGGCGTGATCGGCAAGAAACTCAAGAAGCGCAGCTTCCGTACGCAAGCTCAGATGGCCGACATGACGGCGCTTCTCGAGGAGACCGTCTCCGGAATTCGGGTTGTAAAAGCTTTTGCGATGGGGGATTACGAAAAAGAACGATTCAGAAGGTTCAACTTCAAGTACATGATGCAGTTTTTGAAGATGAAGCTATGGGGTGCTGTGGCCTCCCCTACGTCGGAGCTATTGGGAACGTTCTCAATCGTCGTTATTCTGTGGTACGGGGGGAACCTTGTCTTGAGCGGGGTGATCAGCCCCGAGAATTTGATGCTTTTTGTCGGTGCGATGATTTGGGTTGTGACGCCGGTCAAGAACATCAGTAAGCTCAATAACACGATCCAGGAGAGCATTGCCTCTGCACAAAGGGTGTTTACGTTGCTCGACATACCGGTTGAGCCCCTGGACACGAGTGCGGGTAAACGGCGCGCCACCTTTGATAAGAGTATACGGTTTGAGTCGGTAAACTTTGCTTACGTGCCGAACAAACCGGTGCTTAGAGACATCACGTTATCCGTGGTTCCCGGTCAGGTGACGGCCTTGGTGGGTGCCAGTGGTGCGGGAAAGACCACCCTGGTCGATCTCATCCCTCGCTTCTACGAGCCCACGTCAGGCCGCATACTTTTCGACGGTATCGACATCCGCGAACTCGATCTCAAGTCGCTGCGCGAGATGATGGGAATGGTCACGCAAGAAGTCATTCTCTTCAACGACACGGTTCGCAATAACATCGCCTATGGGACGGACGACTGTCCGATTGAAAAGGTTGTCAGCGCGGCCAGGGGTGCAAACGCCGATGGGTTTATTCAGGATCTTCCCCATGGATACGATACGGTGATCGGGGAGAAAGGGACCCAGCTGTCGGGGGGACAGAGACAACGGATTTCGATCGCAAGAGCGATATTGAAAGATCCAAGAGTTCTCATATTCGACGAGGCGACCAGCGCACTGGATACGGAAAACGAGATCTTGGTCCAGGAAGCCATCGACCGCCTGCTGCACGGGAGGACCACCTTTGTCATAGCTCACCGGTTATCTACGATACAAAACGCCGATAAGATTCTGGTTCTCGATCAAGGTGTAGTACGCGAGTACGGTACGCACACGCAATTGATACATTCCAACGGCGTATACAAGAAGCTCTATGAGCTGCAGTTTGGACTTGTGCCCTGATTACGCCGATGAAGAGCTACCAGCGCAGCGTCCTCGTTGTCGCGCCCAACTGGCTGGGCGACGCGGTCATGTCGCTGCCTCTGATAGGGTGCCTCAGCGCCGCCCCCGGGCTTCGGCTGACGGTGATGGCGCCTCCCTACACGGCGCGCGTTTTTTCGTGCCTCGATGAGGTCGGTGACTTGATCGTGCTGCCCAAGACTGGGCCGTTCCGCGGTCTGACGCGTCGCAGCCGGACCATTCGGCGAATTGCATGTGATGGAGGAGTGCTCTTACCGCCGTCTTTTTCCTCGGCGCTCTCGTTATTCGTATCGGGCGTCAGGTGCCGGGTGGGGTATGCAGCCGACGGAAGAGGTTTCCTCTTGTCCGAGCCCGTACCGTCGACCAAGCTGCGCGAGGAGCACTTGTCGGAGAACTATCTACGTCTGGGACGCAGGTTGCTGGCCCGCCTGGAGCTCGCTGACGTGCAGGCCCCTGTCCGGCCCGTCCTCAAGGTTTTTGCGGCCGAACGTGAGTCTGTCGCAAAGATGTTGCGATCGCACGGTGCGCCGGCCGTCAACTACGCCGTCGTGGTCCCCGGGGCCGCCTATGGGCCAACCAAGAGCTGGCCCGCCGAAAAGTACCGCAGGCTGGCGACCATGCTCAGCAAAGAGGTACCGGTCGTTCTGGCAGGCAGTCCAGGGGACAGAGCGTTGTGTGACTCGATTTCTCGGGACGTGACCGGTGTTGTCAACCTTGCTGGCCTCACGTCTCTCGGTGAGTTTTTCGCTCTGCTCGCAACGGCCCGAGTGGTTGTTGCTAACGACAGCGGTGCACCCCACGTAGCGGGGTCGCTCGGTGTGCCGACAGTGGTTATTTTTGGGTCCACGTCACCACGCTGGACAAAACCGCTGGGTCCTCATGTGGTGGTCGTGCGTGAACACGTCCACTGTTCTCCGTGCTTTCTCAGAGAATGCCCGACGCAGCTGGAATGTTACCGCGGGATAGAACCGGGACGCGTTTTTGACATCGCGCTTGGTTCGATGAACAAGGCGGTGGAAGCTGTGCCGAGGGTTTGATTATTTTGCGGCTCTTGCATACTTAATTCCCAGAGGGGTCGGCATGAAACTGGATTCATTTCAACGCTTACTCGAAGAGTATCCGTCGAAGCGAGTCGGCGTCGTCGGCGATTTCATCCTCGACGAATATGTGATTGGCGATACGAAGAGGGTGTCACGTGAGGCGCCGGTGGTCGTGATCGACTATCGCGAGAGCGTGTATCATCCCGGGGGTGCGGCGAATGCGGTTCAAAACGTCTTATCGCTGGGTGCTTCGACCGTCGTATGTGGTGTAGTCGGGGACGATCGTGAAGGGCAAGTATTGGTCGACCTCCTGGTAAAAAAAGGTGCGGATGTCGGGCTACTGTTCAAGGATTCGCTAGCGGCCACTGCGGTGAAGACGCGAATCATGGCTGGAGAGCTGAACGCACAAAGACAGCAAATCGCTCGCATCGACAAATCGGGCGGTACGACCATCAATCCCGAGATGCTCGAAAGACTCGTTTCGGCCGCCGAAACAATGGTAGACGGTGTCGACGCCGTGCTGTTTTCGGACTACGGATTGGGTGGTGCGCCGGACCTGCTGAACCGCAGAATCATAAGGCGCTGCACCGACAGGGGTATACCCGTTGTCGTTGATAGTCGGTTTCGTTTACTGGAGTTCGAAGGTGCCACCGCTGCGACACCCAACGAGGTAGAGCTGTTCGAGGCGATGAAGCTGGGACACGGTGAAGATCGTGAGCTCGCCCAACTGGCGGCCAAAGTGATCGAACGGCAGCGTCTCGCGGGTCTGATCATAACCCGCGGCAGCAAAGGCATGCATGTGTGCGACTCACACGGACGAAGCGATCGGATCGGAATCGTCGGTAGCCACGATGCGACCGATGTGACCGGTGCGGGGGATACGGTGGCAGCCGCCGTTGCCTTATCACTGGCCTGTGGCTCGAGTCTTATAGAAGCAGCAGTAATGGCCACGTATGCGGCTGCGGTTGTCGTGATGAAGCGCGGCACGGCTACAGTGAGTCGCAGCGAACTGGAGGCGATCAGGGATAAATACTCCAGTCCTCGATTGGATACGGTCGTAGATCGATGAAAACGGACGGGGCTCCCATATTTCGCAACATGACGCGTTTGCGGGCTCATGTGGCCAGCATGCGGCCCCAAAACACCGTTCTGGCCAACGGGTGCTTTGATCCTCTTCATGTCGGTCACGTGCGTTATCTCGATGGAGCTAAGAGCTATGGTGACTATCTGGTGGTTGCCATAAACGATGATCGAAGCACGCGAACTCTAAAAGGCAATGGGCGACCGATAATGTCGGTCGGTGATCGCGCCAGGCTGATTGCCAGTTTGGACATGGTTGATGCAGTCCTCATATTCTCGGCGCGAAACGTCAGCAGGATTTTAAAAACGCTGCGTCCCCAGTTTCACGCGAAGGGAACCGACTATACGAAAGAGACCGTTCCTGAGCTGGCTACCTCGAGGGCGTTGGGTGTCGAGACGATAATCGTGGGAGACGCGAAGTCGCACGCATCAAGCGATATTGT
>JAOTUR010000347.1 GCA_029863805.1 Candidatus Krumholzibacteriia bacterium | reverse complement strand
CAAAAGGGGGTCAGGATGATAATTCAAGAAAATGGTTGCGCTTCGAAGGCTCGGGTTGTAAGAAGAAATTATGGCCCGTCCACTGCGCATAGAGTACGAAGGAGCGATCTACCACGTTATGGCGCGAGGGAACCGGGGGAATGTGCTGTTTGGAGATAGCTGGGAACGTCGTCGTTGGTTGGAGACGCTGGGAGAAGCGATTGATCGGACAGGCTGGCGTATTCACGCCTACGTTCAAATGGCGACGCACTATCACCTGCTTCTAGAGACACCTTCGGCGAATCTGGTTGCAGGGATGAAATGGGTTCAGCAGACGTTCACCCAGCGCATGAATGGGTGCCACAAGACGTGGGGCCACGTCTACCTGCGGCCGCCGGTGCGAAAATGCAGTAGTTCTTCCGGTTTGAAAATGCGTGTCTCCGTGAGTTGGCTCAAGGGAGTGGGGCTCATACCTCGATTCGGTCTTTCATGCGATAGCTATCGCCTTCGATGCCTACGGTTTCGGCGTGATGTAGGAGGCGATCGAGGATGGCCGAGGTAAGAGTGCTGTCGTTGTTAAAGATCGGCGCCCACTTCTTGTAGATCTTGTTTGTGGTCAGGATGATTGAGCCATGCTCATAGCGCTGGCTGATGACCTGGAAGAGCAGGTCGGCGCCGGTTTTGTCGATAGGCAGATATCCGAGTTCGTCCACGAGTAGGACGACGGGGCGTAGATAGCGCTTGAGTTCCTCTTTGAGCCGTCCGGCGTTGCGGGCAGCGGTAAGGGTGTTGATGATGTCGATAGCCGAGGCGAACAGCACTGAGTGTCCGGCCAGGCAAGACGCGTGGCCCAGAGCGATGCTCAAGTGTGTTTTTCCCAGGCCGACGGAGTCAGCTCCACACTACTCACATTCCGTTACTTCAAAAAGTCCACTATCCGCACCACCCCCTGTTCGGAAAAGAAGTGCGTGTCATCAAGCGTCGGTCAGGGGCGCCACCTGAGGATGTAGTGATATCCTTAGAAGACGAGACCCGTTGCGTGTTGCCTGCATGGATGCTTGATGAAGGGATTTGCGGCTCCATGAAAGAGGCGCGAACAGCGGTGATTTCCTTGGTTGCGTTGCGTGCACTCCGCCGTCTTCTTGATTCTCAATCCCCTTCAGCGCATACCCGTACCGATGGGCAACAAAGCCATTCTTGCGGAGGATCATGTGATGAAGGAAACAGGGAAACAACAACTCCTGCCACTGGGAAGAAAAGAACAATGGGAACGGTTACCAACCGAGGCGCAGAAACCGTGTCGGACAGTTCTCGCTGAACTCTTGCGTCAGGTCGTCACGGCGGAACGAATCAAAAAGGGAGGAAGCAATGATTGAGAAGATCCACTTGAGTCATCTAGACAGGGAAGCCTACGTATATGTGCGGCAATCAAGCATGCACCAGGTGCGTCATAACCTGGAGAGTCAGAAGCGCCAGTATGATTTGAAGATCAGGGCGGAGCAGTTGGGATTTTGCAAGGTCGTTGTACTGGATGAAGACCTGGGGATTTCGGGCAGTGGAAGTCATGAGCGTCCAGGGTTTGCCCAATTGCTGAGGGCGGTATGTGGGGGGACGGTGGGGGCCGTATTTGCCCTTGAGGCATCGCGCCTTGCCCGGAACAATCGTGACTGGCATCACTTGATCGATTTATGTGTGCTTACCGAGACGCTGGTCATCGACCATGATGGCATCTATGATCCCCGGATGCTCAACGATCGCTTGTTGCTGGGCTTGAAGGGAACCATGAGCGAGTTTGAGTTGGGTCTGCTCAGGCAGAGAGCTCAAGAGGCCTTCAAACAGAAGGTTCTACGCGGAGAAGTGCTGACTGAAGTGCCCGTGGGTTTCATTCGTACGCAAGAGAATGGTGTGGAGATCACCCCGGACCGCCAGGTGCGTGAAGCACTCCACGGAGTGTTTTCATTATTTCGGAAGTTGGGGAGTGCCCGTCAGGTGCTGCTGTGGTATCGACAAGAAAGGATACCCCTTTGCGCGCATCATCGCGAGAAACGTGGCGTGGAGGTTAGTTGGCGTTTACCGCTCTACAGTCGAATTATCAAGATTTTAAAGAATCCGATTTATGCCGGGGCATTTGTTTATGGACGCACGTGTACGCGAACCAGGATTGTGAATGGACGAGCCCGAACATCGTCGGGGCACAGCGTTCAGCCGGCGGATTGGCAAGTCGTGATCCGCGATCACCACCCCGGTTATATAACCTGGGAGGAATATATGCAGAATCAAGAGCAGCTGGCATCGAATTTGCCGAAACATCACGCGGGAACAAAGGGTCCTGTGAAGAAAGGGCCTGCGCTTCTGAGCGGACTGCTGCGCTGTGGTCGGTGTGGACGAAAATTGCACGTTGCTTACGCAGGGGTCGGGGGACAAGTACCCCGTTACCATTGCCGTGGAGCTCACATCAATCATGGGAGCCGATTGTGTATTTCGTTTGGTGGTCTGCGGGTGGACCAGGCCGTGGTGACTGCGGTCTTAGACGCGTTAGAGCCAGCGGGGATCGAGGCATCGCTGGAGGCGATCCGGCAAGATGTTTGCGAACGAGATGAGAAGCGAAATGCACTGGAGTTGTCGTTGGAGAAAGCCCGGTACGAAGCCGATCGTAGGCATCGACAATACGAGGCGGTTGATCCCGAGAATCGTCTGGTGGCCGCGGACCTTGAATTCAGATGGAACGCCGCGCTTGCGCGGGTGGTAGAAATGGAAGAGAGGTTGGAGGCCAAGGTGGAGCCACAAGAATCGTTGTCAAGCGATGAGAGCAGTCGCCTTGTTGAGCTGGGACAGGATTTGGAGAAATTGTGGAACCATCCGGATGCATCCGTGCAACTGAAGAAACGGATCCTCCGTACGGTCCTCGAAGAAATCGTGGCCGACGTTGACGAAAAGCGATCAACGATTGTACTGCAGTTGCACTGGGCCGGTGGAGTGCACACGGGACTGACTGTATCGAAGAACAAAACTGGCCGTCACGGTCGGTCAACCAACCGAACCGTAGTGGATCTTGTCAGGGAGTTGGTGAAGGTCTGCCCGGATGCATCGATCGCAAATATCCTCAATCGCCTTGGTTACCGAACTGGTGCAGATAACACGTGGACGGAAGCACGCGTGAGAGGCTTGCGCTCTCACCACAAGATTGCAGTGTTTGGTCGAGTCAGCGAACGTCCTTGGCTTACCTTGGAAGAGACGGCAAAGGAACTTGGGGTGAGTCCTTCCGCAGTTCGGACGATGATCAGACGAGGGGCTCTTCCAGCAGAGCAGGTGGTGCGACACGCGCCTTGGATCATCGAACGGGGAAAGCTTGATCTTCCAGAGGTGCGGCGGAGCGTCGAAGCAATTCATGCGGGACGGAAACCTCCGCGAACTGATCATCGCCAGTACGTAATGTCCTTTGTATCAACAACGTAGAGAGGTATAGC
>JAOTUR010000346.1 GCA_029863805.1 Candidatus Krumholzibacteriia bacterium | reverse complement strand
TTCTACCCGACGAAGAAGAGCAAATCGTCGAAGCACTGCTCAAACTGTGCAAAGCCGGTACGGACGTGGTTTTGACAACGGGTGGCACCGGTCTGGGTCCACGAGACGTGACCGTGGAGGCCACGCGTCGGGTGATCGAGAGGGAAATCCCTGGCATCGTCGAGACCGGTCGCGCGTACGGTCAGCAACGCACGCCCTACGCGATGCTCTCGCGCGGTGTGGCGGGCGTACGTGGACAAACGCTCATCGTCAATCTGCCGGGCTCTTCGCGCGGCGCCACTGAGACGATGAGCGCCATCTTCCCCGGCATGCTTCACACCTTGGGGATGCTCGAGGGTGAGGGACATTGATGGAAACGATCCCCCTGTGGCTGCCACCGCTGTTTTTCCTGATCGCGTTGCTCTATGCGACGGTCGGATTTGGGGGCGGTTCATCGTATCTCGCCGTTCTGGCTCTCATTGGCCTGCCTTATCAGGCGATACCGCAGACGGCGCTGGTATGCAACCTGATTGTCAGTGCCGGTGGTGTCTGGCACTTCCGCCGCAGGGGGCACCTCGACCTGGCCAAGATCCTCCCCTTTGTCATCCTGTCAATCCCGATGGCGTACCTGGGAGGCCGCCTCGAGGTTGGCAGGCAGTTTTTTATGATGCTGCTCGGCGTGTCGTTACTCGCGGCGGCCGCGCGCACGTTCATACCCGGTCAGCGGGGGGCCGCTACTCGTCGTTCTCTGTCGGTCGCGAAAGCCTATTGGGTGGGTCTGCCCGTCGGTGGCCTCTTGGGGCTCTTGGCTGGTGTGGTCGGTATTGGTGGCGGTATTTTTTTGGCGCCCGTCCTGCTTCTCAGCGGGTGGGCCGATGCCAAACAGACGGCGGCGACGGCGAGCGTTTTCATTCTCGTCAATTCGGGAGCGGGTCTCGTCGGCCAGGTCGCAAAAGGCGTGTATTTGAATGAGATGATTCTACCGCTGGCACTGGCCGTGATCTTGGGTGGGCAAATCGGTTCACGCGTTGGTTCCTATCATCTTCCCATGATGGGGGTGCGGCGGCTGATCGCCACACTAATTCTGCTCGTCTCGTTACGATTGATATGGGGTGCGATATGATCTCTTTGCGGACGGCGCAGCGTCTCGTTGCCCGGCACGGCTTGGTTCTCGAAACGGAGATCGTGCCTGCCGACTTGGCGTTGGGGCGCGTTCTGGGGCAGGATATCCGTTCACCGATTCCCCTGCCGGTGTTTGACAACTCGGCGATGGACGGGTTTGCCCTTCGCTATCAGGACACGACTCGTGCATCGGCGAGACAACCGGTCGTTCTCGCGATAAGACGTACGATTTTCGCGGGGGATACGGCCTCATATCGACTAAGGGCTGGCGACACCTGCCGTATCATGACCGGCGCGCCACTCCCACGCGGAGCCAACACGATCATCCCCAAAGAGCAGGCGATTGTCGACGGCTCTACACTTCGCATCGTCGAATCGCTGACGCGACGTCGGCATGTCCGCCGCCGTGGTGAGGAGGTACGTGAAGGGGCGTTGGTTCTAAAGAGCGGATCCACCGTACATCCCGGTACGCTTGCGTGCCTTGCCGGTATGGGGAGGGATCGCGTACAGGTCATTCGCAAACCTCGGGTCGCGGTGATTTCCACGGGAGACGAAACGGTCGCGCCCGGAAGGCATCTGGCGTATGGTCAGATCTATGACAGCAATTCACACATGGTGAAGGCGATGCTTCGCGATATGGGGATCGAGCCAGTCTTTGTACGCCGCGTAAAAGATCGCCGGGCACCGCTGGCAAGAGCCGTCGACACGGCGCTGAGCAAGAGTGATGTGCTGGTTGTGATCGGCGGGGTGTCGGTTGGAGAACACGATTATCTAAGGCCGGTGCTCGGTGACAAGGGCGTGAAGACCGTGTTCTGGGGTGTAAGGCAAAAACCCGGCAAACCGATCTACTTTGGTACGAAGGGCAAACGGTTGGTCTTTGGCCTTCCCGGCAATCCGGCAAGCGCGTTCACGTGTTTTTACATCTATGTGTATCCTACTCTTAGACGACTATCGGGCTTTCACGATTGGGAGCTACCGCGCAGATCGCTCCCGTTGACTGGGGCGGTTGATGCAGATTGCAAACGCGTGATGCTCTTGAAAGGCAAGTACCATGCAACGCCCAAACCTTCGGTGGAGAGGCTCCCCAATCAGGGTTCTCACATGATCACGTCGCTGGCCGAAACGGACAGTCTCATCGCAGTGCCGGCGACGGGCAAGCGAGTCGCACGGGGTAGCAAAGTAGTGGTTTACCAGTTGCCCAGAGCTCGACAGGGGGATCGATGAAGATCGAGGTGCTACTGTTTGCTCAGCTGAGAGAAAGTCTAGGGACGAGCCGCACGGTTCTGGAGCTCGAGGAAGGCCAGACCGTGCGCGACGTAGCCCACAGGCTCATGGCGCAAGCAGGGAAGCCCGATGTGGGTTCGCTACCGCTCCGCTTTGCCGTCAATGAAGAGTTTGTCGAAGAAGATCACCGGCTGATCGATGGTGACCGAGTAGCTGTGCTTACGCCGGTATCAGGGGGTTAGATGTTGATAACGGATCATCCCATCCACATCGACGAACGATCCGTGAGTGATCTTGACCACAAGTTCGGGGCGGTGGCTACGTTCGCGGGTGTCGTGCGCGATCATCATGAGGGGCGGCCGGTTACCGGCATCTTTTACGATTGCTATCACGATATGGCCCAGCGTGAAATGGCGCGCATCGTAGAGGACATGCAAGCGCGGCTACCCGTGAAGATCGTGAAGGTGGCACATCGCATCGGAGAGGTCGGCGTGGGCGAAATCTCGCTGTTGGTGATTGTTGCCTCGGCACACCGCAGCGAGGCGTTTGAGGGCTGCCAGAAGATGGTGGAGGCGATAAAGCACCGCCTGCCCATCTGGAAGAAGGAACGCTATGCCGATGGCGCAGCCGAATGGCTCTGACTCGCAGGACGATCGACTGGCGGTCTATATTCTCGCCGGGGGCAGGAGCACGCGGTTTGGGCGTGACAAGGCGACGTTCGAGGTGCAGGGCACGCCCATGATCGTTCATCTCGCCCAGACATTTGCGCCACTGGCCCGATCGGTGACGGTGGTTGCCGCAGGAGCTGGGGTGTACGAACATCTGGGTCTGCGAACCATCGGCGATGTGATAGAGGGAAAGGGGCCGGTTGGCGGATTACTGACCGCGCTTCAGGACCACCGCAACCAGATCCGCGTGGCGGGCGCGCGTGAAGGTTACAACTTCCGGGAAGGCTGGATATTGGTCAGTGCCTGCGACTGGGTTGGTGTGCGTACGGACTGGGTCAACAAGTTGACCGCGCAACGGCACGACGGGGCGCAAGCCGTGGTCTTTCGAGCGCAGCGCTTCGAACCACTTCTCGGCTTGTATCATACTTCTGCGTGCGACACCATTGCCAGCCGGATGGCCGC
>JAOTUR010000065.1 GCA_029863805.1 Candidatus Krumholzibacteriia bacterium | reverse complement strand
ACCTGTTCTGCGCTCGCACCGTCATCTATCGGTCAATGGCAGCCGGCGGGAACCGATGCGGCTTGGGCAACTCGGACGAAGTATGGATATGAGAACCGTCAGTCTTGCAGGTTTCCGGCGCGAATTAATCCGTCCACATCGAGGATGTAGATCTTCTTCTTTTCGGTGGCGATAAGGTTCTCACGCTTCAGATCGGCGATGGTGCGGACCAGAGTTTCGGTGGCGGTTCCAACGACGGCCGCGAGTTCGTCCCTGGAGAGTTTAATGTTCAGCGCAGACTGATCACCGTCCTCTGTGCCGTACACTTCCTTCAAAATCAGCAGGGTTTCAGCGAGCCGTTCGCGGACGGGTTTCTGCGCGAGGTGGACCAGCTGGTCCTCGGCCTTGCGCAACTGCCCCGACAGGAGCTGAATCATGTCCATGGTAAATTTGCCATCCTCACGGAGCATTCCAAAGAACGTGTCCGAAGGAATGCAGCAAATCACACAATCCTCGAGCGCAGCCGCGGATAAATTGTAGGGTTCGCCGCTAACTAGCGAGCGATAGCCCACCACGTCTCCGGGCTTTGCAAAGCGCACAATCTGATCGCGGCCTTCCTCGCCGGTCTTATAGACTTTGACTTTGCCCTGGTGAATACAGAAAAGCCCAGAGGGCGAACCGCCCTCTTGAAAGATCAACTGCCCTTTTTTATATAGATTACAAGCCTTTGCGCTCGCCACCACATCTAGCTGCGGTTCGTCGACAGACTTCAGAACCGAGGTGATCCGTGTTTCGCAGTACGTGCAAAAGGGTTTTTCAAAGTTTTCGGACATGGCACGTGCTCTCCTTATTAGAGTGATTATACTAAATGATGTGCGCGAAAAGAAGACATAAGTCAATCTTTGTTAATGTGGGCTCCGCCGCCGTTGGAAGCACGGGTTAAGATAACTATATATATGACAAACGAATATGCTCTAGGAGGGGCAATTATTTTCCGCGCTCGTCCGCCGGCCCATGATCGTTGCTGCGCCAGAAGTCGAGGATGCGAGCCCCCAGGAGGATGAGCAACGCCAGCAAGTACATCCACGTCAAGAATACGGCGGCACCGGCCAGCGCACCGTAAATCGCCTGGCGTCTCGTTATGCCGGCGGTGATATAGGTACCCAATTGTTGCAGTACCGACCACGCACCGGTCACGGCAAGGGCGATGACGACGGCGTGGACGAACTTTGGGGTTCTTACGGGCAGTAGCATGTACAACGCCAACAGAAATATGGCAAAGACCCAGATCGAGACGTATCTTCCTGGCACATCGACCAGAGCCGGATGCTGCTGAAAAAACGGAAGCGCGGCGAACAGCTTGAGACTGTAACTGGCTCCGGCAGCGATCGAGAAAAACAAGATCGCCCCCAAGATGTAGGCCAGCGATATCACGCGACCGGCCAAGAAGCCCACCTTTTTCTTGGTGCCCATGACGGCGTTGATTCCTTCGTCGAGAGCATCAAACAGTCCCATCGCAACAAACACCATGGTCAACAGACCCAGAGCACCGAATCCCTGCCAGTTCTCCGCCGCGCCCTCGATATGTGGGAGAAGCCTCTCGCCCGCGCCAGGTGGTAGAAACTCGACAACGGTCGAGGCGACCTCGTGGTAAATCCCGGGGTTGTTCTGCAGAAAATAGCCCGTCGTGGCAGCGACAATAAAAAGGAAAGGGATCAAACCGAGCAGAAAGTAAAAAGCCAGACCCGCCGCCATCATGGGTACGCGTCGTTCGAAAAAGCCATGCCACGCGCGAGGTATTGCCCGACCCAATCCCAGCAGCATGTTCTTGGCTACGTCAATTGCTTTGTTCTTGTTTTTCATTTGTCGACAATGATCCGCGGCAAGGCACACCTGCAAACCATAACAGAATCTAGTGGGACGTCAACTCACAGCGCTTCCAATTCGTCGGCGGCAAGTTGACCTTCTGTCTCATCGACTCGAGCAAGAAAGACAAAACTCACGATGAAAAGGATAATGATTGATATTATTGAATAGCGTGGATTTCCGGTCAACACCCCCACCCATCCCATTAGAATCGGTCCGATCACGGCGGCGAATTTGCCCAGCATATTGTAGAAACCGAAGAACTCCGCGGCCTTGCTCCTGGGGACGAGCCGCGAATACAGTGACCGACTAAGTGACTGGATGCCACCGAGGACCAGGCCGATGGTTATCGCCAACCCATAGAATTGTATTTCGCTCCTCATCAGTGAGCCACCGACGCAGGCCGCGATATAGACCCAAATCCCTATGTATATCCCCTTTTTGGGCCCGATCCGCTCGCCCAGACGCCCAAAGAAAATCGCCGCGGGAAAGCCAACGAATTGGGTGATGAGAAGACCGGTGATGAGAATCTCGGATCTAAAGCCCAGTGAGAGGCCATAGTCAACCGCCATACGTGTGACGGTGTGAACACCATCGATATAGAACCAGTATCCTAAGAGAAAAAATACGAGCACCCGCAGCTTGCGCGCCGCGGTAAAGGTGCGGTTCAACTGATGGAAACCGGCCTTTACGGCGCCCCATCCTGTGATGTGGCCAGTGGGTTGTTCTCGTACAAAGAGTAGAATGGGAATAGAAAAGACAGCCCACCAAATGGCCACGGTCACAAACGACACACGCACGGCCTGGGCCGCGTCTTGCAAACCGAAGAACTCGGGCTTGAGCGTCATGGCCACATTGAGCGCAAAAAGAATCCCGCCGCCGAGATAACCCAGCGAAAATCCTAAAGCCGATACGTAGTCGACTCGTTTCCTGGGCGATACCGTCACCAAAAGAGAGTCGTAGAACGAATTCGCCGAAGCAAAACCAATGGTCGCTGCAACATAGACAAAGACGGCGACCGGCCAGTCGCCTTGCTCGACGAAGTAGAGCGCGCCCGTCATCACGATGCCCATCATCGCGAAGAAAAACAGGAATCTCTTCTTTGCGCTGCTCTTGTCGGCTATGGCGCCGAGAAATGGGGCCAGGATGGCGACGATGATGCTGGCGATCGAATTGGCCGTGCCCAGACGCAGTGTGCTAACCGTTACGTCGGCACCGGCGCTCCAGTATTGTTTAAAAAAAACTGGGAAGAAGCCGGCGATCACCGTGGTTGAAAAAGCGGAGTTCGCCCAATCATAGAGGGCCCACGAGTAGACGCTCTTCCTGTTGTCAAGCTTTGCCACGTCGTTACTTCTTGAGTCTTATGAAACAGTCTCCGGTGAAGTAGTCGATCGCGATCTCGTCTTTGATGGTATCGCCTGAGATATGGACAACATGGAGGCGTGCCGCCGCCATGTTGTTGTCTGCTTGAATCGTCATCTGCTCGACCGGCACCGCCGATGGATCGAAGGATCCCGGCTCGAGTCTGCGTAACCGATCAACGACCTCTACGATTTTGATCTCGAGCACTAGATCGTCTTTGCGTTTCAGCCGAACCGTCTGGTCGTTTGCGTCGTAGACCACTGCGTATTCGTCTCCCACAGTCAACGTGTCATCTTTACTCTTCTGCGTGAGCCTGACAAGAAAATCGTAATCCTGGATGCGAAAGACGTGGCCCAACGGATCGCTCGCGTAACTAAAATGATCCGTCTCGAACGTTGCCCCTTGCTTGGCGTATTCAAGATTCATTAGCCCCATGATGACGCGAACTCGTCCAATGGATTGGCGAGGACGAAGCGCCACCGTCACCTCACCCAGGCTGTCCAATGGCGCGGCGGAATCGGGGAACCAGTCTTGGATCGCGCCCACGCCGTGTGTGTTCACCAAGTATCGCAGAATGCCGCTGATTTCCTTGCGATCTTCGAAGGAGACCTGTTTGTTAGACGGCTGCAAGGTACCGTCAACCAGCAAGCTGTTGGTGACGAGAATGCTCTGTAGGCGATTGACCTGGCTCTTTTCGGACACGCGGTAGGCTCCCCATGGACCAAATGAAGTGACAAATGCGAGCAAGCACAGGGTCAAAGGGATAACCTTGATACCTCTTGCTCGACCAAAGGCATAGTAAACGGAAACCGCAGCAAGCCAGATGGCGAGCACGACGAGAAAATATCGTGGCTCGGTCACCCCGTACTGGGTGATTCGTTTGTATATCGCCATCATCAGCATGACGATTGACGGAACAAGAAGAATGTAGAACCATCGCGAAAAGGTCTTGATCCATTTGTTCCCGAGCTGTTCACGTATCGGGTACACCAGGAGATGCGACAATATGCCAGCACATGCGACGCTGGAAACCAGGTACCCGATCCAGCCGCTCGGCCAAACCTGTGTGATGACGATCTTGCCCAGGTATGTGGTGAGTATCAGCAGATAAAGAACAACGAGAGGGATCAGAACAAATTGAGTAAATACTTTGAGTCCCGTTGGATACTCGTTTTCGCCTTCCAGAGCAGACAGATCGCGCGGAACACCCCCCAAGAAGAACCACGTATTGAAGATCATCACCACGCCCACCCACAGCTTGAGATAGGTGTCGCCGTCGATTTCGAGACCGAAGAGTTTATCGAGGGCGGCGAGCGCGATTGCCAACCCCACAAAGAAGACGGTTGAATACAGCGCGGCCAGGAGAAATCTCAGAAAGAGGCTCTTGTTGTATTGCCAGAACGCGTTCGAGTGGTGCGGTCGAATAAAGGGCACAAACGCAACCAGCAAGTGAAGGCCTAGATGAAGTTGCACCAGGCGTGTCATCGCCAAGGGAGATATCCACTCGGGTAACAAGAAGTAATACGCTATGAGAGCGGCGGCACCCATGAGTGCAAAGACGAAGCGTGGGGGCTTCGCCCAGCGATCTTTCTCGCTGAGCACAGCGATCGCGAAGAAGAGGGGAATGCCCAGCTGGGCACTGACCATGACTTTGAGGAGTACGTCGGGCTCTTGGTCTTGACCGATCGCTGCTATGCCGGTGACGGCGGCCAATACGGCGGATAAAAGGACAGCGGGGAATCGAAATAGGGTGCTGGTCGCCTCGGTGAGAAAGAGTCTTAACGATGGGAATCGCATTTGTGAAAACAGCGTCGATTCTCTGGCCCGGATGGTCGCACAGCGCGACCGTACCAGCGAGCATGCTCGAAACCTGCGGCGCTGTCAAGCGCTATGCGTGACCTAAGTACAAGAATAAAAAGCCTTTAAATTTTCCGCGCGTTTGTTAGAATGTCACAATCCCCTTCGGAACACCGACACGTCCACAAAGGAGAACAGGCGACATGGCTGACAAGCATCTGGATACGATTCTCGAGGAGAGTCGACGGTTTTCGCCGCCGGAACAGTTCACAAAAGATGCACACATCTCCTCCTTCGCCGAATATCAGAAGATGTACAAGAAGAGCATCGAGGATCCCCAGGGATTCTGGGACTCGGTTGCCAAAGAGCTTCACTGGTACAAGAAATGGGATAGGGTGCTCGATGAATCGGGAGCGCCTTTTTACAAATGGTTTGTCAACGGCAAGACCAACATCACTGAGAACTGCCTGGATAGACATCTCAATACAGCCACTCGCAACAAAGCGGCGATTATTTGGGAGGGGGAGCCAGGCGAAGAGCGGGTGCTGACCTATTGGGATTTGTGGTACGAGGTCAACAAGTTCGCCCACGCGCTCAGTCGGTTGGGGATCAAGAAAGGTGATCGCGTGGCGATTTACCTGCCGATGATTCCCGAACTGGCTGTTGCCATGCTCGCCTGCGCCCGAGTCGGTGCCGTACACTCCGTCATTTTCGCGGGCTTTTCCGCCGAGTCGATCCGCGACCGTGTTCTCGACAGCCAGGCGCGACTGGTCATCACTGCCGATGGGGGCTGGCGGCGTGGTAAAGTGCTACCGCTAAAGGGCATCGTCGACGATGGGGTCAAAGAGTGTGATTGCGTGACTGACGTCATTGTCATCAAACGCTCGCCGGGCGAACCTTTTCCCTGTCACTTCCAGGAAGGCCGTGATCACTGGTATCACGATCTGATGGACGTCGCCTTTGTCCCACACCAGCCAGAGCAGGTCGACAGCGATGATATGCTCTTTCTGTTGTACACGAGCGGTACCACCGGCAAGCCCAAGGGAATCATTCACACTACCGGCGGGTACATGGTCTACACGTACCACACCACGAAGCATGTGTTTGATTTGAAAGCGAAAGACGTCTACTGGTGCACGGCGGATGTGGGTTGGGTTACGGGTCATAGTTATATCGTCTATGGTCCGCTCGCCAACGGGGCGACGTGCGTCATGTACGAAGGTGCGCCGAATACGCCGGACGAGGGACGGTTCTGGAAGATCGTCGAGCGTTACGGCGTGACCGTGTTTTATACCGCGCCGACCGCGATTCGAGCCTTTATGAAATGGGGAGATGAATGGCCCAAGAAGTACGATCTTGGTTCGTTGAGACTTCTGGGAACGGTGGGTGAGCCGATCAACCCCGAGGCGTGGATGTGGTACCACGAGAAGATAGGCAACAGCCGCTGTCCAATTGTGGATACCTGGTGGCAGACTGAGACGGGCGGCATCTTGATTACGCCGCTTCCTGGTGCTACCACCACCAAGCCTGGTAGCGCTACCTTTCCATACTTTGGCATCGATGCGGCCGTACTCGATGGTGATAGCAAAGAAACCAACGCCGGACTATTGGCGATCCGCAGGCCGTGGCCAGGCATGCTTCATGGCATATACGGCGATCCCGAGAGATACAAGGCCACGTACTGGTCGAAGTGGGATGGGATGTACTTTCCCGGGGACGGTGCCAAAAAGGACAAGGACGGCTACTTCTGGATTCTGGGAAGGGTCGACGACGTGGTCAACGTAGCGGGTCACCGCATCGGCACCGCTGAGTTGGAGAGCGTTTTTGTGGAACACAAAGACGTGGTCGAGTCGGCTGTCATCGGCGTGGCCCACGACATAAAGGGTCAGGGTTTAGTGGCTTTTGTCACGCTCGCAGGGTCAGTCGAGGGAACACCCGAGTTACAAAAAGAACTGTTCCAGTGGGTGGCTAAAAAAATCGGCAAGTTTGCACTACCTGAGAAGATCATCTTCTCGGCCGATCTTCCAAAGACGCGCTCGGGCAAGATCATGAGACGACTCCTCCGCGACATCGCCGAAGGCCGTGCACTGGGCAATGTGACAACGCTTGCTGATGCAAGCGTTGTGGAAGAGCTCAAGAACAAGTACGAAGAAGAGTGAAGAGTCTAGTCATCCCAGCTCAGGGTCCCGCCGGATCGGTATTCCGTCACCCGCGTCTCGAAGAAGTTTTTCTCCTTGCGGAGATCGATAACCTCGCTCATCCAGGGAAACGGATTCTTTGATTCGTACACTTTGGGAAGACCGATCTTTTCGAGACGTCGGTCGGCGATATACTGGATGTATTCTTTAATGACTTCGGCGTTCAAACCCAGCACGCCTTTGGGCAGACAGTCTCTGGCGTACTCGTACTCTAGCTGGACGGCTGTCTTGATGTTATCGGTGATATCTTTCTTAAAAGGCTCGTTCCAGATGTCTATATTCTCCTGAACGATGGTGTTTATCAAATCGGTGCCAAAGGCAAGGTGCACCGACTCATCCCGTAAAATAAACTGAAACTGCTCTCCTACGCCCACCATCTTGTTTTGGCGCAAGAACGATAGCATCATCACGAATCCCGCGTAGAAGAATATGCCTTCCATGATGAGGTAGTAGCCGACAAGATCGTGCACAAAGCGACGAACGTTCTCGGTGCCCTGTGTTGTAAACTCTGGGTCGAGAATCGACTTGGTAATGTCGATGACAAACTCGTCTTTCTTGCGGATGCTGGGGATGTCGAGGTACATGTTGTAGACTTCGTCTGGATCGAGACCCAGCGTATCGCAACAGTAGATAAAGGTATCTGTGTGTATAGCTTCCTCATACCCCTGGCGGAGCAGATACTGGCGACACTCGGGGTTCGTGATGTGTCTGTAGATAGCCAGAACGATGTTGTTCGCGGTCAGGCTTTCTGCCGTGGAAAAGAAACCCATATTCCACAAGACCAGACGCTTCTCCTCGTTGGTCAGCGCATCTGGACTCCGCCACATTTCGACGTCCTTTTGCATGTTGACCTCTTCCGGCGTCCAGTTGTTGGCAACCCCGGTCTTGTAATGCTCCCTCGCCCACTGGTACTTCATGGGCAAGATCTTGTTGGGATCGGTTGATGAACAGTTGATGAGCGTCTTAGTTTTTCGCGCAGTGGTCATCCTTATCCTCCGTTGTTACGAGTGGTGGTTCGATGTTATCGTGCGCGCGGCGTGCATGCTCAATCGCGTCTCGAATCATGGATTGGTGCTGTTCTTCGGCTCCCGGTCCTCGCGCGCGTCTAAAGGTCAGAGCGCGCTGCGGAGGTCGCCTCAGAACAGCACCAATCCATGATTCGAGACGCGATCGCTACTGGCACGCCTCGCACGTCGGGTCGTCCATAAGGCAGGCAGAAGACAATACCGCCGTTGCGGGTACATCGTGGCTGTCGTCGCGCTCGACGACAGCGACCGGAACCTGTTCTGTTTGGGGTGCGTTCTCATACCGCTTGGAGCTATCGAGCGTACTTTTCTCGATCGCCGAGGCTCCTAGGGTCCGCAGGTAGTAGGTGGTCTTCAGGCCCTTCTCCCACGCGTACTGGTAGATGTCGGAGATCAGACTGCCCGATGTGCTAACCGTAAAGATGTTGATCGACTGGCTCTGATCTATCCATTTTGCGCGAAGCGCCGCGTGGTCGATCAGGCACTTGGCGTCTATCTCGAAGACTTCCTTGTACTTCATCTTGAGATGTCCGGGTATTTCAGCAATTCTCTGAACGCTTCCATCATAGTACTTGAGTTTTTCGCTTAGCTCATCGCTCCACAGTCCGAGCGCCTTGAGATCGTCAACCAGATAGCTGTTTATGATGGTGAACTCACCGCTAAAGTTGGACTTCACATAGATATTCTTGTAGATCGGTTCGACCGATGGGAAACAACCCGCTATATTGGCGATGGTTGCCGTTGGTGCGATGGCCATGCAGTTGGAATTGCGCAGACCGAAGTCGCGTAAGTGAGTTCTCACAGGCGACCAGTCCATCGTCGATGCCCTATCAACGCCGGTCGTGCGGCCACGCTCTTCTTCGAGCAATGCCAGCGTGTCAATCGGCAAAAGGCCCCGATCCCATTTCGAGCCTCGATAGCTGGGGTAGGGACTTTTTTCTTTGGCCAGTTGTGAGGAGGCCAGTATGGCGTGATATGCGATGAACTCCTGGGTGCGATCGGTGAAGTCCAGCGCTTCTTTACTATCAAAGTTGCGGTCCAATTTGTAGAGCGCGTCCTGTAAACCCATGACCCCCAGCCCGATCGGTCGGTGCCGTAAGTTGGCGTTTCTCGCCTCCCCAGTGGGATAGAAATTGATATCGATGACGTTATCGAGCATCCGGATCGCGGTCGACACCGTGTCCTGCAGCGTATCGAGGTCCAGCCGTCCATCGCGCACGTGCTGGGAGATGTTGACCGAACCCAGATTGCACACCGCCGTTTCGTCGGCAGACGTGTTGAGAGTGATCTCTGTGCAAAGGTTCGAGCTGTGCACCACGCCAACGTGGTCCTGCGGTGAACGAATATTGCACGCATCCTTGAAAGTGATCCAAGGGTGTCCCGTTTCAAAAAGCATTGTGATCATCTTGCGCCACAGGTCCACCGCACGCACCTTGCGCGACAATTTGATCTCACCCCTCTCGGACTTCTCCTCGTACGCTTTGTAGAGCGTTTCAAATTCCTTGCCATAAACATGGTGCAGCTCGGGTGTCTCATTGGGCGAGAAAAGCGTCCACTCCTCGTCGTTCAACACGCGTTTCATGAAGAGATCAGGGATCCAGTTTGCCGTATTGGTATCGTGCGTTCTACGGCGCTCGTCTCCCGTGTTCTTTCTGAGTTCGAGGAAATCTCCGATGTCGTAGTGCCATGTTTCGAGATAGACACACGTTGCTCCACGCCGTTTGCCACTTCGGTTGATGGCTGCCGTCGTCGCGTCGACTATCTTCAAGAACGGCACCACGCCCTGGCTGCCGACGTTTGTGCTCTTTATCAATGCGCCCGTCGCACGGATGTTGGTCCAATCATTGCCGAGACCGCCCGACCACTTGGACAGTTGCGCGTTGTCGGCGATCGACTTCATGATGTGTGAAAGCTCATCGTCAACGGTAGTGAGATAACATGAACTCATCTGTGGATGGTTGGTGCCCGAGTGAAACAACGTCGGTGTGGACGGAATATAACGCAGTGCCGAGATGATGTCATAGAACTCGATCGCACGAGCTTCGCGGTCCTCCTCCTCGATTGCCAAACCCATCGCCACCCGCATCCAAAAGTACTGTGGGTTTTCCATAATGTCCTGGTTGAGATCTTTCAAGAAGTATCGGTCGTATAGCACCTGTGCGCCGAGGTACTGTATGAGGCGGTCGCGTTGCGGCTTGATGGCCCGGGCCAGGCGGTCGATATCGAACTCGAGCAGTCGTGGGTCGAGGCGCCCCGCCTCCACACCGTAAGTGATCTTGTCCTTGAACTTGTCCCTGTAGGTCCGCTCAAAACCCTCATCGAATTCGCTGGTGCCGATCACCTCTTTGTAAAGGTCATTGAAGAGCAGACGCGCCGCGACCTGTGAGTAGGCGGTATCCTTTTCGATCCGTGCCCGCAGTGCCATGATGATAGCCTGATTGATTTCGTGCGTGGTGATGCCGTCGTATATGGCGAACTTTGTGTCGCGAATGATCCCGACCACGTCGACAACGCCATCAAAGCCGTGACAGCAATTCTTGATCGCCTGCTCGATCTCGGCGATGTTGAAGTCGACGATCTCGCCACTGCGTTTTCTGACGCGGAGCTCGCGTCGTTCGATCTTGTCGAGGATCTCGTTCTTACGACTTTCGCGGAGCTCGGCGTGTTGTTTTCGATAGAGAATGTAGGCTTTCGAGACCTCGAAGTAACCTCGCTCGGCCAGCATCTTCTCGACCTGATCCTGCACGTCCTCGACCCCAGGAATGCGTTCGACGAAGCGCGCCTCCAGAATCTGAATGAGCTCATCGGTGATGGACTCGAGCGTTTCTTGGACGACGGCCACGCGCGTGGCGATGAACGCTTTTTCCATCGCCCTTTCGATACGCACCCGATCGAAGTCGACGACCGAGCCATTTCTCTTTTTTATCTTGTCAATGGCCATGAATTCTCCCGGTTCCACTCAGGGGGTTGTTATCCAAAATATAGTAAATTCAATGGTTTCGTGCACTAGATATTGTGGTTCGCAGCGATTTTCCAAAGGTGCGGACGCGATCATATGGGCTGCAAAATCGGTCGTCAAGCGTTACCTGTCATGTGAAAAAATTAATTTGTGGACATCTGTTAAAGCCCAATAATTGAACTATAGACTCGCCGAGTTTTGGCGTGCAGTTCTCATATCGTCGTGGCATAGTCGACCCGTTGGTGGCTGTCTCTGTCTTGCGGTTTTGCAAGTCACAACCATGGATAAGATCGCAGAGAATGTCGAGCAAGTGCGCGCGCGCGTCGGCGCGGCCTGTGCGAGGGTCGGGCGGTCAGCGGACGGCGTCACCATCGTCGCTGTCACCAAGACCCACGGGCCCGAAGTGGTAGAAGCGGTCATCGCCGCCGGCATAGTTGATGTCGGAGAGAATAAGATTCAGGAGTTCCTCGCCAAACGACCCCACATAAAGAAGCCGTGCCGTTGGCACCTCGTCGGTACGCTGCAACGAAACAAGGCGAACAAGGCGGTCGGCGCCTTCGATATGATCCACTCGATCGATCGGCTGCGCATCGCGGAGACGCTGAGTCGACTCGGGGCCGAGCGCGAGCAGACGACGAGCGTGCTTCTGGAAGTGAACACCACGGGCGAAGTGACAAAACACGGTTTCGCACCGAACGAAACGCCCGACATGGCCGCCAAGCTGTCCGCTTTGCCGCATCTAAGACTCGAAGGCCTGATGACGTTGGGCCCGCTCACCGATGACGAAGCGGCCATCCGCAGAGCGTTTCAGTCACTCTTTCGGCTGAAGACAAAGCTCGAGAACGACCTGAGCACGCCGTTGCCGCACCTCAGTATGGGAATGAGCGATGATTTTGAGATAGCGATCGAAGAGGGGGCGACGCTGGTTCGCCTGGGGAGGGTGCTCTTTGGCGAACGGCGCCGCTGATTGGACCACCGCGAAAAAAGGGCACCCGCCGAGCGTCCCCTGTCACGGGTGACCCCCGGGCGGCGACCGACCGCAGGGCGGGGTGATCGAGACGGAAAAAAACTTACCATATTCAGTTGATTTGTGTATCTTCTTGAAAAGCCGGAGGTTTGGCTGACGCCCGAGAGCCGGAACGTTAGCGTTGACAATGGGTTTTGGGCTTTGGTGAACACACGATGATTGGCGTAATAATTGCTCTGTTGAAGGTCTATCAACTGCTAATTATCATACGGGCGGTGCAGAGCTGGATAAGCGTGGACGAGCGGCATCGTTGCTTCGTTTTGTGGCCAGTGTGACAGAGCCCGTGCTCGCTCCGGTTCGTTCGTTCACGCAGTTCGGAAGCCTGGATCTTTCACCCATCGTCGTGATCGTAGCGGTGCAACTGATCATTGGCATGCTCCGCGGTTGATGACCGATTGAAGAACGGGACAACTTATAGAAAATCGGACGTACGTGTGTGAAAGATCCCCAGCCTTAACGGCATGATTTCTTCGGGAGGAAGCGAAATGCGTTTGACGCCGCTCGACATAAGGAAGCAAGAATTCAAGAAAGCGATGCGGGGCCTCGATTCGGATGAGGTGTACGCCTTCCTCAGCACGGTCGCTGACGAATACGAAGCGGTGCTAAACGACAACAAGGCGCTGCGGGAGAGACTCCTAGAGCTCGACGACAAGGTTCAGGAATACCGCAACATGGAGAAAACGCTGCGCGACACCTTGCTCACGGCAGAGCGTATCACCGTTGATGCAAAAGAAAACGCGAGGCGAGAGGCCGAGCTCATTATCAAACAAGCAGAGCTCGACGCGGACCGGGGTGCCAGGGACATCAAGGAAAACGCTTCCAAGCTCCGCCAGGAGATCCAATTGTTGAAACGCCAGCGTGAAAGCTATGTCACGCGCATGAAGATGATCGTCGAATCGCACCTGAAGTTTCTCGAATCGGCCGAGAAGGACTTCGTGGACGAGGAGCGCCGAATGGAGGCCGACGACAAAGAGCGCTTGCGAAAGACGGAGCGCGGGGATGAGCTCAAGACTTCCACCCGTCCGGGCGAGAACAAAGAACTCAAGCGGGCTGCGGCCAGCATGCCAGCAGATCGCGATGTCGGTGAATCGTCAATGTCACCGCCGCTGGACACTCCAGCATCACCCTTGGACCGACCGTTACCGGACGGGCCGCACTCGGACAGCCGTGCAAAGGCCCAAGGTGGCCCCGATGTGGTTACGGCGACCATCGCCGACCCGACCCCGTCGAGACACTTGGACAACCTCATCGAGCGCGTTATGGAACGAAAGCACGAGCTCGAGGTTGATACAAACAAGAGGGAGTCGGCGCCTCCCAAGAAGCAGGCGGCCAGCCCGGTTTCCCAGCCGTCGGTAACCCCTATCGACCGCGACGTCTCTCCGGTACTGCCCAAAGACGCCGAAGCCAAAGATGTGGCCGAAGAACCTGGCGAGTGGTCACTCGAGCGCCTCAAACGTGACATACTCTCGCGTCGCTCGCAGAAATGAAGCGAATCGAAGATCTCACCGACGGACAATTGTGTTTTGCGGTGATTTTGGTTGCGCGCGCCTCGCGAACAGAAGTGGTTGGCTGGTCCGAGGGGGGGCACCTCAAGGTCCGTGTCACCGCACCACCGGTCGACGAAGCGGCAAATCGGCAGCTGGTGAAACTGCTGGCCAGGACGCTCGACTGTCAGAAGGTGGATGTGAAGATAGCCTCGGGATCGCACTCGAGGACCAAACGGCTGGTCGTGCCACGGGCCTGCAAGAATCGGCTTTTAAGCTTCGCGGACATCTGCTAGAATTCCAGCCCGCAACGATTTATACATCTTTCTGAGATTCATTCCGTGTGCGAAACCCCGCGCGACAAGATCGCAACGACACGACGGAATCAGCTCAAAAAAAAGACGGGGAGGTGACGGTTGAAAGGTCTTTACGAAAAGATCCAAACCGCAAGCGAGTTTGTTGCGAAAAAAGTGGCGGCAAGACCCCGCTTTGCGATCGTTCTGGGAACGGGGCTTGGCGGAGTGGCGCAATCGATCGACGCGGAAGCAACGATTCCGTATGAAGAGATCCCGCATTTCGCCAAAGCGACAGGTCTTGGTCACGCGGGCAACTTGATCGTGGGAAAGTTGGGGGGGAAGGACGTTGTGGCCATGCAGGGGCGTCTGCACTATTACGAGGGGCACTCGATGAAGGAGATCACGTTCCCGCTGCGCGTGATGCGTGCCCTGGGTGCAAACGAACTTCTGATGTCAAGCGCCGTCGGGGGGATGAACACGCACCTCGATCGCGGCGATATCGTGGTGTTGACCGACCACATAAATTTTATGGGCGATAATCCGTTGATCGGTTGGAACGATGATCGCCTCGGACCGCGTTTCCCCGACATGGCGGAGCCCTACTCGACCGAGCGTCGGGACCTGGTGGAGAAAATTGCTCTCGAAAAGCGCATCGTTGTGCGTCGCGCGGTGTTGGCGGCCGTTGCCGGGCCCAACCTGGAAACCGCGGCCGAATACAGGTTTTTGCGAAGACTTGGGGCGGATGTTGTCGGCATGTCAACTGTCCCCGAGGTCTTGGTCGCGGTGCACAGTGGCATGAACGTGTTAGCGCTTTCTATTGTGACCGATCTATGTCCGGCGGACAACCTGCGTCCGGCAAACATTAAAGAAATCATCGAAACAGCGGAAGAGACCGAGCCCAAACTGCGCGAGTTGGTGGTCGAGTATTTGCAGCGGATGTAGGGGGGAAGTTAGCAGTGGCGTCACACGCTCGGAGCTCAGGAGATGACCGAGGTGTCGCTCTCCTCTCGCGTCAACGACACAGCATGGACTTTACGCGGTGTTTT
>JAOTUR010000064.1 GCA_029863805.1 Candidatus Krumholzibacteriia bacterium | reverse complement strand
AGCGATGCGCAGATCGTTGACCCCCGCGATGGTGCCGTCGGGCAACGGGATCTCGCTTCGGATGAGGCCAAACCCGAGCGTCGAACCGCCCAAGAAAAGCCCCCAGTCACCCAGGTCGCCAAAGTCGTTGCCCACATCGGTCCAGCTAAACTGGGTTTCAAAACCGGACAGCGTGCCGTAGACGGCGGGGTTTGCATACCCGCCCGAGGCCGTCGAGTACGCGGTGGGGCTGGTGAGATCCCACTGCAGATGCGAATAGAACGAGGGAATGCTCGACGACGTATCCGCTAGGACGCTGCCGGGGTAGGGGTACGCTCCCAGGCATATGATAAGCAAAAAAGGGACGCCAAAACGTTTCTTCATCACAAACGCCTCCTTGTTATGTCCATCGCAAATGGTATCGAGTGTCGGGAGAATACTCCTCCTGGGACTACGTGGTCACACCGGCAAAGGTTGCGGCACCCGCCGGTGGACAGAATGTGGCCGCACCTTGGCAAGGATACAATACCCCCGCGCAATCTGACACACGCAAACCGGCCCGCGCGAGGCGCGCGATAAGACGGCACGCGGGTAGGCGCGGGGTTGTGTTTTGTTCAAAAAGTCACCCAAAAAACCGATTCCGGTGCGGCGATTGTGGGCTCGCCGACACGCTGACGTAATGCCCCACGACCGCCACGGTGCACGTGGCAGTCTTCTTGCTATCTTGTTTAGCGAAAATAAGATACCGGATCAATAATTGATAAAAATCATCTAAATCGGTTTTGACAGGTTCTCGCAAATGTTGATAGCATGCCTTCGAAAGTAACGACGTTCTTCTGATGTGGGGTTGTGGTTCGCACGTGAAAACACGCAGTCGGCATGTGGTCTTTTCATCTGTGGCAATTCTCTGCTGCCTCTATTTCTTTATTCCCTTTGTGACACACGATAGTAACCTCGCCGCGCAAAGCCCCGCGCGCGAGAGCGAAGTGTGTCTCGATTGTCACGAAGACATGCGCGACCGCCTCATGGGTACGCCGCATCTCATGGCCACCACGGATACCGAGGATGCCGTCGTCGCTTGCAGCGATTGCCACGCCGGTGACGAGCGTCACTGGGAAGAAGATGCCGAAGAATACCCCAGAATGAATCCATCAAAGCTGAGCGCCACGGCGGCGATGCAAGTCTGCTCCGGCTGTCACGTGCAGTCGCACCAGCAGAACATGCAAGAAAGAAACGCACACGCACAAAACGAGATCAACTGCTCGGGCTGTCATGAGATTCACGTGGCGGAAAACGCCGCAACGCCGCACGGCGGATACCAGTACGCCGTTACGCAGTTCACCGGACTACTAAAAAAGAACGAAGTGGATCTGTGTCTGGATTGTCATATCGATGTTCGTGGTCAGTTTGCCAAACCGTACCGGCATCCGGTCAATGACGGCATCGTCAAATGCAGCGAGTGTCACATGACGTTGGACGTGGCGTCCGGCCGCAACTCGTTTGCGGGGACCAACGCCGCCTGTTACGAATGCCACAACGAGTTCAAAGGACCTTTTCCCTTCGAGCACCAGGCGACGGTGGATTACTCGACCGAAGAAGGCGCGTGCCTCAATTGCCACGAGCCCCATGGTTCGCACCTGCCCAGGATGCTCAATCAAACATTCGAGAGCCCGCATTTCGCGCTGTGCAGCCGCTGCCATTTGGTGCCCAAACACAATCTCAATCAACAGCACGGCACCATGTGGGCCGGCCTGCCTTGCACCGACTGCCATGTCGACATCCATGGTTCGTATGTGAGTAAGAGGTTTTTCTCGCCGGCGCTGCAGGCTCAGGGTTGTATCAACGCGGGCTGTCATCAGTTTTAGAAGGCAGAGATAGACATGCGTTTGTCATCCATATTACTCGTGATCGCCGTGCTGTTTACCGTTGGGCTTAGCACCGGTGCGGCGGCGCAGGCCACGTTCGAGGGCACGCTAAAACTCGGTGCCATCATCTTCGATGAAGACGCCGGTGACCTCTCCACCGTTCAAGAGACCTACAACATCGAAGACGGTTTTTCGGTGTCGCAGATCCGGCTTACCGGTCGTCTGAATCCACAGAATTATTTCAGCCTGAATTTGCGCGAAGTCAACCTGCAGAGCCGCAAAGGCGAGTTGGTCTACCGTGGTCCGTCACGCCTGCGGCTAAAGGCAAGCTTTGACCAGCACCGACAGGTGTTCGACTCCGACCGTGCGGTGACCTCCGAGCGCAAAGACTGGCGCGTGGGCGCCCAGGTCACCCCGGCCAAATGGATCCGGCTGTCCGGTTACTATAATCTTCAGGACCGCGAGGGTGATCGGCTCTCCTTCCCAGCCGGCGCGGTGAACCAGCTGGGAAGCCAGTACGACTACATGCTGCAAAACTGGAGGGCGGAGGCCGAGCTACGCAAGGACGGCCGCGCGTTGGCCGTGGCCTACGACTACTCGAGCCTGACCGATGATGTCGATGATATCACCGATCGCACCGGCAACATCGTATCCGCGAGGCTTTTTACGCCGGACCTGTTCTTCGACGACAAACTGACCCATATGTTTCGCGCCGCGTATGGCAAGCACGAGGTGTCCAATTCGGATCTCGATTACACGCTGACCAATTTTCAGTATACCGGCGCCATAAGACCCCACGATCGTTTTGGCCTCAAATACAATTACCACGCCAACCGCATCGAGGACGACGCCACCGGCCTGCAAACCGATAACTTCCAGAACCACTTCGATGCCACCTACTACCACTTGTATGGAAACCTCTACGGTGGCTATGGCTACGAGATAAACGATGACGATAAAACGCTCACCAACTACAACGTGTGGCGCTTGGGGGGCTCGCTCAATTATAAAAAAAGGGCCAAGGTCAACGCGGCGTTTACCAGCCGGGCCAAGACAGCGGATGCCGACCTGACACTATTGAAAGACAGCGAGGTCGATCAGTTCAAAGCCAAGGTCGAGCTCAGGCCCACCGATGATTTTGCCTTTGGCGGGCGCGTTCACAATCGGCAGCGTACGTATACCGATATCGACGTCGAGGCCGATGGGCTTTTGTGGAATGGTTTTGGCGCCTATGAGTATCCGGGCTGGGGTGGTATCACGGGCGATTTTAGTTATATCACAGACGACTACAAGGACCTGGCGGGACGATTCAAGACCAACACCCAGCTGGTCACCGGCCGCGTGCATTTCGACTGGCTAAAAAATCTCAGGCTGGTCAGCGGTGTCACCTACATGGACATCGGTGAGGATCTCGATATCGAGAAGACCATCGTTTTTGTCGAGGGCACGTTCACGGTCTTGAACGACTATCACCTCGAGGTCAAATACAACGTGTATAACTACGACGACTACATACTTATCGATCGCTATTACACGGCCAACGCGGTGTGGATAAACGTGGCCTATGATTTTAGGAAGGAATAGCCGGTTTATCACGGATAAACCATCGGTTACCAGTCCAAGGAGGACCCAACATGTTAAGAAAAAGATGCGCGTTGCTTGCGGCTGTTGCCGGTCTCATCATGATCTTTGGCGCGTGCGAACGGAAGATCACACTGGTGGAAGGAGAAGACTCGCAGCCCCTCAGCTGCTTCGATTGCCACAACGATCAGAACACGTTTCTGATTGCCGCGCACAAGCAGTGGGAAAACTCGTTCCACGCCAGCGGCTTCAACACGGACCGCAACGACGCCCCCTGCTCGGGCTGTCATACGAGCGAGGGGTTCCTGGCTCGCGCGCAAGGCGGGTCGGCGGGAAGCTATCCCAACGCGACGGTGATCCACTGCTTCACCTGTCACGCACCGCACACCAACAGCTCGGCTGGCCTGAGCGGCGGTGGATTCGCGCTGCGTATCACCGCCCCGCAGATGCTGCAGAACGGTTTCTCATATGATGTCGGTGCGGCCAACATCTGTGCCGCCTGCCACCAGGCGCTACAAAACGTGGACACCTACGTGCGTACGTCCAACGACTCGGTGAGCTTCGGTGGCAGCACGCACTGGGGCCCGCACCACGGCGTCCAGGGTGACAACCTCTTCGGCAGCAACGGTTACACGTACCAGGGCTACACGTACGCACAAACCAATCACAAGGACAACGACGACGGTTGCCTGTCGTGCCACTTCGACATTACGCAGAATTTCGTCGTAGGCGGCCACTCGTTCAACATGCGCGGCACCATCGGCACGCACGACGACCCCGAGGAAGTCGTGAACCAGGATGCCTGTGCGCAGTGCCACAGCATGACCGGTGTGGACGACTTCGATCTATTCGGGCGTCAGACCCGGATCCAGACGCTGTCGGACTCGCTCGAGACCATCCTCGTGAACGCCGGTCTCCTCGTGAACCAACACAACGTAGCCGGTGTGACGACGTCGTCCGACTCCGCTGGTGCCGTTTGGAACTGGCTCATGGTGCACGAGGACCGTAGCGTGGGTATTCACAACTACAACTGGCTGAGGGGGCTGCTCGAGTCCTCCATCCAGTTCATGGAGGGAAACCTACCGCAATCGAGCTCGCCGCCCGCTGCTCCGGTCGCGGGGCGTGAGACGGAATCCGCGGCATCGAGCCGTTAGCCTGAGACGGTGTGATCACCGCTGATGTGACAGAAGAGGAAGGACCGGAGAACATAAGAACGTCACGCGACCCCAGGGCCGCGTGACGTTTTGCTTTGTGGGCGTTTGCCCGGAGTTCTTCACTTCTGACAAGCCCGACCTCACATACGCGATGTCATTTGGGCTGCGGCACGATGCGTATGTAGGGCTTCGGTGATTCCCAGCCATTCGGAAACGCTTTCTTGGCGTCTTCGTTACTGACGGCAGGTACAATGATCACGTCTTCGCCCTGCTTCCAGTTTACCGGTGTGGCGACCTTGTGCTTCGCCGTCAGCTGCACCGAATCGAGTAGGCGCAGCACCTCATCGAAGTTACGCCCGGTACTCATCGGGTAACTGATCATCGCTTTTATAGTCTTGTCGGGTCCGATGAGAAACACGGAGCGCACCGTTTCGTTGTCCTTGGCGGTGCGTTCTTTTGCTTCACCACTTTCATCCGGGCCCAGCATATCGTAGAGTTTGGCGACAGCCATATTGGAGTCGCTGACCAGCGGGTAGTTGGGCGCGTGGCCTTGAGTCTCTTCGATATCCTTTGACCACGCTTTATGGTCATCGACTGAATCGACGCTGAGTCCAAGAATCTTGCAATGGCGTTTGTCGAACTCTGGTTTTAAGCCCGCCATGTAGCCAAGTTCGGTGGTACAGACCGGCGTGAAATCCTTGGGATGGGAAAACAAAATAGCCCAGCCGTCTCCGATCCACTCATGAAAATTAATGGTGCCCTGCGTCGTCTGCGCCGTAAAATCGGGTGCTTCGTGGCCTATGCGCAAAGACATGGTTTACCTCCGTTGCTGTTTAGAGTTTTTCAGGGCGATAATAAGCAATCGTTAGTTGGCAGGTGTGGTAAGACGGGTCGGATTATACACGAGTCTTGAGTGGAGTGCGAGCCCAGCCTTTTCCGGTCGCACCCAGCCGTCTACGTGTGTTTTCCTTCACGCCGATTCTCTTCGTCGCCAATCAAATACTTTAGCGCTTCATCGTCGGTATCGAATGTTTTGAAGATGCGGTTCAGCTGCGTGGTGATAAAGACACTGTTAATCCTGTCGGTCACATGCGTAAGAACCATCTCTCCCCCAGCATTCTTAACGCTGGTAAGAGCACCAATGAGCGTGCCGATACCCTTGCTGTTGGCCCGTGTCACCTTGTGCAGGTTGACGACGATGTTCTTCTTACCTTCACTCAAAGGCGCTTTGATAGAATCGTGCAGTTTCTCCGCATCTCGGCCTGGCCCGCCCATCAGGTTGCCCGCCACATCCACGATAACGGCTCCGTAGGCTTCTCTTCGTTTCAACCTCAGCATGTCGTCTCCCTCCTTAAACGGTACTTGCCGAAGACACTTCTCCTCAGCAGGTGTGATTCCACGGTATCGGACGAGCCAGTGTGGGTCAGATGGGGTGCGGGGTGTAAAACTACGCCGGATACCGTTCGCGTCGGCAATCCGAAAGTGCTCAGGAATCAGTGTAACAGACTACCACCGACAAAAGAAGCCCTAAACTCGCGCAGCCCGAGGAGCCAATTCTCCTCGAGAGTCCTTCGTCCATCTAGCGGCCCGAGCCCGAAGTCGTGGGACAACTATTGGAGCCACGTGTTCCAGTTTTTTCTGAAAAATACCCAGATACCCGGGGATCGGCCGACCCCCGAAACGCAACAGCAAGCCTTTGTGGTATAATCAAACACCTTGTCGCGCCATCGCTAGATGAAAGGTAGGCCATGAAGACCATCGCTGCAGTCTGGCTCGCATTGTGCGCCGCTACGGCAACCGCACAGGTGCCCGGATACGGTCACTTCGCGGAGACCGAACACCTCCGTTTCGCCTGGAACGACGGAGCGATCTCGGAAGAGGGTCTCGCCGCAATGAAGCGTAACGGGGAGAATTACTACGCCACCATCAACGACATGCTCGGGGACGCGCCCGACCACAAGATCCTGATCCTCATCGAAGGCCCGGCCCAACGCCCGGACGGAAGCTGGGCTTACCCGCGCGTCGATTCTTGGGGCCGCGTTCATCTCTATCAGTTCGGCCCCAGCTACCACGATTATATGGGCGCGTACGCACACGAGCTGGTGCATGCCATGCGTATCCAGCGCAAACCCCACAAGGACTGGTTCTTCGAAGAAGGCCTTGCCGAGTTCATCGCGCTGCGAGCGGATGAACCTCTGCGTGGGTTTCCGTGGTACGGCTTTCCGGTCGCCATCGCGGCGGGACAGTGGTTGGCCGGTGGCGAAGACATTCCACTGGCAACCCTTCGCAACAAACACAAGGCGACCAATCAGACGTGCAAGGCACAAAGCTACACGCTCCGCTCCGCGTTCTTCGACTACTTGGGGAAGACTTACGGGGACGACGCGGTGCTCAACATGGCGAAGCAGGACAAGGCAGGTGCGGTTGAAGACTACGAGAAGTTTTTTGGGAAGGACTTCGACACACTCAGCGCCGAGTGGCGTAAAGGGCTGCTCGCATCCTTTGCGGCGATCGAGGACGCAGATGCCCAGGCGGCTCGCTACCGCAACGAAACCCCAATCCAGTATATGCCGGTGTGCGACGGGAGCGGCGTCGCGCGGCGGTGAGCGATGCCGTCAGTCCCGCTGGCTGAGCAAGGTCTCCGACGCGTCAAACCCGCCGTAAAACGCAACACCGTTTAATATGAGTTGGAAGGTGGAGTCACGGGAGCCATCCGTGGTTGGGAAGTAAGTTCCTTCGGCTACCCAGATTTCGCTAATGCCACCACACTCACCGAGCACGAAAAGCGAGTACTGGAGGTCTGTGAACGCGCCGTTCCACGAGAGGCCGTCGAGCACACCGAAACCTACGTCCTTGTCTACATACATGACTCCCGAGGGACAAGTGAACTCATAAGCCCCCATGTCGATCGTTCCATTTTTCCTTGGCAGGCCGTCGGGATCGGTGGTACTGGAGTTGGCAGCATCGTTTCCGACGTCGATCCCGGGCGATGTGACGCTCAATCTCAGGTTGCCGGCATTGCGAAACAGCGGGTCGACAAAAATATTGCTGCCAAGGTCGATACTGCCAGCAGGCAAACCACCCTCCACGAGCGAGAACGAGATGGTCGGAGAACCGGGGCCGTTGTGGATCTGCGGACCGGTAGTTGCCGTGTTACCCCAGAAAACGGCGTTGACCACTGTTGGAGAGGAAGAGTCGTTGAAAATGCCACCGCCAGTTTCTGCCGAGTTGCCGCCAAAAGTAACGTTGGTTAACGTTGGGCTACTGAAGTCGATGTACATCCCACCACCAAAAGTACCGGTGGACGGGGTGAAAGAGTTTCCGCTAAACGTCACGTTGGTCAGTGTCGCACCACCAGAGCTGAACATCCCGGCGCCGCCCGTGCCAAAAATCACCTGGTTGTTGCTGAACGTCACGTTCTCCAGTGTTACACCACCGCTGTCCCAAAGCCCGCCACCCTTGTCCCCCGACGCGTTTTCGCTGAAGGTCACGTTTGTTAGCAGTGGGCTACCCGAGCTCCACATTCCACCCCCCTCTGTGTTTGCGACGTTACCAAAGAAGATCATGTGGGTAACCGTCGGACTTCCCCCGGCAACGAGCATCCCGGCACCAACGTCAGCGACCCCTCCCCCGGTCGCCCGGCCCAGAGTTGCGGTGAACCCGTCCAACACAGCCGTCGCGTCATTTCCGCTACCCGTTACGACGTGATAGCTGTTGTCGCTGGTGTCTCCGAAAAAGCCGATGTCGCCACTCAGCGTTGTGACGTTCCCCACCCAATCCCGATGGCTAAGCATCGTCTCGGTGCCATCAAACCCGCCGTAAACCGGCACACCGCTTACGAGCTGAAAGGTCGCCGTCTGGTCGGTCCCCGATGTCGGCTTGTACGTGCCTTGGGCCACCCAGATTTCATCGCTCGAGACCGCGGCGCCCAAGGCGCTTTGTAAATCGGTGTAGGCCGTGCCCCACGTAAGGCCGTCACCGGGTGGGGTGGCGGCCGCATTAACATAGACAGTCGCCGCGTGCACGGGAAGATTCGCGGCCAAAAGAAGGATTACGATAACAAAAAAAAGATACGCTTTTCACAGGCCGTTGCTTCATGCAAGCCTCCAATACGAAGCGGCTAAGCAGGAAACGCATTGCGGTGTCTCCTAAAAGCCATAGGTTTTGACTAGTCCCAAGGATTTGGTCGGCGTTTAATTCGGGGTGACGCGAAGTATGCCCCAGGAATGGCCGCGAGGTCTATCGGGCGAATGCTGGTTTTTGGCTTCAGAATACCTGAGTTGATGGACGTCCTCAGCGACCGCATAAACGACTTCCGAGGCTTACGGAAGCCCCGAACCGACATACGGTTCGCCCGCCGCCACGGCACGAATCGCCGTGACCAGTTCGCGGGCTGCGTGGTCTTTTAGCACATAGCCCGATGCGCCGGCCCCGGTCATGGCCTCCACAAATCGGGCTTCGGCATGCATGGAGAGCGCAATCACTTTGATGTCCGGATTGGATATGACGATCTGGCGGGTCGCCTCGACACCGTTCATGCCAGGCATAACGACGTCCATCAGGACCACATGGGGCGCGAGCTCCCCGGCCAGTCGAATCGCGGATGGCCCATCGTTCGTTTCGCCCACTACATTCATGTCCACCGCCTGGCCCAGGAGTTCCCGTAAAAGGCTGCGAAACTCATCGTGGTCGTCGACCACAAGTATCGTGGTACTCATTTGAATTGACCTCCGGCGCGGGCCGATGTTTCTTAGTACTAAGGAGCACCCACGTAGGCGTTGAGAACAAGGGGGTTTCTACTGAACTTGGCCTTCACAATACCTGACCCGCGATCGGCTCAATGGCCATTTAGCCGGCCCGGATTTGGCGCGTTGCAGCGGTCACACCGTCTTCACTCTTGCGTATTGATTATGGGTAGCTGTGGATGGGGGACGCCGATCGCGCAAGACGACTCGAGGAGGTATTATGAACGCCAAATCACATAAAATAATGACCTTGCCGGCCCTTTTGATGGTGCTGGTCCTGGCGGCATGGGCCGGGCTGGGCTGGCCGGGAGACTCGCCGGCGGGCAAAAAGGGTGATCTTGATATCACCAAAGGGCCGTGGCAGAGCTTCCAGAAACCACCCTATTCTGAGTTGCGCAAACGGCTCGACCCGCTCCAATTCAGGGTGACTCAGGAAGACGGGACCGAAGCCCCGTTTCGAAACACGTTCTGGAACAATCACCGGGACGGTATCTACGTCGACATCGTATCGGGCGAACCCCTCTTTAGCTCGCTCGACAAGTTCGATTCGGGAACCGGTTGGCCGAGCTTTACGCGCCCACTGGTCGCGGCCTACGTGGTCGAGCGTGAGGACAAAAGCGCCGGTATGCGGCGCGTCGAGGTTCGCTCGAATCTGGCCGACTCGCACCTGGGTCATGTGTTCAACGACGGCCCGGAACCGACGGGGCTTAGATATTGTATAAACTCGGCGTCGCTTCGATTCATCCCGGCAGACGATTTGCGCGAAGAGGGGTATGAAGCGTTCACAGCCCTTTTCCAACCCGAAGAGCGAGAGGTAGGCACAATGACACAAAAAACGGAGGTCGCGCTCTTGGCCGGTGGGTGCTTTTGGGGGATGGAGGACATCATACGAGAGATCGAGGGCGTGGTGGAAACAGATGTGGGCTACACCGGAGGCCACGTGGAAAATGCGAGCTATAAGGACGTATCGGGAGGAAGGTCGGGCCACGCCGAGGCCATCCGCGTGGTGTTCGACCCCGACCGGGTTAGCTTCGAGGACATTCTTGCATACTTCTTTCGCATGCACGACCCGACGACAAAGAACCGCCAGGGCAACGACGTTGGGATTCAGTACCGGTCCGCCATCTTTTATCAGAACGAACGCCAGCGCGACATCGCGGTCCGCGTCAAGGACGCCGTCGACCGCTCCGGCAAATGGAAGAAACCCATCGTGACCGAGATCGTGCCCGCGGGAGAGTTTTACAACGCCGAGGAGTATCATCAGGACTATCTCGTAAAAAACCCAAACGGGTACACCTGCCACTACCTAAGGGACTAGGTATCCGAATGCCAAAACGTTCTTAAATCGCCGTCGCGACGTTTTGGGCTTCAGTTGTTCCACCTCGCCAAATCTGATAACCTGCCCAACGCGGGGCCCTGCCCCGCGCTTGGTCAGGTAGCCGCCACTCACCCGCCGCGCACGTGGTGGCCGTAAGACCACACGGCACGCTCTAGCCCATCACACGGGGAGACGACGTGACGATCCTCCCACAGACCCAGGATCCATCCCCGCCCGCACCGGTGGGCCTCTCCGAACGTATTGTCGTCTTGGATGTGCTACGCGGTTTCGCCTTGCTTGGTATCCTGGTCGTCAACATCCAGAGCTTCGCGATGATCGAGGCGGCCTACTTCAACCCGACCGCGTACGGAGATCTCACCGGATTGAACCGCGTCGTATGGGCGCTCACCTACGTGCTATTCGATCAGAAGTTCATGACCCTTTTTTCGATCATGTTCGGTGCGGGCGTGCTGCTGATGACGTCTCGTCGAGAAGCCGCGGGGTGCGCGAGCCGGGCGCTGCATTATCGGCGTATGGGTGTTCTTTTGCTCTTTGGCCTCGTACACGCCTACCTGTTTTGGCATGGAGACATTCTCGTCTACTATGCGATGTGCGGCGCGTTTGTTTACGCCTTTCGCCAGCGCTCGCCACGTTTTCTGATGACGCTGGGGCTGTCGTTGATTGCGGTGGCGTCGGTAATCTTGCTGCTATCGGGATGGTCGATGCCATCCTGGCCAGCCGAGGAGATCGCGGCCTTTATACAGGATCTGGAGCCCCCGCCGGATAAGATTGCGGAAGAGCTGGCTGCTTTTCGTCAAGATTGGCTGGGCCAGGTGGCGCACCGAGCCCCGTTGTCACTCGAGTTTGAGATATTGATTTTTCTCGTGTGGGGATTCTGGCGCGCCGGTGGCCTTATGTTGATCGGTATGGCGCTCCTGAAGCTCGACGTCGTCACGGCGGCGCGGTCGACACGCTTCTATGCGAATGTCGCCCGCATCGGACTTGTGACGGGTATCCCCATCGTCGCTTATTCCATCTATCGTAACGTCCAGTCCAGCTGGTCGGTGCGTGAGTTGTTCTTCTTCAACCATCAATTTAACTATTGGGGGAGTTTGCTGGTGAGTGCCGGTTGGATGGGCCTGGTGATGTTGGCGGTGAAGTCGGGCCGGTTTGGGTTTATCACCCGTCGTCTGGCCGCCGTGGGACGGATGGCGCTCACGAACTACCTCGGCCATACCATCATTTGCACCCTGATATTCTATGGCCACGGGCTGGGACTGTTTGGTCGCGTGGAGCGGCTCGGGCAGATTCTGATCGTACTCGCGATATGGGCGTTGCAGCTTACCGTGTCGCCGATGTGGCTACGTCACTTCCGCTTCGGACCGTTCGAGTGGCTGTGGCGTTCGCTGACCTATCGGCGCTGGCAGCCGATGCGGATACGCCCCGGGCAACACCAATGATTCGTCTCCGTCAGCTCAAACGTGTTTATCAGGAAGGCGACGCAGAACACGTCGTTTTTGCCGACGTCGATCTCGAGGTGGCGGCGGGTGAGATCGTGGTGTTGCTGGGACGAAGCGGTTCGGGCAAGTCCACTCTCCTCAACCTGATCAGCGGCATCGATGTGCCCGATGCGGGGACCGTCGAGGTCGATGCCACCGATCTGACCCGTTTGTCCGAACGCGAGCGAACCATGTTTAGAAGACAACACGTCGGTTTTGTTTTCCAATTCTTCAATCTTATTCCAACACTGTCCGTGGTGGAGAATCTTCTGCTGCCGCTCGAGCTCAACGACAAAACGACGTCCCGCTTCACCGAACGGGCGCGGCGACTTCTTCGCGATGTCGGACTCGAGGGCAGAGAGCACGCCTATCCGGATCGCCTCTCGGGCGGGGAGCAACAACGTGTGGCCGTTGCCAGAGCGTTGGTTCACGAGCCCAAGATCGTTTTGGCCGACGAACCGACGGGCAATCTCGACAAGGAAACCGGTTTGGAGATTCTAGGCTTGCTCGACGAGCAGGTGCGCAGCGCGGGAACCACCATGGTCATGGCCACGCACAGCCGCGAGGTGATTGGCATGGCGGATCGCATCGTCACCTTCTCCGCAGGCAAGCTGGTGACGATCTCCGGGGAGGATCTGTTGTGAGCGGCCTGTTGTGGCGTTCGAGCCTACGCTACATCGGGCGTCACCGCGTACAGGCGGTGCTGTCGGTGTTCGGAGTGTCATTGGGGATCGCGGTGGTGTTCTCCATCGACCTGGTCACCGGAAGTTCGAGATCGGCATTCCGATTGGCGGTCGCAACGGTGTCGGGCCGGGCCACACATCACGTCGCCGGTGGGCCTAATGGCCTCTCCGACTCGACGTATACCCGTCTTCGTGTGGAGCTTGGTTTTAGACAATGCGCCCCCGTGGTCGAGGGGTATGTGGGCATGGCGCAGATACCGGGCCGGGCGTTTCATCTGATCGGCATCGATCCGTTTGCCGAGGCCCCGTTTCGCGCCTACCTGGGGGGCAGCGAGTTTCTGGGCTCGCCAGATCTTACGACGTTTCTGGTGAAACCCGGAGTGGTCTACCTGCCACAAACACTGTGGTCCGAGCTGTCTTTGCGCCGCGGCGATTCGCTGCAGCTTCGTACCGGCGGGGGCGTGGTGCCGGTAACGGTCCTGGGCCCATTCGACACCGAATCGCAGGCAGGACGGGGACTCGATAACATCGTGGTCGCCGACATCGCCACCGCACAAGACATCCTCGGTATGCCGGGACGGTTGAGCCGTATCGACCTGATCGTCCCGGCGCACAACGAGGAGCAAACGATCGCCCGCATCGGCGGTGTCTTACCGCCCGGTGCGACCATCATCCGCTCGCAGTCCCGCTCGCAGCAGATCGAGAACATGACCCTGGCCTTCAGCCGTAATCTGTTCGCCTTGAGTTTGCTGGCGCTGGTGGTGGGGATGTTTCTCATTTACAACACCATGACCTTCTCTGTGGTTCGGCGGCGCACGTTGATCGGGGATCTGCGGACGCTGGGTGTCACTCGTAACGAGATATTTACGCTGGTGCTGACCGAGGCCGCCCTCATCGGACTCATCGGCACCGCGGCCGGACTGGCGCTGGGATTGGCACTCGCACACGGGCTTTTGGGTATGGTGACCCGCACCATCAACGATCTGTACTTTGTGTTGGACGTGCGCCACATCGCAATCGCGCCGGTTGCGGTCATCAAGGCGGTCGTACTGGGAATGGGGGCGACTCTGCTGTCGGCGTCGCTGCCGGCGCGCGAAGCCACGCACACCGTACCTCGTTTTGTTCAGCATCGCTCTGTTCTCGAATCGAGTGTCAGGGGTTTGTTGCCGAAACTGGCGGCGGCCGGTATTGTGCTGATCGTTGCGGGCACCATCTTGCTGTGGCTGCCGGTTCGCGAGCTGCTGTGGAGTTACGCCGGGTTGCCACCGCTGATTGCCGGCTTCGCACTGCTTACACCGGGCGTGTTGATGATGTCCATTACACGCCTTCCCGGGGTATTGCAAAAGGCGATGGGTTTTCTGGGGCGTATGGCGGTGCGGTCGATTCTCTCGCAGCTCAGCCGGTCCGCCGTGGCCATCGCGGCTCTGGCCATCGCCGTGGGTACGACGGTCGGCGTGACCACCATGGTGGATAGCTTTCGCCAATCGGTGGTTGAATGGCTTGAGCGGACGCTCGATGCCGATATCTATGTGTCACCACCATCTGTGGTCTCCAGCCGAAACGACGCCACGCTGAACGCCGCACTGGTAAGTGACCTGATGCAGCTCGGTGGGGTGTCGGGCGTCAACGTGGTACGTGCCATACTGGTCGAGACCCAGCACGGCTTGGCAAACCTGGCTGCCCTGGACATGATGCCGGGGAGCGAACGGCGCTTTCGCGTGATCGATGGCGATGCAGCCGCCGCGTGGTCCGACTTTTACGCGGGTCGCGCCGTGCTCGTGTCCGAGCCGTATGCGTATCGCCATGAGGTGGTGGTGGGCGATTCGGTGGTGTTTGCAACCGACAGTGGACGACGGGCGCTGCCCGTGACCGGGGTCTACCGGGACTATGCCTCCGACATCGGGACGGTGGTGATCGATCGCGGTGTATACCGCTCGTACTGGCGAGACCACACCGTGTCGGGACTGGGGCTTTTTCTCGAACATCCCGACTCCCTAAACGCGACCAGACAACGCATAAATACTCTTCTGCGTTTCGAGGACGAGGTCGTGGTGCGCTCGAATCGGGATCTGCGGGACGCATCGATCGCGGTGTTCGATCGGACGTTTGCGATTACCAATGTTCTCCGCATGTTGACGGTGTTGGTTGCGTTCATCGGCGTCTTGAGCGCGCTCATGGCCCTGCAGCTCGAGCGCGCCCGCGAGCTTGGCGTGCTACGCGCCCTGGGCTTGACACCGGGTCAGCTGTGGTGGCTGGTCAATCTGCAAACCGGCTTGATGGGGC
>JAOTUR010000345.1 GCA_029863805.1 Candidatus Krumholzibacteriia bacterium | reverse complement strand
AGACTGGCACATTGCGGGCGATTCTCATGGATGCGCCAACCCAGCTCCAGGCTGTTGAGAGCTTCGAAGTTGTATTCGAACAGGTGCTTGTGCACAAGAGTTCGGACGCCGAGCCCTCGGACGGCAGCTGGTTCGTCGTCCTCTCTGACACCTTGCCGGTGGAAGCGCGGACATTCGACCTGCTGCAGTTAGTGAACGGTGTCTTCGCAACTTTGGGCGAGGTGGAGCTCGAGACCGGTCGCTATACTCAGATCCGGATCGTGTTGGAAAGCGCCACGCTCTTCGTGGACGGCGTACCCCAGAACCTCTCCATCCCCAGCGGGGCCCAGACGGGCATCAAGCTCGTAGGCGGTTGCACTATTGAACCCGACATCGTCACTCTACTCGCCGTGGATTTCGACGTGGCCCGCTCCCTCCACGAAGATCCGCCGGGCAGCGGCGACTACATTTTCCGGCCAACCATTCGTCTGATGCAGACGGTGCTCTCGGGCACCATATCAGGGACTGTGAGTCCCACCGGAATCGGAGCAGTGCTTTCCGCGATTAATCCTGCCAACGGCGACACAGTGACCACGACTCTAGCGGATCCCACCACGGGAGAGTACGTGCTGCCAGCCCTCCTGGCTGGGACGTATAACGTCGGCGCAGAGGCTGTCGGCTATTTGGCCTCCACTAGATCCGGGGTAAGCGTGACTGCGGGTGCGGACACTCCAGACGTCGACTTTGAACTCGTCCCCACAAGCAACCGAGACGCCGGAGCGAATAAGCTTTGAACGCGTAAAGGCGACGGTACTATTCCCGTCGCCTTTATGCTGCGGACTCCTCCTTGGTGGAGGAGCTGAATGAGGTCAACCTCGCCGCCAGCTGGGATGCCGACTTTCGCCAGCTGAAAAACGCTGAACCTGGGCTCTGGTTCGCCGCGGGAAGCTCGATGGGATCGGCGATACCCGCGGCAGCTGATGGACGTCGACTGCAAGACTGGGGAGGACTCCAGGGGAAAAGAAGCGGCGCCGTAACTCAAAAGTTTTCACCTAGTAAATACCGAAGTCATGCACCATGATCAGGTTAGAGTCTCCAGGTTGCAAGTGTTCGATTCCCGCCGCCTCCACCATTCCCGGCCAACTAGACCATATAGAAACGGCTGGACCCTCCGATTATCGTAGCACCGACAGGAGGATCCCCGTCTGAAATATGTGGTATGAGCAGTTGCTCTAACCCACGGCACTAGAGGGAGCGCTCCGGACGAACACAAGCGAATGCGTTTGACCCGCGGATATCAGTCTGATGTATCGTCGAGACCGCGCTCCTCTCGACCCAAAACATGAACGACTAAATCAACCTTGACACAGCCGTTTCCATATCAGGTATCTTAAGTCTCTTTTTGGTGATTTGTCCGGTGTCGAGCCACTCAGTTCTATTCTAAGCGACGGCGATCTCGGCGTCCATGTCTTCCGTTGTTTCCACGCTCCTTTCGCTGAGGATATTGTAAGCACGCTCGAGTAGTCGTGCTGCTGTTGCGCACAGGGCGACGTTGTAGTGCTTGCCCCGACCTCTGAGACGTTCATAGTAGGCCTTGAGCTCGTCGTCGTATTGCCGTGCGCATGAGGCGCCCAGATAGGCCCAGGCTCGCAGGAAGGGGCTCCCGTGTTTGCTCATCACCTGGCCCGGCTTGGCGTGCCCGGCCGTATGCTTGACACGCGTGACCAACCCCGAGTACGAGACGAGATGTTTTGAACTCGGGAAGCGAGAGACCTCGCCTATGTGAGCGGTTATCGCCGCTGACAAGAACTCGCCCAAACCCCCAACTCGTTTAAGACGCTGCTCGGGATCCACTTCGCTATAGAGCTCTGCAATCCGAGCATCCAGCCGCTCCACTTGGTGCTCGAGTGCTTCGAGTTCGTCGAGTTGAACGTTGATCTCGAAGAGTAAGTCGCCGGCCTTCCAGCCCAGATCGGGCGCGTTCTCGATGCATGCCCACAGCTCATCACTCTTTTTTACGCTAAACTTCCCCCAGGCGGCTTTCGAGAGGATCTCGACCAAGCGCTTCTTGCCCAAGCGCCGCGCCTTCGATGGGGCCAGGTAGTGACGAAGAAACACCCGCGCACTCTTCGAGTACCGAACCGGCATCACCGAATCGATCCCCGGAACCACCATCTCCGAAAACCCCGAGATCCGTCGCTTTACGTCCGCGATCCGGCATCGGTACTTCCAGCGCAGCCGACACAGGCGCAACAGCGTCTGCACCGTCGGGGGCCCGCTCCAAACAGGCTTCAAACTCCCATCCACCAACGGCATCCGCGCCAATGCCTCGGCATCAATGACGTCGGTCTTGGTGTGATCGCGGTAGAACTTGCGAAGATCATGCGCCTTCTTGGGATGAACCAAATACACCTCACACCCTTCTATCCGAAGCCTCCCCACCAGTTCGTTCCAGTAGTTGCCCGTCGCTTCGATCGTCACCACGCTCTCTGGCGCACTCACCCCAACGCCTCTTAACCGCTCCAGCAGCGTCTTCACTCCGGCACGTCCTCGCCGGACTCGAAACGGCGTCACCAGCGGCGTCATTCCTCCATCGATCACCACGACCTGGTGAAAGCGCTTCCCTAAATCCATGCCAACCCATACCTTCCGAATCATCTCAACCTCCTTTTTGTTGGCCGGCCGGGGATGCCCCACTCACCACCCCATCGCTGCCTCAAACTAGTGCTTCCCTCGGGATCATGATATGATCCCAATATCTTCAATCGAGGCTCCCGGGTGGGATGGGGTGCAAACCTGATTTACGGGTACTGGCCCAATTTCAAGAATCTGCACCCCGCTACCGTCCTACCCGGGAGATTACCTCCACCCAACTCCACAAAAAAGCCCGGCCGTCGAGGGCTCGACAACCGGGCTTCAAACCCAAAAGAGACGCGGACTATTTTATCAACACGATTTTACGTGTCCTCACGTAACCCCCGGATTCGAGGCGTAGGAAGTATATCCCAGATGCGACAGCGATGCCGTTCTCGTCCCGACCGTCCCACGTTTCGAAGTGCTCGCCGACTGTCTTCGTCTCGCTCACAAGGGTTCTCAGCAAACGACCTTGGAGGTCGTAGACACGAAGATCAACCATACCTGCGCTCGGAACCGAGTAGGTAATCGTTGCTGCAGGATTGAATGGATTTGGATACGTATGTACAACGAGTCCATGCCTGCGAGGCGAATCGAGTATTCCTGTCACTGTTGAACCGTACTTCGCCACGAAGATTTCGTAGCCACCCGCGCTCACGAGGTTGCCGCCCCCGAAGTCCACGGTGCCCTGGAAGACTCCCGTCACCACCGCGTTCCCCGCGGCATCTACCGCGACGTCGGCGCCATAGTCTTCTGCCGTACTCCCGGCGTGCTGGCTCCACTGGTGCACCCCGCTTGAGTCGTACTTCGCCACGAAGATGTCGTAGCCTCCTGCGCTCATGAGGTTGCCGCCCCCGAAGTCCACGGTGCCCTGAAATTCTCCCGCT
>JAOTUR010000344.1 GCA_029863805.1 Candidatus Krumholzibacteriia bacterium | reverse complement strand
CATTCTTATGTGATCTATTCGCTTGTATTTGGGGCCCTCGAAGTCCTCCAGTTTCAGGCCGATGCCCTGGTAGGCGTCGTAGAGTTCTTTGGCGCCCTGGCGCGCGTCCCATCGAGGTTTAAAACCCGGCAGTGTCTGTACCACCTTGTCGCAGTTGACTCGATAGTTACGTTTATCGGGCCCGGCATCTTCAGCGTATTCAATGCGGCAATTCGGTACGGTTTCTTTGACAATGTCGGCCAACTCGCGGATCCGAAAATTCTGATCGGTTCTGCCGATGTTGAACGCCTGGTTATGGACTTGTTCCTTGGGCGCTTCCAGCACGGCGATGAACGCATTGGATATGTCTTCTATATGGACGATCGGTCGCCATGGGGAACCGTCACTCTTGAGATAGACTTGTCCCGTGGTGAAGGCCCACGCCACCAGGTTATTCAAGACCAGGTCAAAGCGAAGACGAGGGGATACGCCATAGGCCGTGGCATTTCTGAGTAGCGTGGGACAGAACGTCCCATCGGCCATTTTGGAGATGTCTTTCTCGACGAGGACCTTGGATTCTCCATATGGGGTCACCGGGTTGAACGCACCTTTTTCGTCGATCAAATCATCCCCTGCCGCGCCGTAGTTACTGCACGACGACGAAAACACGAATCGCTCGATTCCGGCCTCCTTGGCCAGCACCGCCAGCCGAACGGACGCCTGGTGATTTATCTCGTAGGTCAATCGCGGATTGAGGTCACCCAGGGGGTCGTTCGACAGCCCCGCCAGGTGGAACACCGCGTCGACACCATCGATGTCCGCGGGCTGCACGTCGCGGATGTCCTTTTTGACCTCGGGTACCTCGACCAAGCCGTCGCCAAACGTGCACTGCTCGTAGAGATCACTGTCCAGGCCCAAAACCTCATAACCCTTCGCCAATAAGAGACGTACCAAGACAGTGCCGATATAACCCTTATGCCCCGTAACCAGTATAGTCATGATTCGATTTCCGCCTTTAGCTCCAAGTTTTCCAGGGCGCGTTGCCCTCCTGCCACAGATCGTCTAGAAGATGCTTGTCCCGCAGCGTGTCCATACATTGCCAAAACGACGTATGTCGGTAGGCCATCAACTGTCCGTCCCGAGCTAGTTTTTCCAACGGCTCCTTCTCCCATTGCGTATCATCGCCATCGATATAATCGAATACACCGGGTTCGACTACAAAGAACGCCCCATTGATCCAACCCTCCCGCGTCTGCGGCTTTTCCGAGAACTCGGCTATCTGATCGCCCGACAAATCCAGATGTCCAAAACGGGCGGGCGGGTGCACTGCGGTGAGCGTCACCAGTTTGCCATGGGAGCGATGAAACTTGAGCAGTTCCTCGAGATTGACATCGGAGACCCCGTCTCCCCAGGTGACCCTGAATGTGTCACCGCCCAGGTGCGGGGCCAGTCTCTTGATACGGCCACCGGTCAGCGTCGCGATGCCCGTGTCCACGAGATCCACGGTCCATTCCGGCTTGACACCGTCGTGGACTTTCACATCACCACTCTTGAAATCCACCGTTAGATTGCTGTTCAGCGAGCAGTACTCCACCATGTACTTCTTGATCACCTCTCCCTTGTACCCCAGCGCAATAACGAAATCTTTGAAATCGTAGTGATTGTAATGCATCATGATGTGCCACAGAATCGGCTTACCACCGATCTCGACCATGGGTTTGGGCTTGACCTCGGTCTCCTCGACGAGGCGGGTGCCCACGCCCCCTGCAAGAATCGCCACTTTCATGAGTCCTGTTCACACCTCTCTTGCGCTGATCACGCCAGCCACGCCCGCCGCCTGAAGATCTTCTTGGCTGCTTCCAGCACTTCGGTTTTGAGCTGCTGACGAATCATAATGAACCAGCGGGTGACCAAAGCCAAGCACCGACCCTTTTCCACGAGGCCCATCGGCACCCTCCCTATAGCCCGTATATACTCGTGAGACCACCTCCACTTGGGCATATGGATCTTGCCCCTTTTCGACGTGTCGAACCACACCAGTATTTCCTCCGCACCGTGCTGGGCTCGCCCCGACGTGCTCGGATGATCGCGCCTTAGAAAAAGAGGGTCCGAGATCTTGCGCACCCGACCTCTGAGCACCAATTCCCCAAGCAAGATCAGGTCCGACGCCATGTATTTTCCGATCAGATGTGTTTGTGCCAGAACGCTCGACCTTATCACTCCAAACACGGCGTTGCACTCGCCACCAGGTCTCCTGAAGAGCCAGCTACGCAAACGCTCTGCGGGTGCGGGCTCCAAATACTCGATCTCCTCTTGATATGTTCTCAGGTGCTTCCCTTTCTCGTCGATGATGACGGTTGTCGGATAGCACAAAACCGTCGAGTCCTCGTTTTCCAGCACCGCAAGGCAACGCTCCAAGAACTCGGGTGCACACACATCATCGTGAGACGCCCATTTGAAATAACGTCCGTTCGATGCTTTGAAGACAATGTTATAGTTTTCGGCCGCACCCACATTGGTCTCATTGCGCATGTATCGAATACGTGTGTCCCGAGACGCACAGGTGCGACAAATCTGCTCGGTGCGATCGGTCGAAGCGTTGTCCGAGATGATCAACTCGAAATCCGTGTAGGTTTGGCTCAAAATCGAGTTCAACGCCTCTTGCAAGAACGCTTCGCCGTTGTAAACCGGCACCCCGATGCTGACAAACGGTCCGCGCCTGTTCAATTCCTGTCCCTCCATGCACGCATGGATTTCATGCTGCACCGTCTGCGCCCGCCCCGTAAAGCAAAAAATCCGGCGGGCGCGTAGATCGCCGGCGAAGAATTCAGCGGATCGGGAAAGCGTGGGGTGAAGGTCGACAACCGGGCAAACTAGTAGGCTCCCCTGCCCGTTACTACAACGGCGACCGTGCGGGCCAAGATCTTGAGGTCGGTTCGCAGGCTGAGGTTGTCCATGTATTGCAGATCAAACGTCAGTTTCGTGTTCAAACCCTTGACCGAATTCGTGTAGCCGTGTTCGACCTGCGCCAGACCGGTGATGCCCGGTTTGGTGCGCAGACGGAGCTTGAACTCGGGTATATGCTCGTCGGCTTGGGCCAGGAAGTAGGCCCGCTCGGGTCGTGGGCCAACCAGACTCATATCGCCGCGGAGAACGTTGACGAACTGCGGAATCTCGTCAATTCGGCTTTTTCGCAAGATACGACCCAATCGCGTGACCCTTGGGTCCTTGGGCTCGGCCCATCTTGGGGCCCCCGTTTCCGCCGCGAGCCTCATGGTCCTGAACTTGTACATGGTAAAGGGCTTGCCAAACCCAACACACCCTCGCCTGTCCTGGCATCGCCGATCCGTTGGCGACGGACGCCCGCCGTTTCGGCGGTCCGCCATGCGCCGATTCAAACCGATCCTCTGCTGTGTGTAAAGAACCGGGCCCGGCGAGGTCAACTTGATCAGAACCGACACGATAAGGATGACCGGCGCACACAGGGTGAGACCGACAATGCTCGCCGCAATGTCAATGCCGCGCTTCCACCACTCGAC
>JAOTUR010000063.1 GCA_029863805.1 Candidatus Krumholzibacteriia bacterium | reverse complement strand
CTTGTACTGTCCGAAAAGAAAACCGATCTCCCGGCCACCCACTCCGATATCGCCCGCGGGCACGTCAGAATTGGGTCCGATGTGGCGCGACAGCTCGGTCATAAAACTCTGGCAGAAACGCATGACCTCATTGTCGCTCTTGCCCTTTGGATCGAAGTCCGATCCCCCCTTGCCACCACCCATGGGAAGCGTCGTCAGACTGTTCTTGAATACTTGCTCAAAGGCAAGAAACTTGAGTATGCTCATGTTTACCGAGGGGTGAAAGCGAAGACCACCCTTGTAAGGTCCGATGGCGCTGTTCATCTCGATCCGATAACCTCGGTTCACCTGAACATCACCCCGATCATCGAGCCACGGAACTCGAAACATGACCACTCGCTCGGGTTCCACGATACGTTCGAGAATCTTTGCCTTGCGATACTCGGGGTGGCGATCAAAAACTAGGGCCAATGAGTCAGCCACCTCTTGCACCGCCTGATGGAACTCGGTCTCTCCGGGGTTTTTTGCCTTTACTTCTGCCATAAAGTCTTCGACATAACCAGCCATTTGCGCTCCCTTCCTCCTATGCACCGCTCGATGTGGACCTGTCGTCCACCGATGTAACGGCATGCTGAGAAAAAACGAGTTTGGGTTTGTTTAAGTACCTATATTGTAGGCATCTTATCCGGTCCCGTCAGGCTCTGTCAACCCGGATTGCAGGGCGTCAACTAACGACGATTCCGTTTGAAACAGCAGGCCAATTTGGGGCATGATGATGCTTTAGACTCTATCCACATTATCCCCAGCAAAGGAGTGCGTGTACCGTGAGAAACCCACCAGTTAGCTTTTGCCGTCTATTGATACTGCCATGGCTGTTTGCGGTGTGCCTCCTCGCGGGCGATCTGCTGGCGGCGGACGTCGTCTCCCCCGAGGACGTACTCAAGCTCAAGCTGTCCGTAAACGCCACGATCAGCCCCGATGGCCAGTGGGTGGCATACAACGTGCGCGTCCCGCGCGCAGCGGATGATAAGGCGGGGGCCGACTACCGTGAACTCTATGTGGTCTCTACCAAAGACGGTTCGAGCCGGCCATTCGTGACCGGCAAGGTTACGATTCGCACACCGCGATTCAGCCCGGACGGATCGCAGATCGGCTTCCTCGCCAAGCGTGGCGAGGACGAGAAGACTCAGGTGTGGACGATACCCCTGAATGGTGGTGAGTCACGGCGGCTCACCAAATCAAAGACCAATGTGCTGGCGTTTCGTTGGCATCCGGACGGCAAACACATCGCCTACGTGGCGACCAGCCAGCCAAGCAAGCGGGAGACGAAATTAAAAGACAAAGGTTATGGATTCGTGTTTTACGAGGAGAATCTAAAACACAGAAACCTCTATCTGACGTCTGTAGCAGGAGAAGGCGTGAGCGAGCCCAAACAAGTCACGAATGACATCACCGTGTGGACTCTTGAGTTTGCACCCAGCGGCCGCACCATCGCTGTCTCGGCAAGTGAAAAAAATCTGATCGACTATCGTTACGCGTTTCAGAATATCTACGTACTCGACGTGGACAGCGGCGACCTGAGGCAACTGACGGAGGGTCGCCGAAAAATGGGGAATTTTGCCTTTAGCCCCGACGGTTCAAGACTTGCCTACGTAGCCGCGAGGGATCAACGGGACCACGCGGTGAGCCAGGCATACGTGATCGACGTCAGTGGTGGTAAGGCACTAAACCTTACGCCCGATGCTTTCAGAGGTCACATCAACTGGGTAGGTTGGCGAAGCCGCGACACCGTCGTGTATCGCGCCGCGGAAGGCGTGTGGAACACACTCAACGTGGTTACGTCTGAGGGTGGCAAGCACAAGCAGATTCTCTCCGCAAAAGATTCCGCCACCATTTTTGGCGCGCCGACATACACCAAGAACTTTAAGTATTTTGCGATGGTGGGGTCCTCGCCAAGCATTCCTTCCGACGTGTATCTGTGGACACCGGGAAAATCGCCAAAGAGACTGACCGAACTCAACCCCTGGGTGGCCGAGCGCGACCTGGGCAGGCAGGAGGTAATCCGCTACCCTGCTCGTGACGGACTGGAGATCGAGGGTCTACTCGTCTATCCGGTCGGGCATCGCAGCGGGCAGAGGTTCCCCCTGATCGTCGTTGTCCATGGCGGCCCCGAATCGCACTACTCCAACGGGTGGCAGACCTATTATTCCCGTCCTGCGCAGGTCTTTGCTGGCAAGGGCTACTTCGTGTTCTATCCAAACTATCGTTCGAGTACCGGATATGGAGTGGACTTCACCAAAGACCACATGGGGAACCCAGCGGGCAAGGAGTTTGACGATGTAGCGGACGGCATCGACTATCTAGTGGAGCAAGGACTCGTGGATGGTGACCGCGTGGGCTTGGGCGGCGGCTCCTACGGTGGCTACGCGGCGGCCTGGTTCTCTTCCTACTACACCAAATACATCCGTGCGGTGTGCATGTTTGTGGGCATCAGCAATTTGGTTAGCAAACGCGGGACCACAGACATTCCCTACGAAGAACTTTACGTGCACTCGGGTAAGAAGCTCGAGGAGATGTGGCAACTCAGTCTGGAACGAAGTCCTATATACTACGCTCACCAGAGTCAGACCGCGGTCCTCATCTTTGGTGGAACAGCGGACACCAGAGTACACCCCGCGCAGAGCCTGGAATACTATCGTCGTTTGAAGATGAACGGTCATCCTGCGGTAAGACTGGTACAGTATCCTGGTGAGGGTCACGGGAACGCCAAGCAACCCGGAAGAATCGATGTGCTGCACCGTACCATGCAATGGTACGACTGGTATGTCTTGGAGAAAAAGCCCCTGGACGGGCCCATGCCACCGCTCGACATAAGCGACCATTATGGGTTGAAGCTCGAAGAAGATTGATGGCCTGCGTCTCGCAAAGAGTGCGGCCCTCATACTGCGGTCCGGCTCAGACCTTTACTTTGTAGGCCGAGCCGTCGTAGACGAGTATCAGTTCTTTACCGATCGACAGATACTGGGCAAGCTCCGGGTGCGCATCTATCAACTGGAAATACTCTTTGCTCAGAAAAGTAACGTCGATGGTTGCCATGCCGTCTTTGTAGTCGGCATCGATCCACCCCTGGGCGGTCTTGTAAAAGGTCTTGCCCGCCATATACAGGATATTCTGATCCGAAGGCCGCTTGACCACCTCTTCCCGTTTGTCATCGCTGAGCCGCCTGCTCAGGGTTACCGCGTCGGCACCTACCTGCGATCGAAAACCTTTCTTCGCCTCGCTGGCATCCTCTGCCCACGATAGGTGCCGCTCCCTCACCGCCCCGGACAATCTGCCGGGGCGATCATCTTCGAGTATCAGATAGGAGGTATACGGCGTGACTATGCCGTAACTCGTTGACAACTCGATCACCTCGTCTACCAATTCCTTGTTTTCTCCGTGGCTGCGGATCTCTTCTATCAGATAGGCGATCTTGCGTGATGCCCAAATCGGCCCCAAAAACTCGTGGATGCGATTACGCTTTGCGAATGTCGCTTCATATACAAATTCCTTCTCATCGTCTTCAACAAAACCCGAGAGCCGTATGGTCACCGGACCGCTGCCATGGTAACGGCCCACAACAATTAGCTGGCTGCCAGCAAAGAGATCGGGGAGATCGGGTGGAAACACATCGTACACGTCCGCGTTCGCAAAGTTGACCGTGGGATCGGAGAGCACAGGCTCGCTCACCTTTGCATAGAAGTTTGAGACCTTGGTTTCGATGTTCTCTTCCGGTCGCACATACTCGACGGTTCCCCGGTTATCCGCGGACAGCCTGTCCAACAGGCGCGTGTTCACATCGTATCCCACGCCAAACACGAACAGACGCACACCATTCTTATTGCGATCACCGACGTTGTCGATAATGGTATAAATGTCTGTCTCGCCGACGGTTGGCTCACCGTCGGTCAGAAAAATGACGAACTGAGGTCGACGCGAGGCCGGCACATCGAGCGCCGTGAGCAGTGCCCCATTGATATCGGTGCCACCGCGGGCCCGTATCTGATCGACAAAATCCAGGGCGCCACGTACATGCCGTTTCGTGGCACGGGTCAGATCCGGTTGGTACGCTCTGACATCACCGGCGAATGTGACGATACGGAAGCGATCGTCCTCGTTGAGACCACCAATACAATAACTCAGAGCTTCTCTCGCCTGCTCGATCTTCTCTCCCCGCATGGATCCGGATCGGTCGATAACAAAAACGACGTCTTTGGCCAGGGCCCGTTCGCGGCGATCGAGACTACCCGGCGATAGAAGAAGCATAAAGTGGCCTTCCCGGCCCCGTCTGCGGTGGGTCATCAGGCTCATGCCTATGTCCTCTTCTGATACCGTGTAGTAGACTAGGAAGTCTGACCCCGGCGTGAAGTCGCGCTCCTCGAAACTGCAGTAGGCTTCCCTCCCATCCACCCTACGTTCGACATCGTAGTTTGGACTGTAGAGACTCTTGATGGGAACATCCGATTTGATACGGGCGTCGATAGAAAAATTACCCCAATGGCCCGGCCCCGAACGCTGGTAGCCAAGCGGATAACGATAACCGATCACACCCGCATCGAGTCTCAAGAGCTCGTGATAGACCACCTCGATTTGGACCTCGCCATGCGCCGGTATGGGGTATACGCGTGCCCGGAACATGTCCCTGCCCATATACTCGAGCAGCCCCGGATCTTTAAGGCGTCTCACGATGTCCTGGTAGATTTTTCGCGCCTGTTGCGCGCCTAGAAGCTCACCGGTTACCTTGCGTCCATTCATCCACATGGAGAACTCGGTTATCGACGCATTCGCGGGAATGGGGAAAATATAGGTGCCCTCGAGATCGACACGGCTATTGTTCGTAAATACCTGCTTGACAGTCGTTTCACCTACCTGGTTATCGATAGATACGCGTACACGGTGATCAAGGACTGACAGGGCAGGAACTACAGGGGGGCGAGGAGAGGGCGGCGGCTCTATTATGATGACCCCTTGCGCCCAAATCGTGGTGGCAAAGAAGATCGGGAAGACGGTGATTATTGCGTTGCGGCAGAACGATTTCATGTCGCGGTTATATACAACGACACCGGCAATTGGTTCCGCCCAGGAGTGTCGGAACGGCACCACACAACCCCTTCGAGCAAGACGAGTGGAAGGCCAACGCCCCACAGGGCCCGGCACCGCACGATACACAGACGGCTCCGGGGTATGGCCGGAGCCGTTCCGTCACAGCGCGATAAAACCTCTAGCCTAGGCGAGGGCCTGCAAAGTGCCGGCAAGAAGCTTCCAGAACTTCTCCACCGATGCGATGTGTATTCGCTCGTCGGGCGAGTGGGGATGCTCGATGTGCGGACCAAAAGAGATCATGTCCATCCCCGGGTACTTCTCGCCGATGATACCACACTCCAACCCGGCGTGGATCGCCCTGGCCTCCGGTTCTTCACCAAATAGCTCCTTGTGCACCTGCTTTATGACCGTGAGCAGTTTCGACTCGAGGTTGGGTTTCCATCCCGGATACGGCTCATTTTCTTCAACCGAAGCACCGGCCAGCTCACTCGCTCCACGGATTCTGTCTCGCAACGATTGCAGAGCGCTGTTGATCGAGCTTCGTGACGATGTTCCCACCGTCACCTGGCTTTCTGAAGTCGATACCGAGGCCAGGTTGTTCGACGTCTCCACGAGATCCGGGATATCGTAGTTCATCGCGTCGACGCCGTGTGGAATCGTCAACAAAAGATTCACGAGCCTACGCTGCGACGGCTCATCCACAACCTTGGACGGTGTCTCATCGACGGGCTCAACGACAATCCTGAGGCCTTTCTCCCTACCTCCCAATTCCGCTGCGATAGTCTTCTCCAACCGGGCAACACGTTGCCCCAAGGCGTCTATCTTGCCCGCCTCGACAACCGTTGTGGCCGCGCACTCGCGGGGTATGGCGTTTCTCTTGTTACCTCCATTTATCGCGGACAGCGCCAGGGGTAGCGAGCGATTGGTTTCCCACAGGACGCGCGCCAGGATCTTGATTGCGTTGCCGCGCTGCTCGACGATATCCAGACCCGAGTGCCCACCCCGCAGGCCAGCCACCCGAATACTGACGGTCTTTACGTCTTTCGGTGTTTGGGTTCTTTTCAGCGGCAGCTTTATTGTCGAATCCCCGCCTCCGGCGCATCCGATAAATACAGACCCTAGCTCTTCGCTATCCAGATTCAGCAATATCTTGGCTTTCAGAAAACCCGGCTCGAGTTTTCCGGCGCCCGTTAGCCCGACTTCCTCGTCGACCGTAAAGAGCAGTTCCAAAGGACCGTGAACCACTGAGCCATCATCCGCCACGGCGAGCGCAGCCGCGACGCCCACGCCATTATCCGAGCCAAGCGTCGTTCCCTTTGCCTTGAGCCACTCACCGTCTATCAGGAGCTGGATTGGATCCTTGGCAAAGTCGTGCTGAACATCAGCGTTCTTCTCGCAAACCATATCCAGGTGACCCTGGATAGCGACCACGGGGGCATTCTCGTGACCGGGAGTTGCCGGCACGCGCACGACGACGTTGCCGGTGCTGTCATGGTCGGCTTCCAGATCACGGCTCTTGGCAAAACCAAGCACGTACTGGCGAGCCTGTTCCTCATTACCTGAGCAGCGCGGTATTTTTCTTATTTCATCGAAATGTGTCCACAGCGATTTGGGTTCATAATCGGTGATTGTCATCGTCAAATGACCTCCATGCGGTATTGCTTGGGTAACGACACCAATAACTTGCTCACATCAAGTTGGGGTGATTGTAGAACAACACTCGAGGAGAATCAACGTTGTCAGCGGGTAAAAATGTCCTGGAAAGCGGTCCCGTGACACCGTCGACGTGCTAAAAACGGATACTGTCAAGTACGGCAGGCCGTCTTTTACGCCACATGTGTCTCGAGTCGCACGGGGCAAATCTCATGCGGGGTTTCCAGTCAACAGGAAACCCCGCACAGGAAAGCGAGAGCGTCTAGAACGGATCCCAGACGTCTTCGATCTCGCTCTGGATGATGACCTGGATATTGAGCCAGGCCCTCCACGTGAATTCGAGCGGGTCTTGGACCGTCGGCGGCGTCGGGGTTACCGAGCCATTCTCCACCCTGAACTCCAGTATCGGATTGGCCCCGTCGATAAAGTCGGCGAGCGCCTGGTCGAGGAGTGCAACACCTGCGGCGTTTAAATCGGCGAGGATCTTCTGGTTCAGAACGCCGGGTAGTGACACGCTACTATAATCGATGATCGGCTGCGCAGGACCGGATATATCCGTACGCTGAACCGTGATCTGACCGGATATCTCCCGGTCGGTCCCCCGGATCAACTCCAGCGTGCCGTAAAACGCGGACACCAACCTGGCGCTGACCAGACTATCCTCCTCTGATATTTCATTATCCTCGAGGATCTGTCTGATCGAGTCTCCATAGTTCAGCGTTAGCGGAGTCGTCCAGTTCGCAGAAGTGTGGAACTCGGTAAAGTCCACGAATGTCTCATCGGTCAAGACGATCTGTATAACCTTGTCCTCCAGGCAACCGTTCGCTCCAACGACGACGGTGAGCAGGAGGATCAAGCCCATTCTTGCGATCATGTTTCTCATGTTTATCCTCCTTACTTTACTTGCCCAACGCCACACCGAACGAGAAGTTGTTGCTACCGGATATACTGTATGAGCCATACCCATGTCCGATGAAGAAATGAAGCGCGAGCCCCAGAGTTAGACGGGCCGTGTTATCGGCATCGAACTCGATGGCCAGCTTTTCGGTCGGACCGGATGCCTTACTCTCGAATTCGACATCCATGGCAAACCTGTCGTACGAGAAGCCGGCGAAGGGCTCCAAAAGCGAAAACCGCTTGCTCGCCTGCACGCCAAGGGTGAACGCGCTGGCATCGATGAAGTCGTCTCCGACCTTGAAGGACTGCCACATGGCACCGACAGAGAGGCTCACTGGACTGGGCAAGTACTGCGAGATGCTATGGCGAGCTCCCAATCCAAACAGGGTAAGGTCACCGACTTCTGAGTCACCGGCTTCCATCGTGAAGAAGCGAACCAGGCCCTCGGTACCCATGATCGATCCAAAACGAAGCTGAGGAGCGGCAAGCCCAAAGGAGTTTAGGCCCAAGCCCCCGGGGAAGGCAAACGATGTCATGGCGTTACCGTTAACCGTTAGCGCCTCGCCAGAACCGACTATGGTCGGGGCTTCGACCGTCTGCTGTGGTGCAAACCCGCCTTCAGTGGTCGCCTGAAAGGTTCGGTCCTCGTCGTCGAAGAGAAAACCCATGACGACGATCTCAAATGACAGTTTTAGGCCGCTACGGGGGATATCCGCCGAATAATAAAACGCATCATTCAGATTGACGCCAAATGCTTCTGCCAGCGGATTCAGAAAGCCTTCGGCATTCACCCCGGTATACGCTGAAAGCTGATCGGTGATTTGGGCCGATGCCGGGGCGGCTAGCGTGGAGATGAGTAGCACCAACCCCAACGCCTTCAGAAAATGTCCACGTAAGTGCATGGGTCCTCCTTAAAACGGTTGCATGAATATCGACGGCCGATCGTCGAAGGTCGTGGTGCGAACAACGCAGCAAACGGATATAGGTGGGACACGAGCGACCTCCCAGACACTCCAACACCTGATTGTACTACAATTTAGCTGAAAAGTAAACGGCTAGCAGGGTGGCGGAGATTGGAGGCCGTTAGAGAGCAGGGGCCGTATTTGACCTATTTTCAATGGGTTTACCGGGGACGCCGGTAGCGATCCGCATCGATTTCGTGCTTCTTCATCAGGTCATGGAGCGTCGGCCGGCTGATGTCGAGATCGCGGGCAGTCGTTGACACGTTGCCGCCCGATCGCAGCAGGGCGGCGATGATGAGTCGTCTTTCCACTTCATCTCGCGCGTCTCTGAGCGTCTTGGGTACGGGGCCCATGGGCAGCGCCTCTGCAGAGGGTATCTTCCCCTCATGGCCGCTCGCCGCGTCGCCCAGTGTTGACGGCTCGGGGAGATCCAGATCCTCAGGCTGGATCAACTTGCCCGCTGCCATGAGCACGGCGCGCTTGACGCGATTCTCCAGTTCGCGCACGTTGCCCGGCCAGTGATAGCGATAGAGGACCTCCAGCGCCGTATCGCCATAACCGCGTACGTTTCTCGAAAACTCGTCGTTGTAGCGATGTAGAAAACGAGTCGCCAACAGCAGCACATCGTCCTCGCGGTCACGAAGCGACGGTAAATTTATACGGATCGCATTTATCCGATAGAAAAGGTCTTCGCGGAATTTCTTCTCCTTGATCATCTGCTCCAGCGCCTGATTGGTCGCTGCCAATACCCTGACATTGACCTGTATCCCCTGGCGACCACCCACACGTTCGATCATCTGGTCTTGCAGAAAACGGAGAAGTTTCACCTGCAGTGTCGGGCTAAGCTCACCGACTTCGTCGAGAAAGATCGTCCCCTTATTAGCCACTTCCAACTTGCCCGGTCGCGAAGCGTCTGCTCCGGTAAAACTGCCTTTTTCGTGTCCAAACAGCTCGCTTTCCAAAAGATTCTCCGGGATTGCCCCGCAGTTGATGGGAACAAAAGGGTTGTCCTGTCGTTGACTGAGCTTATGGATGGCGCGGGCGATCAGTTCCTTGCCGGTTCCGCTCTCTCCCGTGATCAACACCGATACGTCGGCCGGGGCAACCTTCTTGGTGGACTCGAATATCTGCTGCATGGCCGTCGACATCGCGATGATACCGGCGAATTCCTCGTTAACACTTTTTGATTGTTTTAGCTTCTTCAGCTTCTCCAGTTCCGACTCCAGCGAATGCATTTGCGATGCGCGGTTGACAATGACCCTGAGGTCATCGACCGCTATCGGTTTGGCATAGAAGTCATAGGCGCCTTTTTCGACGGCTTTCAAGGCGTTGTCTTTCTCGTCATGTCCCGTGACCACAATAATTTTGAGCAGAGGATTGATTAGTAGCGCACTTTCAAGAATGTGAAATCCCTCGAGATCTTCGGGATCGCCGGTAAGGGAAAGATCTAGCAGCATCAAACCCGGGCGACGATTTCTGACCAGGTCGAGCGCTTCCTCCTGCGTATTTGCCGTGATGACGCTATAATCCTTCTTGAACGCCCACTGAAGATTCTTGACGATAGCTGGCTCGTCGTCAACGATGAGAAGAGTCTTTGCTGACACTCGTGTTCCACACTCCGTAGTTCAATTCTACCTCACGCACCGTCATGTGACGCCGGAACTCGGACGCTGACTCGCGCACCGCGTTGCGGTTTACTTTCGATGTAGACGTTTCCACCGTGGGCCTCCGCCAGCGTCTTGCACATGGTGAGGCCAATACCCAGCCCTTCTTTCTTAGTGGTTCGAAACGGTCGAAAAAGGTGATTACTCATGTAATCGACCTCGAATCCCTCGCCCTGATCGATTACTTCGATGCGAATGGTTCCGTTGGTCTCGCGGGCCAGGTGTACTTCCACTTCGCCCCCCGGCTTCGATGCATCAACCGCGTTGTGGACCAGGTTCTCGACTATGCGCTCTATCGCCTGTGGGTCGACCTGCGCATAAAGCGAAGGCTCACCAATAAATTGTAAGGAAATTCCCCGACGCCGGGCAACAGGCATTAGCGTATTGGTCTTTTGTTCGATCAACGAGGTCATATCAACGCTTCTTTTTTTCAGACTGGCATCGGCCCTTACCGCCGACAAGGAGTGAATCAAGTCTTTCATTTTTTGCACGGAGCGCCTTATCGTATCCATTGCGTCACGTTGAAAATCTGCATCGTGAATATTATCCTTCGCGTTTTCCGCGGTCAGCGACAACATTCCCATGGTGTTCTTGAGATCGTGTATGACAAATGAAGCGAAGCGGTTGAACGTTTCCATCTGTCGAGCATCGGTGATTTTCTGTGCGAGTTTGAAGTTCTCGATGATAAGCGTGGCCTGATCTGCCAACGTGGACAAGAAATCCTGGTCCTCTTCGCTATAATCGAGGCCGAGTGCCTTATGTCCCACTATAATGAAGCCGGTGGTTTCAAACCCCGAGCCGAGCGCGGCCAACGCTCTGACCCAGTGCAAACGGTCGCTCTTCTCGAGCCGGTCTGTGTTGTTTTTGCTCATATCGAGCACGCACACCTCGCCCGCATCCAGCATCGAACGCACAATATAAACATCGCCCTCTGCAATGGCCGGCTCGGACAGCCCATAGGAAGCCACCTTACCCCCAGCCACGTCGATCCACATAAGGCCCTTCTCGACCATCATGGATTCACAAAGCTGGCTGATAAAATCCTCGAGAAACCGATCGATCGCCATATCCGACGCCATCAATCGTGCGTTGCGCCGCCATTCTGATCGATAATCGTAGCGGTTCAAATAAAAATTCTGATCGAGGTAGCGGCGAATACGCCTTTTTGCCCTACCGGATATCAGAATCGCGACCAGAAAGAACACACCGAGCACACCAAGGACACCCAGCGTCAATTGGTCGTAAGGCAAACCCAGCCACTTGGCCAAAAAGGAAATGAGTCCCAGCGCCAGCAGGTACACACCGGCGAGGATTATGGTGACAAAAGACGATACGACGTTTCTACCGATATAGACTCTTACGTCAAACAGTCGGTAGCGCATCGTTGCAAACAAGAATGACGCGCTCAATGCAACCAGGCCGCTGGAGTAAACCGCGACATGATTGCGATCGAGCAGCGCAAAAGCAATAACACGACTCAAGACGACGAAAGTCAGGATACTGGCGGTCACGATACCAAGCATGGGATATTTTAGGGTGGTCTTCTCGGGGACAGATGCCAAGCGCCACATATTCTCAAAAAGAAACAGCGAGTAGACAACCGACAGCAGCAGACCCACACCGAGCAACTTCCCGAAGCCGCTAAAAGACACACCCCAGAATAGACCCTCGAGAAAATGAACCTCAGTGGCCACGAACTCGACCGGCAAGAGAACCGCCACAATTCCCAGAAGAATCACCGCAAGCACGATCCACGGTCGCCGCGACTCGAGTATCTCCCGCTCGTTGCGCTTGCCGAACAGCATGAAGAATAAAACCGTTAGAGCCGGCAAGAAGAGGCCAAGGCCGAGGAGGACACGCAGGGCCGTGATCGCTTGCCCGCGGCTGGTGGTGAGGAGCAGTATGCCCAGTACGAACTGTAGCAGCGCGAGAAGCAAAACAATCACGATGAAGAGCGTCTTTTGCGGTTTGTACTGCCCTCTCAGGAGATGAAGAAGCCCCAGCGCGACAAGGAGCAAGCCCGCACCAAACGAGAGCACTACGGGGAGATAGGTCATTTCCGGGAGCTCAGACGATTGAGCCGTTCTTGGGCTTCCTGTGCGGCCTCGCCTGCGGGGTACAACTGGATGCACTGCTCGAGCAGTCCAGCCGCCCTGGCCTTATCATTCAGCTCGTCTTCACAGATCGAGGCAGCCGCCAGATAATTCGCCTGCAGGATCTTATACGCGGGATACTTCTGCGGAAGTGTGGTGAGATGAGTAATTGCCTCCTCCCATTGCCCCTGTCGCGTGTACACCTGCAGGACATAGTCCTCCGCCACCAGCTTGGTAGCCGTGGGGTAACGCCCGCTGATCACTTTCTCGTACGCTTCGATCGCGTTCTGATAAGCCGCCCTGGCCGCCTCGATACCCCCCAAGCGTTCGTTGCCGCTGGCCAATCTCAGCGGGGCCTCGAACCCATACGTTGTCCCGGGATAGTTGTTGGAGATTTCCTTATAACGCAGCGACGCTTCCGCCCAGTTATCTCTGCCTTCTTCGATAGTGGCCAGCTGCCACTCTGCTTCGGCCTTGACGGCCAACTGACCTGGATACCTTTGCAAGACTGTTTCGTACAAACGCTCAGCCTGCTCGATGTCTGTGGTCTGCAGGTACAGCGCGGCATCCAGCAACATAGCGCTCGAGGCCTCGCGCGACTCTGGATAATTCTCGTAGATTTCCCGGCAGTGCGACGAAGCCTCCTTGGTGTTACCCTGAGCCCGGTAGATTCTTGCATCGAGGAATCGGAGAGATGCCTGGTCGGAGGCCTCGAGATAATAGGTCTTCAACTCACTGGAGTGGGCGAGGGCTTTCTGCCATTTTTCGCCTTGCACGTACGTCGTCAGCAGGTTGAAGCGAACGGCTTTGAGCAATGCGGGTGGCAGGGAGCCGGTGATCAGGGCTCCGTAAAGCGTTTCAGCCTTTTGCAGCCATCCCTTGTGGCCACTCTCATTCTTCGTTCTGCGAGCCAACTCCGAGAGTCTGAGCGGGGTCTCCAGATAACGAATCTGCTCCTGACCAGTCGCTGGAGCCTTATCAACAGGCAGATACTCCTCGTAAAACTGGTTGTAAAGAGTGATCGAGTTCTCAAAATCCTCTATGGCCTCCGACAAGGAAGCAGCCGAGTACATCGCTTCCATACGATGCACCGGTGAATGTCTCTCCAGCTCGAGAGCCTTCTGGTAGCTGTCCCTTGCCTCCAGCGTCCTGCCCGCTCGGGCCTGAACCTCCGCCAGACTCATCTGCGCTTCCAGGACAATCGCTTCCAGTCCCTCGACCGCCTCGATTCGGTCCCCAAATTCCTCCACCACGCCGCGATACTCTTCGATTGCCTTGTCGATAAATTTTTTCTGCTGACTCTCTCCGCTGCGCGGTATCTCCAGCTTGGTCTTGTTAGCCTTGTACAGCTTCTTCTCCGCACTGTAACGAACCGTGTCTTCTCCGTTCGAGCAGCCAGACCCGGTTCCAAGCACAAAACAAACGAGCGCGCCAACGACGAGCGATGGCAGCGATCTCGGACCATCAACGGCGACTGATTTCATCAACCTGAATCCTCCGTACAAAGACCCACGTAAGCGCTCCCAGCAGCAGGAAGGTCGCCACTGTTTGTGTCATTTCAGTTGATATCTGCAAATGGATCATTATCTCTGGCGACAGGCGCGTGACCAGCGTTCGCGACTTGAGCATCAGATAGAGCGTGGGCAGCGTCACCAGGAAAGGCAATAACACCAGCAAGAACACAGCGAAGAACGACTGCGCCGTTACGGACAGGCTCTTGCGGATCGCTCGCAATACCGGCTGCGACGAGAGCAACACAAAGGGCATCGCAAATACAAACAGCGCCTGCACAACCAGTCCGGCGACCAATGTCCCCGCTTGCATCACCGTGCCCGGGATGTCGACTGATACCAACCGAGCGACATACCCCGGAAGCAGAGTTGCCAAGTATAGAGCCAGCGAGGAGACAAAAGCGGCGGCCATCAAATGCGGGTATCGCGAAGAGGTTCTGCGTAACGCTGAACGCACGGATAGGGTCTTGTCCCTGTACGTATCGACCAATAACAAGATGACCGCACCTTGAAAAACGACGTTCACAAACACCTCCAGCGCAATGCCCAGCCGGCTCAGCACCAGAGGCATCAAAAACAGGTTCCAAGGATAGTGGCTAATCGAATCTCGCGAATCGCCCTCGAGCAACATCGACCACACCGACGTGGCGGGACCGGGTACGCTGGCAAGGTACACCCACATCACACCCAGTTTGATCAGCGCGTAGATGAGCAGGGGGAGCCAAATCTTGAATCGACCCACAAGGCGCAGCGTCTCATAGAACGCCTGCAACACGGAACCGATCCCGATCATATCCTTGTCTCCTCGCCGTTTAGAGCGGCAATCAAGTGAGGTGCCACCGCGGCCACAAACTCCTTCAAATCCCGTTCGGCGGCGTCCCGCTGTCCGCCGCGGTCCAGCGGCGTCGAAAAACGGATGAATGTGGCACGTTGCGACCTTCTTAGAAGCGCGCTGGTCATCTGGTCCCATTTCAACGCGTATTCATTGGTAACGATGCCAGAATCGGTATGGAACCAGTAGTACACCAACTGGCCCATCTTGCCATTGGTAAGCAGAAGCGCCTTGGTTCTGATGTGTTCATCGTTGAATTCTACATCGGCAAACAACTCGTCGTATATCGCCCAACCACCGCCAGGATAGCAGTGTTTTGGCGAGTGAATCTGGGAGTTTTCTTTTTGCGAGCCAAAATAACCCAGAAAAACCAGGATCGGTCGACCGTCGGCCTTGCGGTACTCGCGATACATCGCCTGGTCTGCGCCCAGCACATCCAGCGCTTGCTGGCTCATCGGTCGGTCGCTCCCCACATAGTCTGCAAAAGCAATCGGTACCCGATCGAGAGCGGCCTGGCGCGATGCCTCAACCGGCTGCAACCGGATAAGCTGCGTGTACAAAATGAGTACTATCAAAAAGAGGATCAGTATCACTGCTTTCAA
>JAOTUR010000062.1 GCA_029863805.1 Candidatus Krumholzibacteriia bacterium | reverse complement strand
TCGTAGTCCTTGTCCGGCTAATGTGCTGTCGTCTCATCTGGGCTCGCTGCTACATGCAGGACGGCCTTCCCTACAAACTTCCTGTCGAGGAGCTGGCGAGCCACCTGGCCAATCTGGGTCCAGGGGGCTTCCACGCTGATAGTCGGCTTAAGCTGCCCCACGGCAATCAGCCCAGCCAGATGCGCTAGCCCGACCGAAGCAGGCTCCAGCGTCAATTCCTCAAACAGCATGAAACCATACAGCGTCGTACGGCCTGTTTGGCGAAACTGTCTGAAGTCACAGGTGGCTTCGTGCGACGCCGAGCCCCCCAACGATACACACACTCCATCTTTGGTCAGGGTAGCCAGTGCCGCCGCGAGGCACGGCCCTCCGACGGAATCCAATACCAAATCGTAGGGTGCGTGCTGGGCAAAGGCCGTGGTCTCTTCACCGATGACCACAGCATCCGCCCCAATCTGCTCGACCATGGCCACCTGATCGGGACGGCGCACCTGCGCGATGACCTCGGCTCCGGCCAGACGCGCCAACTGGACGGCAAAATCCCCCACCCCACCGGTCGCCCCAGTAATACACACCCGTCGATGCAGGAGGAGACCGCGCTTGGCAAGGGAATACAGGGCCGTGAGGCCAGCCACAGGGAGCGTTGCGGCCTGAGCGAAGGTGACGGCGTCCGGCAACTCTGCCAGGGCACTGGTGGGGACAACGACGGTTTCTGCCCAGGCTCCAGAGCGCAGCAAACCGACCACACGTGCACTTGTGGGTGGGCCTGAACCATCTGCGGCTGCCTGCACGACAACACCGGCGAGATCCCAGCCTGGACACCAGCTATCCGCGGCCTCCACCGCCCGGCGTGTTTCCCCTCGATTGAGTGAAATAGCCATCACACGCACCATTGCTTCTGAGGGCAATGGATTAGGGAGCGTCACTTCACGGACAGTAAGAGTTCCGGGCACGGCACGATCGACAACCACAGCATGATTTGCCGCCATGTCCCTCTCCTTTGCTGCTAGGAGTCCAGTATTGACGATGAACTTCAGGCGCATTGCGGCCCGCAGCTGCAAAGAGTTGGCCTGCTAGCGCATCATCCTGATCGTCGATCGATCAGAGCAGATATTCCTAATGTCACACCAATCCCGCCCAGAACGCCGAACGCGAACCCCAGCAGAAAACTCCAGGGACGGTCAAGATTAGACCAACCGATCAGCGGACGGGCAACGATCCCAAATGCTCCAATGACCGCCAAAAGAGATCCAAGAGCTAACTTCTGTTGTGAGTTCAAATCCATCCCGTTAGTCCCTCTAACGACTGGCCACTCTGCCACAGCGGCGACTCCTTCATTCTTACAACCTCTGTTCTCTCGCTCAACCCCTCACGTCCCCAACCCGCTGTCGGCAGCAGCGGCGTGTTAGCGCGCCATGAGACAACCCCTTTTTAGTCTATCAGCCTCATTCGCGTCCAGACGTAGGCATCAACCAAATCCTCGTATCCGTTTCGAGCCATCTTTGGGGCCCACGCCAAACGCTCGAGCGCGGCGATTCGATCCGCTTCCTCCTCCAATAGCTCCAACTGCGCAATCGAAACGAGCATCGCAAACGCTCCGCAACGCCAATGAGTGCGCTACACAAACGAAACATCCGAGCGACGACTAAGAGCTGCGGCGTTTCTAAAACCAGCTTCTCAACCTCACCCCTATAGGGCCCCGTCTGCATCAACGGCCAGTCATGTGGCTACGTCCAGTCGGCTTTTCACAAGCACACCAGGCACGCCCGCAGCTCTACCCGTACTGTCCTATCCGATCGAACCGTAACCGGGAGATGGTAGTTTATGAATCCCGGCCCCGCACAACATACCTTGGCATCGACGAAGTAATCTCCCGCCGGGACCTCGAAGAGGGCCCGCCCGTCATCGTCAGTCCGCGAGACAAGATTCATAGGTGTGAGTGTGATCTCCACATCCGCAACTGGCCCAAGTGAACCATCGATCACCAAAGCAGAAACGGTTCCAGTCTTGGGCTGTTCGGGACTATCTGAGCACCCTTGCCAAAATACCAGGCAAGACAGGACCAGCATTAGTGCAAGGGTTCCACAATGCTTCATGACACAACTCCTTAAACAGGCATTATTTAACACTCATTGACGCCGCTTACCGCGCGCTATCGTTGTAGACGCGAACGCCCTTCTTGAGGTGTGAATAACCTATCTGATCAATTATGAACCCCACGACTACTCCCCCCAGACCCCCGTAAATTAGACTCTCATTATCACTTCCAACACCCCAACCAGCCACTCCGGCCGATATAACGGTTATGAAAAAGCTAGGCACCTGAAATCTTCCGAACAATTGCACTTCGCGGAATGCTTCCTGGTTGCCTCGTACGATCTCCTTCACTTTACTCCCGCCCATACCAACGTCGCCTTTATGGGCGTCGTACTCATACTTGAATCCCGTGAGTGAAAACAAGCTCTGCCACACCCTCAGTGAGTCGCTGGGGGTTGCAACCTGTGACTGCGACTCTACGGCAGAATCGTCTCCGTAGCACGGCTGCACAAGAGTGAAACTAACCAGAATGACGCACGCAAACAATCCACGCATAGGTACCTCCCAGACGATGGTTCCGCATACTACCCACTAGATTTCCGGTCTTTGCCTTTCAAGCTATGCTCCGCCCTGTCCAAGGGCGTCCAAATCGGTCACAAGCAGTGAACTTTCTTTTTCTCCGAAAGCAATAGATTTGGGATCGCAGTCAGCTCGCATCCCGGGTTGCCCATAAGGCCGCCTATCAGAAACGACAGCCCAAGCGCAACCAATGCGACCGTGCCCCAAGTCGTCAGGGTCGATGGCCCAATCGCCGCGATGAGGGCGAAAGTTCCGAGGCCGAACAGCACCCGGCTCATGCGCCCAACGAACAACGGTTTAAGCCTAGCTGATGATTTCTCGTTCTTCATGGTTACCCCGAGTCCGGCTAACTTATCTTATTCGTCTCTAGCACCATCACTTCGTGACAAGCCCGGCCATATGCGCAAGGTGACTCGCCATACTTTGTGCGACGTCGTTGAGATCTCGTCCGTAGGCATCGTACGACATTGTCACCTGGCACAACACCGCGAGGGTCTCCGTGTCGATCACCTTGAGATACGCGGCGACCACTCGAGTCTCAGCCGGCTGATAGTTACGTCGATCCTTCATGAAGAACGCGTTGCCGACAATGACAGCGCCAAGCCCATGCTGTTCACGTAGCTCGTCGAGAAGTGCGAGACTGACCACATACGCGTTGTCGCCGTCTGGTGTATATGACTCCTTCAATTCGTACGGCATCTCACGAAGATCGAATCCATGCCGAGTCATTTGCACGGATAGTTCACCCGTCAGCATCTGGCTCGAGGGTGTGATGGTCAGCTCCGAGTCGGTAGGTGGTGCAAGATAAATCTCTTCACGGGAGCCCTGCGTTTGCGGTTTGATCGGCCAATAACGCCCATCCACCTCGACACCCGAGAGGAGCGGATATACAGCGACGGTGGCGGGGATTCGATCGACACCGGGTGACGGTGTCGTTTGTACTCGCCCCGTCGAAGTGCACCCGAAATGGATCACCAGGGCGATGATGATCCACACGCGTGTCCTATCGGTCATTGTGTTCATTCGCAAGTATCTCCGTTCCCAGGGGGAGCCACATGACGTACTGCCCTTCTGCTGCGCGCGTATTGTGCGTGGAAACGACTCTACATCGACCTCACTTCGTAGATTCGAACGCTCGCAATAAATGGATTGCTTTGGGCAAGTTTCTCCGCAGCATCAAGACTCTCCGCCTCGATGATGTGGTAGCCAGTAATGGATTCCATATTCCATGGTAGGTCCCTGGTTCCACTTTTTGAGATTTCTCGACCACCACCGAAACCACCCTGGTCGACCTGCTTGTCGGAGATCGATTCAAACCAAGCATGCCAAGCCTCCATGATTTCCGGGGTGGGTTTTTCAAATCCGAAATGCAGAAACATAAACTTTTTCACTTCTCTCTCCTTGTTTATGGGTGTTCTCAAGGGTTTACCGGCGGGTGGGGCCGGCTAACGTCACGGTGCTCTGCCGCCACACGGCGGAACTAATCCTCATTTTTCTAGTATAGCGCCGCGTGCGGTCGGTAGCAGCGGCGAGTTAGCCTGTATACCAACGCGATAGGGCAGACAAAGCCGGCTTTTCTCCATAATGGTAGTAAGCATAGATTTTCGAAATCTGACCATTTCGAATATAAATGCAATCACAAGCCGGAGATTTGTCGATCAGGTATCGAACGGCAAATTTATCGCCACAATCGAATACATCGAGGATTTCGATCGTCTTACTAAAAAAAGCGTCAGAGTTTTCCCTAACCATATCAAGGTATACTTTTCTGCCCCTGATTTCTCCAAAAGGGCTCGTATGAACAAAGTCTTCAGCGAGTTCAAGTCTAGAAACATCTTTGTTGCGAAATGCATCAAGCCATGCCTCAGCTACCTTTCTAGTCACAAAAAACCTCCAGTGGAATTTCCCCATCGAAAGAATAAACCAACTGTCGTTCAGAACTCATGTTGCCGATATCCACCTAACGGCACGGCGCTCTGCCGCGGGCCTGGTACGCTTACATGCACCTGGCGGCCGGCGGCCCGTCAGCTGCAGCGGCCAGTTAGAACGCGACCTCAACTCGATCGGCGAACAAAAATCTGGTAGGTCCCCCCCTATGACTTTCAGCGAACCAACGCCTTACCACCGCTTTCTCCTCCGCAACTCCGTGATGTGGGCGACGTGGTGCCTCCCATGCCAGGCATAGAACGCAAGCAGCTCGTCCACCCTCATCTCACCAAGGTCGGGGTGGCGAAGCCGACGATCCCAGTCACGCTTCGAGAGGCTTCGCCAAAGAAAAACCCATCGCTCGTGGAGCCGGTCAAGAAGACCCAGCGATGAACCGATCGGTGCCGCCGCATCCGGCAACATAGCCCACAGCGCCTCGTCGTACGTCCGGATGGTCGGCGTGTCTTCGGTCAATGCGAGCTTCAAACGTACATAGCTGTTCATGTGGCTGTCGGGCAAATGGTGGACGACCTGTCGCGGTGTCCAACCATTGGCGCGATAAGGCGTGTCCAGCTGTTCATCACTCAGTTCCATCACCGCAGCGCGTAGCATCGACGGCAAATCTGCAACCTCGTTAATCGCGCGGCTCCTGGCACCGGTTTCGAGCTTCCCGGGCAACGTGAACTCGCCGATCGGATAGCGTAGGTCTGTGCTTACCACACTGTGTCCCTCTCAGTTTAACGCTCCGGTTCAGCGGCGGCGGCACCCCGTCCGCTGCAACCGGTTGTTAGGCGGCACATTGGGCAGGCCCTCAGCTGACCTGAGAGGACTGCGCCTGTGATTGTGGCACTTGGGCTCCCTTGATGAGAAGCCAGAAAATTATCGGCACCTCTCCGAAATAGAGCGGCATCATGATCCGCGAAACAACCTGCCTGTGATCAGGCAACACAAGGGATGTGACGCTACTGATCAGATACGCAAAACCCGCAACCAGCAGCAAGATGCCCAGGACCCGAGGAAAGAATCCCGACTTGATGACGAGAATGCCGAACGGAAAGAGCCACAGGCCCCAGAACGCCATGGTGAGAATGAGTCCGCCGCTGTGAAATCTGAGAAAGCCCAGCGCCAGGGCGTCCAGTTGAGGTTTAGTGAACACGGACAAGTAGTCGGCGCCGCTCAGGAGTACCAGCGGCGCGAACTTGCTGAGTAGGTTGGCAAGCGCGACGGCGACGCCGACTGACACCAACAGCACCATGAGCATGGCCTGGCTCTTGTCGACGTCCTTGAGCAACTTGTACAGGCTCACAACCAGGACGATGAAGATGACGAGAGTGACAAAGCCAGTCAGGATTGTAATGCGGTACGTCGCCTCGGCAGCGGTGATGTTGCGGGCCGTAGCAGAGGCATCCCCAGAAACCATGAAGGCTGGGAAAAAGAACTCGCCGAGGATCGCCGCGATCATGAACAGGAAGTACAGCACCCCTGTCCGACGCGCTGTCGCTTTCACTGAGTTCATGCCGCCTCCTTAGGTGTTCGTTGCTTTCGGCCCCGACTTGAGCTCGCTGCCTGGCCGAGTATCCGCGCCTGCGAATCCAGAGGTTTCAGTGACGCCTAACGCCTAAGCGCTCAGCCGCGGGCCTGGCGGCGCTTCCAGCTTCGCCAGTAGCCGACGGCCTTTCGGCCAGGCCGTAAAACACTCTGGATCAATGGTAGTACTCGCAATTCATTGCCAGTGGTTGCTATGCCAGTCTGACTTGCCTTCTCCGTTCTTACGCTGGGTGATTGGAATTATCTTGCAGTCTTGAAAAGTAACATCGCATGGCAAACGGACCTTTAGTTTTGCGTTCATAAAACCGGCAACTTCCATTCCTTCAATCACCTTACAGTTGGCGGATTTGACTGAATCACGTACAGTCTCAGTCGCAGTATCGCAGCCCAGAACTATCGCAGCTTCATATCGTCTCGCATATTCCCGCAGCTTCTTGCGTCGACCTGAAGTCCACATGCAAACGAACCACTGGTGGGGAAGATTGCTTTTGAACACTTCTGTCTTTACACCGTTTTTACTTAGTTGGGACTGCATGTCCCTGATGTGTTGTTCGAAAGGAACCGACTTCAGGAAACTTCTGAACAACTGAATGAAAGGCTTCTCTTCTCTCACGGCTATCGTCACTGCAGGACACATATTGCAGGGAACGATCAACGCAGAACTCAATCCAGCAACTTCGGAACTCACATCCAAGTCGTTAAGATGTATCGGCATCCTCACTCCTCCACTTCTTGATGTCCTTAACGGCCTAACGCACTGCCGTTCTGCTGCGGCGCCCTCACCAATCGTTCACTCCATCTCGCCGCTGCCGGCCGCCGTCCGCAACAGCGGCTAGTTAGGGTGCCGGCAACCCCACTCACTCTGTGAACCTCTGAACGCGGGCTTTACCAAAATCCGTGACGTAGACGTTGCCGCTACCGTCCACAGCGACGCCAAATAGATTGGTAAACTGACCGTCTCCAGACCCCCATCTACCCCACTCTGTCAGGAAAGCACCCGTACTGTTAAACTTCTGAAACGCCGGTTAGCTTGATCTGCTACGTAGACACGGCCTGCGCCATCTACCGCAATGCCGATCGGAAAGTCGAACTCACCCTCACCCGAGCCCGGCGAGCCCCACTTGGTGAGGAAGGTCCCGGTGCTGCTAAATTTCTGCACGCGATCGTTTGTCCGATCAACGATGTAGACATTGCCGCTGCCGTCAACGGCAACATCCACCGGTTTTTGAAACTGACCGTCGCTCGAGCCGTGTGAGCCCCACTTGGCGAGAAAGGTTCCCGCGTCGTTAAACTTTTGAATGCGTTGGTTAGTCTCATCCGCAACGTAAATATTGCCACTAGGGCCAACAGCAATGCCTCTGGCATAGCCAAATTCGCCGTCGCCCGAGCCCGGCGAGCCCCACTGAGTGAGGAATGTCCCCGTCCCGTCAAACTTGTGCACAACCGTGCCATCCGTCACGTAAATGTTGCCGCCGCGATCCACCGCAACACCCTCTGGACGGCCGAGCTGACCACCACCCCACTTCGTAAGAAACGTCCCCGCGTTGTCAAACTTCTGTATACGTTGGTTGATCAATTCTGCCACATAGACGTTGCCGCTGCCATCGACAGCGACGCGCAGCGGGAAATCGAACTGGCCGTCGCCTGAGCCCGGCGAGCCCCAATTGAGAACAAACTGAGGGGGCGCCGCCGAGCGCGTTGTAGCACTCGTGACGTTGGAAAGCTCCGACCAATTTCCCGACTCATCAGTTGATTTTAACGCGAAATAGTACGTCGTTTCCTCTGCCAACCCGATAACATTAAAGCCCTCGCGAGCCCTCGCCGTGCTCGGTATCGGCGCGTCAGGTGATCGTGTGGCAGAACCAAAGTTGGCGTTCGTGATGACGGCGGTCGAATAACGGACGTCATACTCGGCCGCAGTTCCTTTGGTCCCGTCATCGCCCGGGGTCTCCCAACTCAACCTCACTGACGAATGGGAGGTAGCAGAGCTCGCGAGATCGGCCACGCTCGCTGGCGCGGTCGTATCGGATGGCGTGACGCCGTTGTCACGCCCACAACCCACCGTGATCAATAGAGCAAGAATGACGGTGGGTCCCAAACCTCGTTGGTCTCGCATTTCGATTCCCCCTTGTCTAGCCTCGGGTAGGTCGGTCACCCTAACGTCCTGCCGTTCTGCTGCAGTGCCCTGTAAAATCATTCACTAAAACTCGCTGCCCCCGGGCGCCGTCTGCAGCAACGGCCAGTCCAAGTTCCTGACCAAGCACCCTCTTATAGAGAAATACGAGCGCGCACAGCGCCTGGTTCTGGGTGGAGGCGCTCACCCCGTCTCTTACGGCAAAATGGGCTAGAAACTCGCGGACCGCGTCCGAACCCATTTGAGCGGGGTGCTTTTTGCCATGAAAAAGGATGAATCGACGAATCCAGCCGATGTAGGCCTGCTCCGTCCGATGACTCAGGTGGCCCACCCGGGTAGCATCGCGGACCCGGTCGAGGAGCCTGTGAGGCTGATACCGCTTGCTCGGTTCCGCAGCACGGGCGGCCCCGCCAAACAATTGCTGAGTAAGGGGGTAGTGTGGGGATTGAGCTACTGACGTCGTCGCCGGCACGCACACACCCTTTCGTTTATCCCACACTATAAGCTTAACGCTCAGACATCACTGGGTCAAGGGCTCTCAGCGCCCGCCGAGCTCTGGTAACAGGCGCCCGACCGCACCCGGCTCAAGGTAGGATCATCGTGGACTTGTTCGCTGGCCCTTTGCGCGGAGCAAGCGAGGATCAACCACCGTCAGGCGGGTAGCCGAGCGCAGCGGGCCGAGAACAAGTCACGATGATCCCAGCCAAAACGAGGCCAAGCGATCACTCGCGCCCTTGCTTTTTGCGGTGCTCCTCGAGCCGTTTGCGAAGCTCTTTCTCAAACCCTACATCGCGGGGCTCGTAGTACCGGCTCTTCTTGAGTGGTTCGGGGAGATACTCGTCCACGACAAACGAGTCGGGATAGTCGTGCGGGTACTTGTAGCCCTTTCCGTACCCCAGGTCTTTCATCAATCGCGTCGGCGCGTTGCGAATGTGCAGCGGTACCGGATAGGGCGGATTCTTGCGAACCGTTTCAGCGGCCGATTTGTACGCCGCATATGAGGCGTTGCTCTTTGGCGCGAGAGCCAGATAGGTGACTGCCTGTGACAGAGGAAGTGTGCACTCGGGATATCCCAGAAAATCGACCGCGTCTCGGGCCGCCACCGCCAGTACAAGCGCGTGAGGATCGGCATTGCCGATGTCTTCCGATGCAAAGACGGCGAGCCGTCTGGCAATGAACAACGGATCTTCACCCGCCTCGCACATCCGCGCCAGCCAGTACATCGCGGCATCCACGTCACCCCCACGCAGACTCTTGTGAAGGGCTGAGATAAGATTATAGTGTGACTCGCCCGATTTATCCGTCGAGACGAGTCGGCTTTGCAACGCGTCTTTGATAAGCTCCTGCGTCAGCTGTCGCTCACCACTGCGGGTCAGAACCGAAGCCGCGTAATCCAAGGCATTCAGCGCGACCCTGGCATCACCCTGGGCAACATCTGCAACGTATGAGAGCACGTCGTCGTCCGTTGTGATGTGCGTACTACCGAGACCGCGGTCACTGTCGGCGAGCGTACGACGCAAGATGTCGAGTATGGCGGGCTTGTCGAGTTCCTTGAGAACCAACACACGTGAACGCGACAACAGAGGCGTGATCACCTCGAAACTGGGGTTTTCCGTCGTCGCACCAATGAAGACAATCGTACCATCCTCGATATGTGGCAAGAACGCGTCCTGTTGCGCCTTGTTGAAACGATGAATCTCATCTACGAAAAGCAGCAGAGGCTTGCCATCGATCGTTCGCAGCTTTCTCGCATCGCTTATAACTCTCTTGACCTCGGCGATTCCCGATGTGACTGCGCTGAAGGTAACAAAGCGCGCCTTCACGTTGTTGGCGATGATGCGGGCGAGCGTCGTCTTGCCGCAACCCGGCGGGCCCCACAGAATTAGCGATTGTCGCAACTCACCCTGTGCCAGTGCGCTACGCAGCAGCGTTCCCGGCCCCACAACATCGTCCTGGCCGAGGAACTCTTCGAGCGTGCGTGGACGCATTCTCTCGGCGAGGGGTCCTCGCTTATCGACAGATTCCGGAAAGGGAAGATCCATAGAAATTAGGACAACCAGGGCGGGAAGTTAATCAGGCGTAGTCAGGTTTTCGATCGAACGAATGACTGGCCTGAATGACCCGAATCGTGCCCGATCGTCGACGCATAACGATCGAATGCGTGACGGCGCCGCCATGACGGTACTGGACACCCTGCAGAATATCGCTTTTTGTCACGCCGGTCGCCGCAAACAAAACCCGATCGCCGTTTACCAAGGTGCCAATTCCCAGCACTTGATCCTTGTTCGCAAAACCGACTCGTTTGAGAGCCGCGACGTCTTCGTCGTTGGTCACATGCAGCTGCCCTTGGAAATCGCCCCCGGCGCACTTCAACGCTGCCGCCGACAGCACACCCTCACTCGCACCACCGACACCCATCAACACGTCAATGCCACTGCCCGCCGTCGCCGCGGCGATGGCGGCTGAAACGTCTCCATCATCGATCAGCTGGATCCTGGCGCCGGTTGACCGAACCTTTTCGATGAGCTCCTTGTGTCGCTCGCGGTCAAGGATGCAGACCGTAAGGTCCTCCACATATGTGCGTTTTGCGTCGGCGATATTGACCAGGTTCTCGAGCGGGCTCGCTTTTATATCGATCCTGCCGGCCGCTTCGGGACCCACCGCGATCTTGTTCATGTACTGTACGGGAGAATCGAAGAAGGAACCCTTGTCGGCGACCGCGATGATTGAAATCGCGTTTGGCCGACCCATGGCCACCGAATTGATGGACTCGAGCGGATCCACGGCAACGTCCACTTCGGGGGGTCCACCTGCGCCTACGATCCGTCCCTTGGACAACTCGCTGCGGGGGTTTCGCTCGCCAAAAACGATATGACCCTTGATCTTGACCGATTTGATGGCGATGGCCATCGCCTCGCACGCCGCATGGTCGGCATCCCGGCCATCCCCCTTGCCCATCCAACGCGAAGACGCCAGGGCGGCGGCCTCGGTTACTCTGACCAGCTCGAGCGCTAGGTTTCTTTCCATCTATGGGTTGCTCTACCCTTCGGCCGGACTTCTTTGACTGTCGCTGGCGCTTTTTAACGCCTCGTTGAGCTCCTTGGCCATTTGATACTGGTGGAATCCAAATATAAATGGGAACAGTACCAACGCCAGCCCAAACGTTAGCGGGTAGGCAATAATCGTAATCACGAGGGTAATCCAGAACCAGTTCCACTGCCCCAGGTAGAGGTATCCGAGCGGCCCCAGCAAGATCCAGCTCAGCACAAAACCAAGAAAACCTGCCAGACCCGGGCTTTTCTGGTCCTTTACCGGGCGCAGCCGTGTAATCTCATTATTCTCGAAAAAGCTGGAGATCGAACTGCGAATACGTCTACCGCAGTGAACACAGATTTCCGCTTTCTCCTCGATTTCCTTGCCGCAATACTTGCAGTACATCCTACCCGCCTTGCTAGAGCGCTACGTCGATTTGTGGGTTAGTGTTTCTCATCAGGAAACTACGAGAACCGAGTGAGATTGTTACTTGCCGAAAGCAGAAAGATTCTGCTTCGCCACCGCGTTGTCGGGCTCGATACGCAGCACCTTTTGCCACTGGGCCTTGGCTTCCTCTATCCTACCATTTTCGGCCAAAATAACACCATAATTATTGAGGTGGATGGGGCTTGCGGGCTGGATTTCCAACGCCTTGCCGATGTACACGGTTGCCTTGTCGAGCTGACCGATTCCGCGGAAGCTCATCGCGAGAACATCGTAGGCATCGTTGAGACCCGCCACGGGTGCACCTGCACTTTTATGGCCCCCGGCCGTCGGATTCCCCACCGCTCCAGGCGTCTGCAACCATCCTTCGAGCAACTCGATCGTCTCCGCAAAACGCCGCTCCTCGTAGCAGGCCCTGGCAAGATAGATCCGGTACGTGCCGTCGTCGGGTGAGTCGCGATGAAGTACCTCCAGTAGCGGTATGGCGGCCCGAAAATCCTTCGCTTTCAACGCAGCGACGGCCAGATTGAAGCGATATCTCGGATCATGGGGATCCGCGCCCACAGCGGTTTCGAAATGAGTTCTCGCTCTTGCATACTCCTGAAGGCGTGTCAGCAGCAACCCGAAGTTGTTGTGAAAGACTGGTGTGTTGGCGCCGAGTTGTAAAGCTTCCTCGAAGTATTCGAGCGCTTTGACATCGTCCGTGCCACCGTGGCCGATCCCCAACGCCTCCGCATACCTCGCGTCCCGAACATCCAACCTACGCGCCATCCCCCACTGCGACAACGCTTCATCCTTGCGCCCGAATTCGTAAAGCGCCAGACCATAATTGTAGTGCGCCAGGGGTTCTTTCTCGTCGAAGCTTACGGCCAGTTCGAACTCGGTAAGCGCCCGGCCCACTTTGCCCATTTCCATTAGCATTTCGCCAAACGTCAGGTGAGTGTGCGAATCCGAGTAGTTGAGCCGAATCGACGACTCAAAATTTGACACCGCCTGATCGTACGCACCGACCTTCCACAACGCTTCGCCGAGCATCGAGTACAACTGGGAATCTTTGACTTGATGTTCTCTGAGTGGCGTCAATAGATCGATGGCTTCTTGGTAGTGACCACCCTCGATCAGCGTGTGGGCCCGTCCCTTGCGTGCGTTTATCTCGCTCGCACGGGTGTAATCGCGACCAGCAACGTGCGATGGCGCACAACCGCTGCACACCATCAATGCCAGAATGAACAATGCGTAGATCAATCGCATAAAAACGCCGTTTTGTCATCGCGGCCACGGCCAACGCCGAGTACGCTCACCCCGGAGACTCGCTCTGAGTCAAAGATACACCCGTGGCGGATGCCAAAGAAGCGGAAACTAGCGAAGTAAAGCTGTAGGTATGATCCTTGAATCGCCGTGTGGTTTTCGGTAACCGTGACGCAGCCAAACTAGCACTGTCGGTGTCCGACGAGCCTTCTTTCCAGTGTGGCACGAACAACGCCCAGGCATCTATTTGCCCAATGGCGTCTCGAAAGAAAGCGAATGAACGGTGGACGGCGGATCCCCATGCGTGTCAACTCTACGGCCGTCACGGGGTGGCGTTTGTTGAGCTCCCAGGCACGCAGAAACTGCCGATGGGCGAGGGCGTTGCTGCCTTTGAGCTTGTAGATTTTGCCAAGGTTGACGTGGAGCATTGGGTCTTTTGAGAACACCCTGAGAGCCTGTTTGCTGACCCGAATCGCTCGGCTGTAGTCGCGCTCGACGTGGGCCAGACACAAGCCAAAATAAGACAGGTACACTGGATTACTAGGTGCGATACGCAGGGCCTCGATCAGGTGGTTCAACGCCTCGCGGAACTTGTTAGCGTTGATCTTGCGCAACGCCAAGTCGTAAAGCGTTTGAGACTCCATCGTGCCGTCACATTTCTGCTCCAGTACTTGTCCCATGTGCGATCTCCTTTCTGGCAAAGACTCTGAGGTTGTTGCACCATAGCATGCGAATCGTGCAACATGCTCGAAAACCGGTGCCTCGTCCCTTGGATCATGATAGAATGGCAAAATGCGTTCCACGCAGTGCCTGTGGTGGCGGATGCATAATGCACTATGATCGAGGTGAGCAAGCGGATGCGAGTGACGGCGGGCCGGGATTAGGGCATTACCGCGGACCGGGCATGCCTCAGCGGAGCCTGTCCGCCAAATCGTCGATGGTTATGAGACCCAGGAAGCCGTTATCCTGTCGCGTAATGGCGGCGAGTCTAAGCTTGTGGGATCGTAGAAAGTGATAGACTTGTGAGGCCGGCGTGTCGCTGGCGATCAGCGGAAACCCCGTTTTTACATATGCCCGTAACGAGTCGGCAGTCCGGCCTTTTACCAGTGCGTCTTTGAGTTCTCTTGTTTCCACCACCCCCATGAGGTTGCCATGCGCATCAAAGACGGGAAACGCAAACAGACGAGAATCTCCGACGATGACTGAGGCGTTCTCCAACGTCTCGTCGGCGGTCAGCATGGGAAGGTGCTGACAGACAAAATCTTCCGCTCGCTTACCGCCCAACCGTTCCTTGAGCCGGACTGTCCTCTCCTCGGCGATTGCGCCAAAGAATATGAACACCGCGATCAAAGGCAACATGATGAACTGCGTATTGACAAAGCCTATTAAGACAAACAGGATGGCTATTATCTGGCCGATATTTTTGGCATACCGTGTCGCGTCTAGGTAAGGCATTCTCATCGCCATTAGACCGCGTAGAATTCTTCCCCCATCCATGGGAAAGGCGGGGATCAGATTGAAGGTGCCGAGAACCATATTGATGGCGAGTAAATGGAAAAGGAAATCACCATTGATATCCAGGGGTGAACGGCGAACCCAGATGACCAGGCCACAGAACAGTGCGATTACAAAATTGACCAGAGGACCCGAAATCGCGACAATTATTTCTTGTCTTGGGTCCTCCGGTATCTTCTCGGCTCGCGCCATGCCGCCGATCGGCAAAAGCACGATATCTCGGACCTCGATGCCATAGCGACGAACTTGCAGGCTGTGGCCGAACTCGTGCAAGACCACACAAACAAACACGGTGAGCACCAGCAGGATCGCCCACACAGCCTCCAGCCAACCTCCCCGTAGCCCGCCTTCGACTCCAAAGGCCACAAGAATCAACGGAAAGGTGAAATGGATGCGAACCGGAATGCCAAAATACGAGCCAAATTTTATTGTGTTTCTCATAGGAATCTGTTTTGCTACCGGTCGTTGGCCCGGTTGGTTTTCTACCGGCGTTTGCGCTATCGAGGATCAGCCCGGAGCTAACCCATTTTGTTAAAATATGTTATTGGCGATGACCAGACCAGCGGCCGGCTGCACCGACACCTGTGCCGCCCACGTCCCTGCCATGGGTCTTGACAGCTACAGGAAACGTGCCCACGGCGGACCGCGGTCCGCGATGGTTCGCTCTTTACGTCCACGTGGGCACACATTAGATTGTGGTTATGAAAAGCATTTGGCTTGCACTGATCATATCATTTCTCGCCACCGGCTCATCCGCGCAACCTGACACCGAAGATGGCAAGGACCCGAATCGTGAACGAATCGGGCTTAGCGGTGGCTATGCCGCGACCACTAGCGGCTTGGACAACG
>JAOTUR010000343.1 GCA_029863805.1 Candidatus Krumholzibacteriia bacterium | reverse complement strand
CAATCGACGAAGCGGTTGTAGACGATACGGTATCGAAAGTTGTCTTTTAACGGAAACTCGCTGCCCCTACGTGGGATGAGACGTGTCTCGTCGAGACCTCGGCGATGGATCCTCTTGGCCAGCGCCAGCGCGATGGCGCAGAGTCGAACTTCACGATCGAGATTCACACAAATCACATCCGGCAACGCGCGACCGATGAGACCTGTCAGCCGCGTGATGGCCCGGGGATCGAGATCCGACCGCATCTCAACCGCTGTGGTGTCAATCCCGAGGCTCACAGCTTTGTCCTGCAGTGGGCTGCCGGGTCGGGCCACCAGCTGCACATCGTGGCCGCGGCGCTTTAGTCCCAGCGCTGCATCGGACATCCAACGCTCTCCTCCACCATAGCGGGCGATGGAAGACACGAACATCACACTCCCCGATGCCGCTGTCTCGACCTGGGTCATGATGGCGCGACCTGTCGAACAAGAAGTTATTCCAACATCATTTCCGCGAAGCCACGAATCGTGGTTCTAGCGGTAATAGTGTAACGCTTGATTTTGAATCGATCCCAGGAAATTCTGGGAAGGGGGTAGGCCGACACATATGAGGGGAAGACTTCCAGCGCGATGGGGCCACCCGCCGGATTTGCGGCAAGCGCTAACGCGCTCGACTCGACGAGATGCCCCCGTGCCGTCTGCATCTGCAGATTCATGCCCTTTTCCAGCGTTGACATGGTGCGAAAACCAGCGGCCACCGCGACGCTGTCGACCCCGGCGTTGCCAAACCCGTAAGGCCACGCCAGGTGCCTTGCGTCACGACCGAGGTGGGTGGCGATCGCCCGGCGGGATGCAACCAGGTCGTTGAACACCGTCGTCTGCCAGGGCTCTCCATCTGCCGGGGCAAAGAGGCCCCGACTCATGGCTCGAAAAACGGGGAGGCGTCCCTTTGTGGTCTTGACCTTGTGATGGAGGTTGTGTGTGTGTGACTCGATCGAAAAGACGCCACTCTCCTGTAGGAAACGAAGCTCGTCCCAGGTCAGCGAGTTGACCCGCTCCCACTGCTTTCCGACCCGAGCAGTGACCACAAAGAGCGTTGCCTTCATGCCGTGTCTCTTGAGGATCGGGTAAGCGACGTCCAACACACTGCGGTCGCCGTCATCAAACGTGATGACGACACTTTTACGGGGGAGCGTTTCTCGCCCCACCTGCCAGGCCAGGAGATCATCGAGATCGACCGATACGTAACCGCGTTCCTTTAGATACACGATCTGTTTCTCAAATTCCGACGCGGTTTGTGTCCAAACGTCCATGTCTTTCAAGACCGGGAGGTTCAAAAACAGGGCACCCAGGATCTTAAGGAGCCTCAAGGCATCGGTGTCCTCCCTCAAGAAGTGGTGGCAGAGAACCGGCACGGCGGCTGCATCTCCGGCCCGACGCGTATCGTAGGTAGGCGCGATGTACCCTGTGATCCAGGAATCGCCCGCGTTGGAGTCCTTGATGGAGGCTCCGGCTCGTGTAGGATCGAAGGGAGTCCGAAAAGCCAATAGTGCGACAAAAAGCGCCACCGAGACCATGGCGACGATGGTTCCGTTGCGCACATCTTCTCTTAAAACAGTGAGCCAACCCATGAGCTACCGTAGGAGCGAGTAATCGAGCGAGACAAAGAAACCCTTGGAGCGGAAACCATCGGGCGATGTGAGTCTGGAGCCCGAGTGGGAGTATCCCGTTCTTAGATAGACGCTCTTTGTCAATCGGATTTGCAAAGCACCATCAAAAGACCCGACTGACTTCCAGTCCAACCCGGCTGCCCTCTCGCCACCCACACGCCCCTCGACACTAATATTCACGCGAGGTGCAACGTCGGCTACAACGCGTACCCCCCCAAAAAGATAGAGGTAGCTGACGGGGTTGAAGTAGTCGTTGTTCAGTTGCCTCTTGAAACTCATGTACTCGCTGCCCTGCGAGAGGACCACGCGGTTCTCGCCATCGATCGGCATGCGTACCGGGGGTACCCACTCCAGTCTTTGGCCAAAGGCAAAACGCTCGTTACCATCACCATAGGTGCTGTAGCTTGGCTCCCAAAAAGTGGAGAGAGTTCGGTGCAGACGCCAGTCGAGACCGACATTTGTGGTGACCACATCGATACGCCTGAAAATTGAGCGTGGGATATCCAGAACCTGTCTCGCATTGCCCACATCGATGCGAACCCAATCCACCGGCGTGACCGTGGCGTAGGCGTCCCACACAAACAGATTGAACTCGTCAACGGGCTGGGTCGACGGGGGTAACGTCACCGGATCGAAGTCGTTCCACTGGTATCCGGGACTGAAGTTCACGGCCAGCGCCTCGGTAAAGCGTTGCCGCAGGGGAAACAGAAATTCATCGCGTGTGACGTGCGGATTGCTTGGCTGGGTTAGTCTCGCCCGGGTAAAGAGGACGCCGGCGCGCGTCAGGTGTGCGACGGACATGTTGATGCCCACCCGCAGCGCCGTAAAATCGCCATCTGTTGTGTTGTCGCGGTACACAAACGTATTCTCTCCGCTAATCGAACCTCGGTCCGGTATCTCACGCGCTTCCTTGAGCAGCTCGTCGGTGGTTGGCACCGAGCGCAGCGTTGATAGCGCTATATCCGAACGTCCCACCGAGTTGTAAGTTTGGGCGAGCCCCTTTCGCGCCTCGGTGCTGCCGGGGTCTTCAAGCAGTATCTCGCGATACATCTCGCGTGCCTGGCGTGGCCTTCCCGACCAACTGGTAACTTCCGCAAGTCCCAACCTCGCATCGCGGTTATCCAAATCGTCGGCCAGCACCTGGCGGTAGATTCTCTCTGCCGTCGCCAAGTCCCGTTGCCACGACTTGACTTTGGCGAGCCCTACCCGTACTTCGTTGCGCCGCTCACCGCTGTCCGCCAACAACGACTCGTAGTACATCACCGACTCCTGTAAACGGTCGTCCCAACTCAGCGCGCGAGCGATCCCGATCTTGGCATCCAGATTATCCGGGTGTTTAGCAAGATAATGCGAGTACCACTCGATCGCGGAGTCCGGGAGCTCGGCCCACGTGTACTGGTTACCGAGCTCCAGGGACAAATCGGAGCGCAACGATGGCTTTTGGTCGATGGCCGACAGATAGAGCGTGATGGCCTTGTGGTGTTCATCGGCGGCCGCCGCCCGACGCGCTTGGTAGACGACATCTCGCGTCGTCTCGTCTTGCGGGCTTGCAGCCGTCGCATCGCACATGAGAAGGATCAGCGCGCTAAAAGACGCGATAAAACAATTTCGTTTCAGCAGGTTCATGTATAACAACCCTCTACAAAGATGCTGCTTAGCCAGTTTCTCGTACCGGTTTCCACCGCACGGGTCCGCCCACCTTTTTTGGACCGATGAGACCACCCGGGGTGGAGATGCAGCTAACCAACGCCATCAATATCCAATAGACCAACGGGTAAAAAACGGCCACAACGTAATACCAGGGCAGGCGCCGGTCGTAACCACGGTCCAACACGACTCCAACGAACAACTGGATAAGACACATGGTACCGATCAACATCCCCCAGTAGTTGGGTATC
>JAOTUR010000342.1 GCA_029863805.1 Candidatus Krumholzibacteriia bacterium | reverse complement strand
CGGTGGCGCCGAACATTTTGGCCATTGTGGTATGTGCGTAAACACAATAAGCGCAGGGAATCTGTGACGCGACCGCGAGCGAGATCAGTTGGGAAAACTTTGACGGAACGGCTGCATCCGGACTCATCGTCGCTTTAAACCATTCCCATGCACCGGCACGCAGACGCTCCGGATAGACTCTCATCATGACTGGCACGGTTCCAAACGTAGCCTTCATTTCAGCCTCGGCCTTCTTGGTTGCGTCGCTTTGAGCAAGCGCAGAAGTTGAGGACGCAAAGATGGCAATGGACAGCGCGATGGCACTTGCTATTAGTCTCATGGTACTCTTCATGACACACTCACCTCTTTAGGTTGGTGGTTACAGCTCGTAACTGAAAGAGAAAATCTTTATAACAAAGCTTTCTCAACACGGCGATGTTGCTTGTGCGGGAAGTTGATTCGAATGCGGAGAAGTAAAGACCTGCCCGTGGCAAGCCAGCGGACGGTATCACACGTCTGTTGCGCTTACAAGGGATGATAGCGCGATGGCCTGTGAACGAATTCACATGCTTTGCAAACATTATGGCTCGGGGCATTAGAGGTGTGACGTCATGAAGGTCAGCATCATCGGAGCATCTGGGAAACTCGGGCAGTACATGGTCCAGCACGCGCTGGACAGGGGCTACGAGGTGGTGGGTGTGTGCCGCAAGAAGAGCGTGAAGAAGCTCGACCGGTTCGAGGGGCGGATCACGGTCGTTCCGGGAGCGACAAACGACCCTGAGGTCATCCAGGGTGCGGTGGCCGGGTGCGATGCGGTGCTTGTCGTGCTGGTGCCCTGGGGGGTTCACCAGTACGCGTCCGGGACGGCTCAGGCAGTGCTCGATTACGCAGAGCCGGGAGCGCGCCTCGTGTTCTCGTGCGGGTGGCACATCACGCGCGATGGCAAGGACCAATACTCGCGGAAGTTTTTGTGGGAAGTGAAGGCGTTCGGCTGGCTCGCCAAACTCCTTCGCGCCGCGGACCTCGACGACCAGGTGGAGGCCTGCCGACGGGTGTTCGCGAGCGACACCCGTTGGACGGCCGTGCGCGGAAGCGACCTCGAGGAGGGCGAGAGCCAGGGCTTGCCGGTGTGGAGCCGGCACGTGGGAGACCCCATCCTGCAGAGCAACCGCACCCGCCGAGTGGACTTCGCCCTGTTCATGGTGGAGGCGCTGCAGAACGACGAACTCATCCACGAGGCTCCGGCGATCGTCGGGTGCCAGACACCCTCGGCACTCGCGCATGCCGCAGGCGATTGATCTGTCGCTCGCCAAAAATAAGTTCTGTCGAATGCTAGCATGTTGCTCAAGAAGAGTGTCCAGAAGAGTTCACTAACGCAGTAATGGAGCCAGTTCTGCACTAGAGCCCTTCGGCGTTGTTGTGGAAGCCCCGTTTGACTAGGATCACTCCACGTGCTGATCGATCAGTACCGGGTTCCCGTCCGGATCAAGCAGCATCAGGCTTGCGGGCCCGGTGGTCGACTCGTCGGCCTCGGTGGTTGGGGTCAGTCCTTGCTTCTTCACCTGACGCTTGATGTCGCGCACGTCAGTGAACTTCTCTAGACGTTGCCCGCGCGCGTTCCAACCGGGATTGAAGGTCAGCACGTTGTGCTCGAACATGCCTTGAAAGAGACCGATCGTGCTGTCGCCGTTCTGCAGAATGAGCCAGTTCTGCTCGGCCTGGCCGCCGGTCACCTGGAAGCCGAGCTTTTCGTAGAACGCCCGCGACGCATGGAGGTCTTTGACGGCGAGGCTGATCGAGAAGTGGCCGAGGTACATATTGGGGCTCCTGTCGGTATCGGAATCGTTTAAACTGTGGATGCGGTCGACCGTGCTGCATGCCGATGGTAAGTGCACGATGACCAGCGTGAACAATGGTTCTATGATCACCGATGGTACACGATCCGGCGCTGGGTGGCTTGACAAATCTTGCGAATCGATCCCCAGGCTTCGGGGAGAGCATTTATGAAAGCAATTGTATACACAAAATATGGACCACCGGATGTTCTTCAGCTCAAAGACGTAGAAAAACCTGTTCCCAAGGACAATGAAGTACTGATTAGAGTATGTGCGGCAACAGCAACAGCAGGGGACTGTGAAATGCGACGTTTCAAAATCCCAATCTTGTTCTGGCTCCCGCTGCGACTATATATGGGTCTCAGAAAACCAAGAATACAAATACTAGGGCAAGAGCTCGCTGGGGAAATTGAATCTGTAGGCAAAGAAGTAGAACTATTTAGGAAAGGTGACCAAGTGTTTGCACCTAGCAGTGCTCGTTTTGGTGCTTATGCTGATTACCTATGTCTGCGGAGCAAACATGTAATGGCAACAAAGCCGGCCAATATGACCTATGAGGAAGCTGCCACCGTTCCTACCGGCGGACTTAATGCATTGCATTTTCTTAGAAAAGGAAATATCCAGAGTGGACAAAACGTGCTTATCAATGGCGCTTCTGGAAGTATAGGCACTTTTGCCGTACAGCTTGCCAAGTACTATGGGGCTGAAGTGACTGGAGTGGACAGCACGGAGAAATTGGACACGCTGCGCTCGATTGGTGCGGACCAGGTCATTGATTACACTCAAGAAGATTTCACCAAAAGCGGTGAGACCTATGATGTTATTTTTGACGTGGTAGGCAAGAGTTCGTTTTCACGTTGTGTAAGATCGTTGAAGAAGAATGGAGTCTATCTTCTGGCTAACCCTGGGGTGGCGCTCATGGTGCGAGGGCTATGGACTTCAATGACAAGCAGCAAAAAGGTAATAACGGGGTTGGCAAGCTATCGAACAGAAGATTTTTTTTCCTAAAAGAGCTTATTGAGGCCGGAAAGATAGAATCGGTTGTGGATAGATGTTATCCCTTGGAGCGAACTGCCGAGGCTCACAGCTATGTCGAACAGGGACACAAGAAGGGAAATGTAGTCATAACTATAGAATATAACGACAAACCAAAGGACGGATTCAACCGGGACAAAAGGTCTTGATTAATGGTACGGGAGGTGGTGTGGGTACATTTTGCGATACAGATTGCCGGATGTACATTAACTCGCTCTGTGTTTTTGAGCAGGGGATGCCCGGCGGCTAATCGTCTCGAGGAGGCCTGCTTTCAGTGTAGACTGGAAACGGCAACGGCTCCTCCAACAAGAACGCGCGCACGGCGGCGGTAAAAATCTCCGGTTGTTCCAGAAAGAGCATGTGACCCGCGTCTTTCACCAGGAGCAGTTTCGAATCCGGAAACAACTCTTTGTACTGATACGTGACCTCCCATTTTGCATAGTCGCAATCGCCTCTCAGAATCAGTGTCGGAATTCCTGCCGACGCCACCTTCTCGCTGAGGTCAACGTCGAGTCGTTTTAGGTCTCGGCCCGTCATCTGACTCGCCCAGAGATTCAGCTCTCCGCGGAAATCGTCTGGCACGCGTGCCGGGTCGCAGACGGTTCCGTCGATGAGCGAAGAAAACGCAGCGGCGCCAAAGGCGTCGGCTTCTGATTCTGGAAGAAACCGAGCCGCCGCCTGCGGGTTGATCCGTGCGAGGAGCATCGCCGCCACGATTCGCGGGGTCAGG
>JAOTUR010000061.1 GCA_029863805.1 Candidatus Krumholzibacteriia bacterium | reverse complement strand
GTCGCGCCTGGAAACCATCGGTTATGGCGAGCTCAAGCCCGTGTCAGAAAATGACACCGATTACGGCCGCCAGGCCAACCGCCGCGTGGAAATCCAGATTCGCGCCAACGAAGAACTGCGGGCCCGTGCCGCAGAAGCCGAGGCGCAAGGTTAAGCGCGATTCGTCTGTGACGAGACAAGGGCGGGCACTTCTGTAAGCGCCCGCCCTTTTTGTTTGACCCACGTTCTCCCCGCCGTCGTTTGCTCTACTGGGTATGAGCCCGCCGTTGTCCTGAGGCGACTTCCACAACCGTCTGCTTCCTAGCTCTCAGCCCGGCCTTGACCTTCGGCTCCTGGTCCTCGCGCGTGTCCAAAGGTCAGAGCGCGCTGCGGAAGTCGCCTCACCTCAAGACCGGGCTGAGGCCCCGGACTAACCACAAGGCTGGCGCTTAGATCTTCTCGGACACCGCCTTGGCCTGAGTAAACAGAAGCAGATAATCGCGGCCGCCCGCCTTGCTATCGGTTCCCGACATGTTAAAACCACCAAAAGGATGTACACCCACGAGTGCACCGGTGCATTTTCGATTCAAATAGAGATTGCCCACGTGGAAGACCTCGCGTGCGGTTTCGAGGTGCTGCCGATTCTTCGAGTAAACGGCCCCGGTCAACCCGTATTCGGTGTTGTTCGCGATGCGCAAGGCATCCGCGAAATCATCGGCTTTAATGCAGGCGAGCACCGGCCCGAAGATTTCTTCCTGTGAAATCTTCGCATCCGCTGGCACGTCGGTGAATATCGTGGGGTGAATAAAGTACCCATCGCCGGCGGCTCGCATGCCACCGTGCACCAGTTCACCCTCCGTCTTGCCTATCTCTATGTAGTCGAGGATTTTCTCGCATGCCGACTCATTCACCACCGGACCTTGACTAATATCCTTCGATTGATAGGGCGCCCCTTGCTTCAGCTTCTTGGTCTCAGCGACGATCTTCTCAATCGTGGCGTTGTAGACGCTCTTCACGATGATCGCCCGCGAGCACGCTGAACATTTCTGGCCCTGAAAGCCGAAGGCTGACGCGACTACGCCCTTGGCCGCCTCATCGACATCGACACCACTATCGACAATGATCGAATCCTTGCCCCCCATCTCCAGAATCGCGCGTTTAATCCACATCTGGCCCTCGCGATGCACAGCCGCCTCCTGATTTATGCGCAGCCCGACTTCCTTTGACCCGGTGAAGGCAATAAACCTCAACTTTGGGTGTTGGACAACATAGTCGCCCACATCCGCCCCGCTTCCCGGCAGGTAGTTGACCACTCCAGGCGGCAGCCCGATCTCCTCGAGAATCTCGACGAACTTCGCCGCGACCACCGGCGCGTCGCTCGACGGTTTGAGAATGACAGTGTTACCCGCGACAAAAGATGCACTGGTCATGCCCACCATTATCGCCACTGGGAAATTCCAGGGCGGTATCACAGCCCCTACCCCGAGAGGTATGTATCGCAAATCGTTCTTTTCGCCGGGAAACTTGGTTAGCGGTTGGGTGTCCGCCAGACGGATCATCTCGCGCCCGTAGAACTCCAGAAAGTCAATGGCCTCGGCCGTATCCGCATCCGCCTCGACCCAGCTCTTGCCAACTTCGTAAACCATCCAGGCTGAGAACTCGTGCTTGCGCTCACGCATTTTCGCCGCGGCCCTAAAAAGATAATCTGCTCTTTCCTCAGGCTTTACGCTTTTCCAGGACTCGAAGGCTTCGCTTGCCACTTGCATAGCCTCTTCCGCATCTTCTTTCGTCGCTTTTGCGGCGCGACCCACAACCGAGCCCGGGTTGGACGGATCGATAGAGTTGATTCTAGAAGCCGTTTTCTTTCTGCTGCCGCCGATCAACAGATCATATTCCCGACCCAGTTCAGATTCGACCTGCGCCAGCGCCCCTGCCATCGCTTTTGCGTTCTGCGGGTCCTCAAAGTTGGTCAACGGTTCATTCTTGAATTCACTTGGCATTCGTCCTCTCCCTTGAGTCTATGTATCCAATTTTTGCTGCAAAAAATTGTGGATTAGGATAAAGTCTTGAAACCTAGACGCCTTCTCGGCGTTCCCACGCTGGACTATAGGGCAATTTGTTCGGGGTGTAAACCATATCCGCAATCGGTGGTACGCAAAGCAATGAAAGTACATACGATAGAACAAGCCGTGCGCTACGCGGAGACGGACCGCATGAAAGTGGTTCATCACTCCACGTATCTGTTGTGGTATGAACTCGGTCGCACATCGTTGCTCGAGGCCACGGGTTTCCCGTATCATGAATTGGAACGATCCGGCACGCTTTTCCCGGTAATCGAATACTCTTGCAGGCTCATTGGCGCGGCAGACTACGGCGACCGCGTGAGAGTGGAAACAACAATCGACAGCCTGCGCAGTCGGACCGTCGTATTCGCTTACCGGGTATTACGTGGCCAGACGTTGATAGCAACTGGCAAGACCAAACATATCGCGGTGGACAGCGACCACAAAACCCATCGCATGTCAAACGCTCTAATAAACGCTCTGAGACCATACGCAGCCGTCTAGAATCGAATGGTAAAGTCGCTGAGCGGCTCTTCGCCGTCTTGCCACTTCTCTTCGACCGACGCCACTCGTGCGGACGGTGGGCCGGCCCGAACGAACTCGAGAGCCTTCTCACAGTGCTCACGGTCACCCTGAAACAGCGCTTCCACCCGTCCATCGGGCAAGTTCTTCACCCAACCTGTGAGGCCGAGGCCTTGTGCCACCTGTCGCGTGGATTCGCGAAAAAAAACGCCCTGCACGACTCCCTCTACCCACACATGCAGTCGTGCCACGTCGTCTGATCCTTTCCGCCGGACCACTTACAAATGATACGGCTCTTTGCGATCCGCGATCGCGAGTTTCTGTCAGAGTTATAGATCAAAAATCACACGGGCGCAGAGACCGTCGCTCGACTCGGTAACCGAGAGCGCGTGATACGTCGCCGCCTTAACATCGAACCGGGGATCGTGCCTGGAGGGATCAAATGATTCGCCTCTCAATACACCCTCAGCACACCGCGAATCCGCCCGATAGATCTCCACTGAACCATAAAGCTCACCGTAACAGCCGCCCATGGCTATGACCTCGCCGAGCCAGTCGACGAGCAAATCCTCGAGTGAAAGCGCCTCGACGCGGATGGCACGCTCGCTCACCGACCTCACCGTACCCCTGTACAACAGGGAAAACAAACCTAACGTCGCATGGCTCAGGAGTTCCGAGACATTGGTGCCTCGAGCCTCTATGCCCACATCACCCGAATGATCAATTTCAGTGAAGGATCGCGACACGGACTCAACCTACCTGCAAAATAGACGCCTCTTGTCGCTCGTCGACCGTTGTCTCCCATATTAACCGATCCCGATTCCTATACCCATACAGAAAAAAAGGCGTAGCGGCGATTGGTCTATGTGAGAGAAGCCAGACGCTTGGCATGTGACTTCCACATGGACTTTATCTGCGCACTTGTGTAGACACCGTCCTGCATCACGTAGAAATCCAAGAGCGCCGCCGGCACCTCCTCAAAACACACGTTACTCAGCCTAATCCCTTTGGGCGGCTGCCCCCATACCTGCCGCAAGGGATGGGACTCCGATGGCGGAGGCTTTCCCGGTGCGAGTTTATAGGTGTCTCCCAGGACGATGACCGGTCGCTTCTTGGCTTTGGCGGCCAGAGCGAGCAAATAGGAACCGGTCTTGTTTATGATCGATCCATCCGCATAAACCGCATCACAGCCGAGCACCACACTGTCACAATCATTCATCGCGATTCCAATCTGCGCCTCGGTTATGAGCGTCACCGATGCAACCGAGGCTGCCAAGAGTCGCGCCGTCCGGCGACCTTCGTATGCAGTGCGCGATTCGCATACCGTAACCTGCCTCCCAGAGGCTCCACTCCCGCCGATCGTTTGTAACACACGAGAACTGTAGCTGATCACCATGGGATGCCGCAGGCGCGAGAACCGTGTCCTAAAGTTTAGGACCACGCGGCGAGCGATGTCTTCGAACTCGTCTTTCATGCCGAGGCTCAGGCTTGCCAAGGCGTTGTACGCCTGTGTCGCTGAGTCGCTCTGTTGTGCTCGCCTCTCAAAGTCGTAGATAAGGCTTCTTACCACCATTTCGATCACTACCATCGTTGGCCGCGCCCGACACATGCGCTTCGCCAGATAGTAAATGTCTTGACGGTACCGATTCACGGATACGCCGGATACCGGCCTGGCTCGCACGAACGCATCCAGCGATCGAAGTGCCAGTTCGGTGGCGCCGCTTCGTCGATCGCTCTCTATAGCAGCGATGGTTCTTTCGATGCAATCAGGATTCCTGAATCTCTTCATGTACCGGGAGTGCAGACGACATGCAGCCGACCGGCTAGTGTGCGGCTAACCGCTTGACATATGCTTCATGGTCTGCAGCTTCTTGTAGTAGCTCCGTGTGACATCATTGCGACGTAGCATTCCCAACAACCGTCGTGGGTTGTCTGGATCCACCACGGGCAGCGTATTGACTTCGTTCTCGATAAAGCGACTTAGAACACTCGCCAGGTCCTCGTTGGGCGTGACGACTGGGATATCTTCGTTGGCCAGCTCACTCATGATGAGCAGATTATCCAATTGTCGATCCACCAGTATCTCACGGACATCAGTGATAGAGAACATGCCCGTGAGCTCGCCTTGGGCGTCCACCACCGGAAACACTTGCTGATCGGTTTCGGTCATGATAGGAATAAACTCCTTCAACGTGAGATTCTCAGGAATGGACCGGTATTTGTCGTCGGGTGCAAAGACATCCTTGACATAAATGTCTTCCAGCAGATCCTTGGCGAAGTCGCCGTAGTGTGCCGGCGAGTCGGCACGCGACGGAACCTGATTGCGAAAAATGCTCCACCGGTGACCGATGATGAAAGCGATCGCGCACACCCACATAGCCGGCACCAGCAATTGATAGTTACCCGTCATCTCACTCACCATGATGATGGTCGAGATGGGAGCATTCGAGGCCGCAGCGAAGAAACCTGCCATGCCCACAATGACAAACGCGCCGGGTTGCGTGACGATACCCGGAGTCCACTGGTAAAATATCTTACCGACCACTCCACCCAACGCCCCACCGATCACCATTGATGGGCCAAAAACTCCCCCACTACCACCCGATCCGATGGACAGAGATGTTGTGAGGATCTTGCCGACAGCGATCATAAAAAGCATGCCGATGGCGATTTCGTTATCCAGCGCCCCCTGAATCACGCCGTATCCAAAAGCCAGTGTCTCCGGCAGAAAGAACCCGATGCACCCGGTGAGCAACCCTCCAATCGCCGGCTTCAAATGGTTGGGCACCTTTAGTCTCTCGAATGCTTGCTTTGTCCCATAGAAACTCCTGACATACAGCGCGGACATAAGAGCGACCACCACGGCCAGCACGGTATATGGTCCGAGCTCCAGCGGGTGCTCGAAGGCGAACGAGCTCTGTTTGAAGAGGGGATCAAATCCGATGATGAGCCCGAACGTCGAGTAGGCAACAATGGTAGTCACAATGGCGGGAATGATCACTTCCGTCTCGAACTCCGGTTCGTGATAGAGGATCTCCGCAGCAAAGAGAGCACCAGCCAGGGGTGCACGAAAGATGCTACCGATGCCCGCACCGAGCCCCGCGGCGAGCAGAATCCTGCGATCGCGACCCGACAAATTCAGCTTGTCTGCGAGGAACGAACCAAAACCGGCACCGATTTGGGCAATGGGCCCTTCTCGACCTCCCGAACCACCGGACCCCAGCGTGATGGCCGATGCAATAGCCTTGACAATGGGCACACGACCTCGTATCCGACCCTGCTTGTGATGAAACGCGTCAATGGCGGCGTCCGTGCCGTGACCTTCGGCCTCGGGCGCGAACACGTACACGATCACTCCGGCGATTAGTCCCCCCAGCGCCGGGATAACCAGCAGGAGATATCTTCGGAACGGCACATCGGTGTGACCAAAGAGCGGTGGTTCACCAAATGGCTCTGGGGGACGGTAACCCGCCAGAGAGTCGAGGAAGAAGTGCAGACCCAGTTGACAGAGCAAATAGAAAAGGACGGCGCCCAGCCCCGCGACGACGCCTACGATCACACCAAAGATCATGGAGCGCCCGATTGATCGGACGTTAAAGGTGGCCAACAACCGCAAAAAGGATCTTTGGACTCTGTGCATCCCGTAATTTCCCACCGCTCATTTGAGTTGTTGACTTGATAATTCGGCGCGCACTCAGGCGTCGTATCTTGCGGCGATGGGCATCCGCCTACCGGTGCCAAACGCTTTGCTGGTCACCTTTATCCCCGGTGCGGCCTGTTTTCTCTTGTATTCATTCTTGCGAACCGTATCGATCACCCAGGCCACGGTTTTTGCATCGAATCCCTTCTCGACGATACGGTCATGTGATAAGTGCAGATCGATGTGGCACTCCAGGATCTGATCCAGGATCTCGTAGGGCGGTAACACATCTTGGTCCTTTTGATCGGGCTTGAGTTCGGCGGACGGCGCCCGCTGCATGGTTCGCCGTGGGATAACGTTCTCTTTTTGGTTGATGAGCTCCGCCAGTTTGTACACGAGGGTCTTTGGCACATCCGAGATGACGGCCAGCCCCCCGCTCATGTCACCGTAAAGCGTGCAATACCCCACGGCCAGCTCACTCTTGTTACCGGTCGACAGAGGCAGGTGTCCGAATTTGTTCGAATAGGCCATGAGGCAATTGCCCCGGATGCGAGCTTGGATGTTCTCTTCAGTGACGTCCCTCTGGTTATTCTTGAAAACATCATCCAGCGCACGGTCGTAGGCATCCATAACCGAGGTGATGGGGATCACTTCCAGCTTGATCGCCAGGTTGGCCGCCAGGGCTTTGGCATCATCAAGACTCGCCGACGAGCTGTAACGCGAGGGCATCGCGATGGCAACCACGTTGTCCGCACCGACCGCCTGATGAGCAATCGCCGCGGTCACCGCCGAGTCGATTCCGCCCGACAGGCCGATCACCGCCTTCGCAATCCCGCACTTTCTCAAGTAATCCCGCGTACCGAGTACGAGCGCATCACATATGGTCTCTAGCTCGTCCTCATACCGGTAAGGTTCCTCTGTGCCACCCGCATTTGTATCTATCGTCCTCACATCTTCCCGGAAGGTCGGAAAGACGGAACGTGCCTGTCCCGCCTCGTCGACGTAGAGACTGCGTCCGTCGAAGACCAGTGAGTCATTGCCACCGACCTGGTTAACGAAGACAAAAGGCGTTCCGTGCCTCTTAGTGTGGTTACGGATCAGTTCGTGGCGCGCTTTCTCTTTGCCAATCGAGAATGGGGAGGCGGAGATATTGACGATAAGCGCCGCGCCCTTCTTGGCCAGCAAGTCTATCGGATCGCACGCATAGGGCCGCCGGTTCCAGGGGTCAGGCTCAAACCACAGATCCTCGCAGATAGACAGACCCAGCTTCACACCTTTGAAGGTGAATGTCTTGTTCTCACTGGCCGGTGTAAAATACCTTGCCTCATCAAATACGTCGTAAGTGGGAAGCAACATTTTGGGCTGCTTGAAAAGCACGCGGCCCTCTGATATCAAAATAGCTGAATTGTACAGTGGCTTCCCGTCTTGCAGGCCTGTCCTCACCGGGCAACCGAGGACAATGCCCATACCAGAGTAGTTCTGTGAGGCTCGTTCAATGGTGTGCAATCCTGCCTCGGCCTGATCGATAAATGCGGGTCTTTCCAGAAGGTCCTTTGGTGGATAACCGGTTATGATCAACTCTGAAAACACGACTAAATCGGCTTTGTCACGGGCTGCTTTATCGAGCGTTCGTACAATCGCCGATACGTTTTCGTCGATAGATCCCACGACCGGATTGAGCTGTGCCATAGTAATCCGCATGCGCTAAGTCCTCCAACCTATTGGCAAACACGCCACGCCTACGATACAGACAGGTTTGTTATCGGCCGGCATAAGGTGTACCGATATAACCGAGGTATCACGTCGTATCGAACAAACGCACATATTCGTCGAATTGTTCCGCGCGGCGAATCCGAGTCAATCGATCACCATCGACGAGATACTCCGGCGGTCTCATTCTACCATTATAATTGGAACTCATCGCATAGCCATAGGCGCCCGCGTCGTGCACGGCCAAGCCCGCCCCGTCGTGAGGGGTCGCTAGTTGGCGGCCTTTGCCAAAAAAATCAGTTGACTCGCACACCGGCCCCACCACCTCGTACGTTTTGACCTCGCCGGATACCGGCTCAGTAAATCCGATGTGATGATAAGCGTCGTACAGGCTAGGGCGCACCAGCTCCGCCATGCTTCCATCGACAACGATAAAATGTTTGGCACCGTTTGCTTTTACACCGAGGACCTGGTTGACCAGTATGCCGGCGTTGCCCACAATCGATCGACCAGGTTCGATAATGAGCGTAACATCGCCAGTGAGCAGATCCCGGATACGGTCTATCAAGTCCGCCTGTCTTGGCAGTGTATTGGTTCGCTCATAATCGATGCCCAATCCACCACCAATATTTAGGTATTTGAGAGAGAAGCCTTCTTGGCGAATCGTCTTCACAAATTGCAGCATCAAGAAAGTCGCGTCACGAAAGATTTGCACATCCTGGATGGTCGATCCCAGGTGACAGTGCACACCCACCAGGTTGAGGAGTGGTGCCGCTCTGATTCGATCGAGAAACCACGGAACCTGTTCGTTTCTGATGCCAAACTTCGAATCGCGAATACCGGTCGACACATAAGGGTGAACTTCCGGGTCCAGGTCTGGGTTGATACGAATCAGAACATTTACGGGTTTTTTCACACTCGTGGCAGCCCGGTCTATGTTTTCGATATCGAACTCGCTATCGATGTTGACCATGGCCCCGTGATCAACGGCCAGTCTTAGCTCATCGCACGTCTTGCCGTTGCCGTTGAATACGGTACGCCTAGCTGCGAAGCCTGCGGCCTTTGCGAGTTTCAGCTCGTTACCGCTGACCAACGCTCCGCCACTTCCCCACTTGGCCAGCTGTCTGAGAATGTGCAGATTGTTGTTAGCCTTGAAAGCGTAACACACCATTGATTCGATGCCAGCAAGCGCTGACGTGTAGGCCTCGTAGTTCTCTCTGACCTGTGCAAGGCTATAGAGATAAAAGGGACTGTGGGCGACCCGCGCCTGAATATCCTTTACTCTAAGCTTCTCGCAGTAGAGATGCTTGTCTTTGGTATAAAAGCTCATGGCACGATTATTATTGCCGGCGGCGGACTTAGGCGCCCCCACCCAACGGAGCCTCCCGACACGTAACTACTTCCGGCCGCCTCATGTCAACGATCGCAGGCGGACCCGTGCTCCAGCCTGTAGACCTTCGTGGCGTGCTTTAGAAGCGTAACCTCAAATTTCGAACGGGAGACACGAGCTACCACACCACTTTGCAGGTGATCCACGACGCAGTGGGGCGGCTTCACATTGACATCACCTGTGATGGCAAATGTGACCTTTACGGAAAACGGATTATTATTGGTCACGAGAATATAGCTCTTTCCATTGTAATCTCGCGTCCCGATGCTTAGATTATCGGCGTCCGCAAACACCTGCCACTTGGTCCAATGAGGTTGCTGAATGATCGGATGCAACATATTTATCTCATCGGCCAACTGTGGTAGCGCTTCCCACCACAGCGAGTGTTCTATGCCCGTCTTGTATCCATCGCGAGTATAACGATCATTGAATATCCCGATCGCTTTTGCTCCGGCAATGAGGGCATTGTAAACCCTCAGTCGCAGGTCCGCCGGCGTAATCGACACATTGCCCGGGTCATTTATCTGTGCAAAAGCGGCTGGTGCCGTTTGCCCGGGCATTTTATCGAGCGCAACCAGACCATCGGCGTTTTGCGGACTTCCGGGCCGATCCACGCCGAATACGTATGTCCCCATGACATCGACCAACGGCCTGTCATTAGTGTCCACGATACGATTGTAGCACCTGGCAATCCCAAAATTACCTTGCAGCACATATACAGGGTGTTGGCGAGCCGCTGGTTTGCCCCGTTCCGAACGCAGTTCTTTTTCCGCGGACTGAATCGCTGCGAGAATCACCTGCGCGACGGACCAGTCCTTGCCCAATAGCTCGTTATCCCAGTAGTACATCAAAAAATTATCCATGACTCTCTTGCCACTGCCATTGACCTGATGGTAGAGCTTCTCAATTCGATTTGCTAAACCTTGCCCTTGGATCCTGGATTCTTCTTTCGAGTTTGCGTTCATCATGGGACGCGTAAGGTCCAACACGAAATAGAGACCCGCAGCTGCGGCTTTTGCCATCGTTGATGGCGAGTTAGCTCGCATATAAGTGTTGAAGCCCTGCGCCTTGTAAATCTCAAAATCATCCCTTGTGTGGCTTCCGTAGACGGCGATGGGGAAAAACGGGGTCATGCTCTGTTCTTTTTTCACATAGAAATTTCCTAGACTGTCGATAACGATCTTGTCTGATGCAAATTGTCGCTTGCGAGAGGGTGGATCCTCGAAGACTACACCCTCTCCCAGGTAAATATCGTCGAACCACACGCATCCAGCCGGATCTGGTTCTTCATCGTTTCTCCTGATATGGAGCTGGACTTCCGACTCGAAGTCCGTGGTCCTAAACGGAATCATGGCTTCCTGCCACTGATCAGCCCTGTCGGTGCCCTGACGACTCGCAAAATGATTAAACGTGAAGTGGCGATTCGCGTCGTAGCCACCCACCCCCATATTCACAAACGCGGGCCACCCGGTGCTTCTCATATGCCCCGCAAACGTATAAGTCTTGCCCGGCTCTACAGGAATAAACATGGACCACACCCAATGTGAACTTCTACACGAGTGATCGTAGGCTCTCATCTTTATCGAGCCGTCCCCCGAAAACGTGGCGCTGTATGTCTTGGAGCTGCGGGGCTGAGAGCAGCTGTACCGGTAGAGTGCAAGGGGATTCGATCTGGATCGTGAAATTACGACGTCGTACTCGGACTCGCACAAAGGCCCCTGGTTGAGGTGCCATTCCCGAGGGTTGCTGATGGCGGGGTCGGTGACCAGGTTTGGACCACGTTTGGAGTGCCAGGGTATGCTGCGCGACTGAGCTAGGGAAAGGCCCGAGAAAACAGACACAGACAGGGCCATGAGCCAAGATGTCACAACTAGCTTACTCTGTGCCCTCCATTTCTTCACCATACTGCATTCCTCGTTGCTAGGTAATGTGTGTCGAGGTTAGCGGAACTCGCTCGCCATTAACGATCATCTGGCCGCGGTCGACGGGCGTCTCTTGCGATTGCGCGCGGCGGCTTTGGGAATATATAGTCTGGCATCCGGTGTCTTGCAATTGGTCTCGCCGTGATCGACCACTACTTTGCCGATCTTATCCGCAATCGACAGAGCCTTCTTTTCGAGCGTATCGGTGCGGGCCCCGATCGCGATGAGCGCGTTGTTCATCGCGTACCTGACTCGGTTTTTTTGGGAGTGAATATCTCGCTTGATGATCGTGAGGTACTCTTCAAAAAATCTATCGGACAGCCCATGCTCGTTCATCGCCAAATAACCGAGGAGTTGCCAGCCGGCACTCGCGATCCATTCGTTCTTTGCCTTATTCCACTGTTCCATTTTACTTTGCGCAAACACCGTCCGACTCACAGCCTGGACAAAGGCATCGGTGATGACATAGTTGCTCAAGTCTTTTGCCCAGGAGTTTATGAGTCGCTTATCCATTCGTTCCGTGTCGACGATGAAAGTCGCCAGGATCCTAGCATCGTGGTTGCCCGATGACCACAGCTTCTGCGCCAGGTCATGATCGGTCTTAATCTTCTTGGTCAGTTTTGCCATATTGGCATAACTGACTCCAAACGCATCTCCTGTCACCCCGTGTCGCCTGTAGACCTTTCTATTCTGCGCGGTGCCTAGCCCTCTGAGTTCTTGAAGCACTTCTTTCTCAGTCACTTGTCTGTTATCTCCTTCCCCAAGCGGAAGCCGCCCCAATAGCAAAGGGTGACGACGGCTCGATCATTCGTGCGGGTACACCCATACAATCGGACCATTGACAAATACACGGCCACCGATAAATCGCCGGCGGGGGCGGCGAAGAAATACCCAGGGGGTAGAATCCGTCTATCCGAGTTCATACCTTGTTGTCCGTGCCACTTGTCCCAAAGAACAAAACCATTTCGCTGCCACGGCGATCGGTCTTTTTCATCCGCCACTCTAGCCACGCTTTTCTTCGCCAATACCAATCGACGGCATACGAAAAAGGATAAAAAGGCAACGCAGCCACCAACCACAGATAGTGCCTGATCCTCCGCTGCCTCTTGGCGCGAAACCGATTTGTGACGTTCACGGCAAGACGGAGCGCCATAATAGCCATCAAGAACAGCTGCAACCGGCGCAATCTCCGCCTGGCCGCATCATCGACGGCCTTGGCGCCGTTGGTGAACTTCAACGCGAATCTCGGGTGCTCCCTGGTGATCCAGTCGATCGCCCCATAGTAATGATTACTGTAGTACTCCGCCTGCAGAGTGTAGCCTCTCGCTTCGCACAACTGGCACAAGACTCGGGTGTCGAGTCTACGCAGGTGCCCTTCGTCTTCAAAGAAAAACCGATTCGCGAGCTTGGCATCAATACCGTCCTTGCGCAGTAAACAGACACCCTGCTCAAAACTACCCTCGTTACCACAAGGCAAGAAATGAAGCATCCAAGACACCGGCTTGAGAAAACCGACTATGTCGTCCATGGCTTCGTGGAGATCCAAGACGTGCTCGAGCACATGGTGTGAAAAAACCAAATCGAATGTCTTTGACTCATATCGACAGTCATCCAAGACAAAAAACGTACATTCGGGAAAACGCGATCTCGCGTTATCGATCGCATTTCGGCTGATGTCGGCACCAAATATGGTCCATCCTGGTAAGGCCTGCCTGACAACCTCGGTCAATACACCGTTACCACAGCCAAAATCCAGCGCCTCACCGCCGGCCGGCAGGCGAAGACTGTGCAGGACGTCCATGAGCTGGCGTCGCTTGTCGACCGGCCATTCCTCGAGGTACCCTCGGGAAAACCGCCGCTCATAAAACTCGACGGACTCTTTTGTTTGGCTGGCAAATGCCTTGCCTTCTTCTCTGGTAGCTCTCATCAAGACATCTTATCTTTTGAGACATAGCCGGCAATCTCATCACTGGTCATGACCTCATTGGTGAACGAGTCGTACGTGCCGTACTCCATCAGCTCGCTTGCTACGTTCTTCATTGTCGTCAGACTCGCTTTGATCAACCCCGGGCCGAGACTGAGACGGCTGATTCCCGCCTTTTCCAGGTCGCGCATGGGGGCCGCTGACGCCGAGGCGTAGACATTGATCGGCGCGCGGGTCTCTTGCCGAATCACACTGAGCGTATCGACATCCCCGACCAGGATAGGATAGACGCAATCTGCCCCGGCCTCGATGTAGGCCTTCGCCCTGGCGATGGTCTCGGAGACGCGGTCGGTCCTGGGCTCCGTACCCTCGCTTAGAAAGAGGTCGATGCGCGCGTTGATGACCAGGTGCACTCCTTCCCGGTTTGCCATGTCGCGTACCGCTCGAATACGGTCGCACTGCACATCGATCGAACGAAGTGGTCCACCCTCGATCGTACTGTCTTCCAGGTTGATGCCCACCGCACCCGCTCGCATCACCCGCCGCACATTGTCGGCAACCTCCTGCGGCTGCTCGGCGTATCCACTTTCGATGTCGGCGGTGACCGGAATCCCAACCGAGGTGGCGATGCGACCAATCACATCGAGCATCACGGCAAAACTGATCCTCTGACCATCGTCATAACCCAGTGAATAGGCCACAGCCGCGCTCGCCGTGGCCACCGCCGGGTACCCGAGACTCTGCAGAAGGCGCGCCCCCAACGGATCCCAGATATTGGGGAGAACCAGCAGTTTTGGATCATGATGCAGTGCGAGAAAATTGTCCGCCTTCCGAATCTGTGTTTTCTTGCTCATTCAAAGCCTCGCTTCGATCAAGGCAGTGCAGTCGCCGCCTTACACGATTATTGCGACGGTTGATACAAAGCGCTCACGGCACCTGCCGGATCCCGGATGACGCAGAGACTACCCTCGCCCATCGCTCTGGGTCCAGCCACGACTGTGCCTCCCAACTCCTCACACCGCGCGGCACTCTTCTCAACATCTGCCACCACGATGTAGACTAGCCATTGAGGCGGAAGGTCCGCGTTGGAGCCTCGAGCATGGCAAATGCCGGCTACCGTCTCGCCGGCCGCCGTTACCATACTGAAGTCGTTATAGCCACTCATTTGCACGGCGCTGGCCTGCCACCCGACAACCCCCTGATAGAAATCGCTTACGGCTTGCGCGTCCCGGACGGTCAGGTCCCTCCAGCAGATGGAACCCGGCGCCATGCTTTCTTGGTCGCTCATGATTTTGTTCCTTTCCCGGGATAAGATATCTTACGGCCGAATCCTTCAACCGCAGCGCCGTTTCAGCAATTTCAACGATTCCGTAGTTCGACCGGAACCGGTTTGTCAGTTGTGGGCAACTCATTTGTAACGGCCACAATCCACCAGCGACCGTCCTTCTTGATCAGTTGGAAGCTATCCACGCCCTGCTGCGGTGGCCTGGGCGAACCGGGTATGCTGGCCTCGTACAGCACCAGTACGTGCGCTATATCTCCGAACACCATCGACTTTGTAGATACGATTTCTTCCACAAACCCTGTCTCGCCAGCGTCGGCTCGCTCAATGAACTGGATAAAGTCGTCGACAAAACCCTTTACCGAAAATACCGTCGTATTCTCCCTGCTCGTGCGCAAAACAATAACGGCCTCGTCGATGAACAGAGAGGCGACCTGTGCCCAATCCGGCGTGCTGCCGGCTTCGAAAGTCACCAACCGGTAAAGTTCGGCAACGGTCCCGTCCGCCGTCGCCACGGCTGCGCTTGCGGATGAAGCTTGCACCGGCACCGATATACCGAGGCACAACGATACGGCTCACAACATCATCAGCCACGCCCTTTGCTCGCGTTTCATGTCACTCCCTTTTACGTGATACTAATGCATCCCCGTGGAGCAGCCGCGGCAGCACCACGGTGAAAACTGAACCCCCACCCACTTTGCTCTCGACCATGATTCTGCCCTGATGCTGCTGGACGATACGATAGCAGATGGACAGGCCGAGTCCTGTGCCAACTCCGACCCCTTTGGTCGTGAAACCCGGATCAAAAATGGATTTTAGGTCCTGTTGGCTGATCCCCTTACCCGAGTCTGTGATCGCCACATGAACCTCACCATCGCTCTCAAAAGTTTTGATCGCAATCCTTCCCTTTCCCTCGATCGCTTGCGACGCATTGACCAAAAGGTTGAGGAACACCTGATTCAATTTACCGGGGTAGCAGACGAGGGATTGCAACTCACCATAGTCACGAACGACTTCGACTCTTCCCTTGAGTTCATGGTGTATCAATGTCAAAGCACTGTCTATGCCCTCGTGAATGTC
>JAOTUR010000341.1 GCA_029863805.1 Candidatus Krumholzibacteriia bacterium | reverse complement strand
TCTTTTGGCCCATTTGAGTCTCCCAGTTTGTTATTCCTCATCCGGCATGCTAACCACTACTTTTATGTGGCTGCTGCGCTTTCTGATCCTGTAGGCCCGCCCCTGTGCGCGCGGGCGGATACGATAGAGTGTTCGACCCTCATCGACCTGAATGTTCTTGATCATCATGTCTTCGGCTTCTACGGTGCCGCCCTTCTTGTTTACCATGTTGTGCATCGCAGAACGAATCGTTTTGCCCATGGGTACGGCAGCCACTCTAGCGCTCAGTTTGAGAATCTCGAGAGCTTCCTCGACGTTGCGGCCGCGAACCATATCGGCGACCTGACGAACCTTCCTCGGCGGATATCCCACATGTCGTGCGTGCGCTAAAGCTTCCATCATCGACCTCAAAAATTATCTCTTGCCCTTTTCCTTGCCAACTCTGCTGGTATGACCCCTATATGTACGGCTGAGTGCGAATTCGCCGAGCTTGTGCCCGACCATATTCTCGTTGATATAAATGGGAATGAACTTGTTGCCGTTGTGTATGGCAATCGTATGCCCAATAAACTCCGGGGAAATCGTCGAGCGTCTCGCCCAGGTTTTTATGACTCTGCGATCACCGCTCCTGTTCATCGCCGTGATCTTATTGAGCAGTTTCTCATCTATAAACGGACCTTTTTTCAAGCTACGTGTCATATTCAGCCTACCGATTCCTTACTTTTTCTTTGACCTGCGTCTTACGATGAACTTGTCACTCGGCTTCTTCTTCTTACGCGTCTTGTAACCTTTGGTTGGCACACCCCACGGGCTGACCGGATGGCGTCCGCCACTGGCCTTACCTTCACCCCCACCGTGTGGATGATCGACCGGGTTCATGGCAACGCCTCGCACCGACGGTCGCATCCCCAACCACCTTGACACTCCAGCCTTGCCCAGAACTATGTTTTCGTGTTCGAGGTTGCCGACCTGGCCGACCGTGGCAAAGCACTCCTTACGGACAATGCGTACTTCACCGGATGGCAGTTTCAACTGAACGTGATTACCCTCCTTGGCCATGATCTGCGCGTATGCCCCGGCAGAGCGGACAATCTGCCCCCCCTTTCCACAAACCAACTCGATATTATGAACAAAGGTACCCAGCGGAATACGCTCGAGTGGCAGGGCGTTGCCGGCCTTAATATCCGAACTCGGACCCGTCTCAATCTTATCGCCAACCTTGAGTCCGTTGGGCGCCAGAATGTATCGCTTCTCACCGTCAGCGTAATGAAGCAACGCGATTCTTGCAGACCTATTGGGGTCATACTCAATCGACGCCACGGTCGACGGTATATCGAGCTTGTCCCTCTTAAAATCGATCCTTCGATACGTGCGCTTATGCCCTCCGCCACGATGGCGCATCGTCATTCTACCGACGTTGTTTCGTCCGCCCGACTTTTTCAATGGCTCGAGCAGACTTTTCTCCGGCCGCTTCTTTGTCAGCTCCGAATAATCGGCAACCGTCCTGTAACGAAGCGTTGGCGTTATTGGTTTGAACTTCTTTATGGCCATCGCACAAATCCCCTAGACAACGTCAAAAATGTCAATACTGTCACCTTCGGCGACCGTGACGTATGCTTTCTTCCAATTGGGCGTCTTGCCGGTAAAACGCCCAGATTTGTTTGTGACAACCCTTGGCTTGCCTCTATAAACCGCTGTGGTCACGTGCTTGACTCGAACATTAAACAGATCCTCAACTGCCTTCTTTATCTGTCGCTTGTTGGCACGGAGGTCAACTTTGAAGATATACCGGTTATTGGCTTCCTTCAACTCGGTGCTCTTCTCGGTAATGATCGGCTTTTGAATCATCAAACGAAGATCGCTCATCGTCTGAACGCCTCCTCCATCGCCTTGAGCGCGCTTTGAGTGACGAGGATATTGTCCGCCCAAAGTACTTCGTAAGTCGATAGCATGTGTCCTTGCGTTACCTTCACACCGGCTATATTCCTGGCCGATTTGAGTATCTCGGCAACAGGCTTGTCCAAGACGAATAAGACTTTGTTGCCAAGAACGTTCAGGTTCGCGAGCAGCTCAGCAAAGCGCTTGGTCTTTGGCTCCGAAAAACGCAACTCGTCAATCACTATAATGGCGCCCGCCTTAGCCTGGCTCGACAGCGCAGAACTCAGGGCAAGCCGCTTCAATTTCTTCGGCAAGGCGTGACGGTAGTCACGCGGGTGTGGACCAAAAACCACACCTCCACCCCGATATATCGGAGAGCGAATCGTACCTGCCCGCGCCCGTCCTGTACCCTTTTGTCTAAAGGGTTTCTTGCCGCCACCTTTGACATCGCCTCGTTCCTTCGAGGAGGCCGTACCCTGTCTCTGGTTGGCCAGATATGCGACCACGGCCTGATGCATAACGGGCTCGTTCACTTCGCAGCCAAACAGATCAGCTGGTAGGTCGAGTGTCCCTCTTTCCGAGCCGTTTTCCTGATAACACTTTGCCGTTGGCATTTTATCCTCTTCGATTTGTCCCTGGTCTCATCAGGCTTTGCTAACGAAGACGAAACCGTCGTTGGCACCCGGGATGGCACCCTCGACGAATAGCAGGTTATTCTCTGGATCGATCTGCACGATTCTCAAATTCTTCACCGTCGCACGCTGCCCACCCAGGCGTCCGGGAAGTCTCTTACCTTTAAAGATACGTGAGGGTGTTGCGCACATCCCGACAGAACCGGGCTCACGGATGTTCTTCGACCCGTGTGTCTTGGGCCCCCGTTGGAATTTGTGTCGCTTGATGGTACCGGCAAAGCCTCTGCCCTTGGCTTCACCGGCCACATGAACCTTTTCTGACCCTTCAAAAATCTTCACATCGAGCGATTCGCCCACTTTGAACTGGCTTGCATCGTCGACGCGGACCTCTTTGAGAATGCGGCACAGCGATACATCGCCCGCCTTGAAATGACCCTTCAGTGGTTTCGATACTCGCTTGTCCCTGATCTCTCCAAACCCGATTTGGATGGCCGAGTATCCATCTCTGTCAGGTGTCTTGACCTGCACGATCGGACACGGCCCCGCTTGAATGACGGAAACAGGCGTCAGGCTTCCCGACTCCTCGAAGACTTGGGTCATACCGAGCTTTTTCCCGATGAGGACTTCCATTGTTCTCCCTCAAAAGTTGACGCTAGGTTCTGATTTCGATGTCAACACCCGCCGGAAGCACGAGCTTGGTCAAGTCATCGATCGTCTGTTGCGTCGTGTGCGTAAGATCGATCAACCGTTTGTGCACACGGATCTCGAATTGCTCTCGCGACTTCTTGTTCACGTGAGGAGACCGCAACACCGTGTAAACCGATCGTCTGGTCGGCAATGGGATGGGGCCCTTCACCCTCGCACCGGTACGTTTTGCTGTCTTTACGATCTCATCGGTTGTACGATCCAACGTCGCGTGCTCGTAGGCCTTCAGCTTTATTCGGATTTTCTGGTAATTCAATCGATCCTCCTGACCGCACGCAAGAGCCAAGGCCCCATGAGCCTACGACTCCGCGCAAACCTACTCGATGACCGCCGTCACCACACCCGCACCAACCGTGCGCCCGCCTTCGCGAATCGCAAAACGCAGCTCCTTCTCCATCGCGATCGGCGTGATCAACTCCACCTGCA
>JAOTUR010000060.1 GCA_029863805.1 Candidatus Krumholzibacteriia bacterium | reverse complement strand
CAACCCTAATTGCGGAGATCTGCACGATGGCCTTGAATGTTCGCGATTTAGACATCATCGCATACGGTGAAGCGTATGCCCTTCAGAAGCAGACGGTTGAGAAGCTGCAGGCGGGCAAAGGCAGTGAGACCCTGTTTCTTCTCGAACACCCGCATGTGATCACCCTGGGGCGCAACGCATCGACGTCATCACTGATCACAAGTGCCGATGTTCTGCGGCGGATGGGTGTTACGGTAGTCGAGACCGACCGCGGCGGTGACGCCACCTATCATGGACCCGGTCAACTCGTCGGTTATCCCATCATCAAGCTAGAACCCGCCCGCCGCGACATCCGACGTTTTGTCAACGATCTCGAAGAAGTGATTTTGAAACTCCTGTCCGATTTTGCCATCGACGGTCGTCGCCACCGAGTTCATCGCGGCGTTTGGGTCGAGAATCGCAAAATCGCGTCGGTCGGCATTCGCATCGCGCGTTGGGTGACCTCGCACGGCTTTGCCTTGAACGTAAACACGGATCTCGCCTACTTTACGCTTATTCATCCGTGCGGCATTACCGGGTGTCAGATGACTTCGATTTCGCGTGAGACGAGTGCAACAGTTGACATGAAGATCGTAAAAGAAACGTTTACCAAGAGATTCTCCCAGTTCTTTGGACGCGAGCCGATGACGGATGCGATCGAACACGAGGTAGGTGCCCATGGCTAAGGCAGAGCGTGAGCCGCGGCCCAGCTGGCTAAAGATTTCCCTGCAGACCGGTCAGAATTTCAGAGAGGTCGGCGAATTAATCGTCGATCACTCTCTTCATACCGTGTGCCAGGAGGCGCGCTGTCCCAACATCTATGAATGTTGGAGTGACAAAACGGCTACATTCATGATCCTGGGTGACATTTGCACGCGTCACTGTGGCTTTTGCTCGGTAAAAAAAGGAATCCCGGGCGCCGTTGATCCTAATGAACCGGAGAACCTCGCAAGAGCCGCGGCCAAGATGGGCGTGGATTACGCGGTGGTCACATCGGTCGACCGTGATGACATGCCGGACGAGGGCGCGACACATTTTGCGCAGACTATCAAGGCGCTGCGGTCGCATTTGCTCAATTGCAAGGTTGAAGTGTTAATCCCCGATTTCAATGGTCGGCGTGAGCTTCTCGACATCGTGCTCAATGCCTCACCGGAGGTGCTCGCCCACAATGTTGAGACTGTGCAGGCGCTATATCGGCGTGTTCGCCCGGTAGCGGTCTACAAGCAGTCGCTGAGGATCATCGAACAAGCGGCGAGGTTCCGCGATGAGCACGGGACCAATCTCAAGACGAAGAGCGGTATTATGGTTGGGCTTGGTGAAACGAAGAATCAGTTGCTTGAGACCATCAAGGATATCGCCGGTACCGGTTGTGATATCATTACTGTTGGGCAGTATCTAAGCCCAAAAAGAACTTCGCTCCCCGTCGAACGTTTTTACACGCCACAGGAGTTCGACGACATCCGCGATCGGGCCTATGAGCTCGGCTTCAAACACGTCGAATCCTCACCCCTTGTGCGCAGCTCCTACCGCGCGAAAAGTCAGTGGGAAAAGCTGTGCCGTCTACCGGTTAGTTAAACGGATTATCTTTTTCCAGGGTGTGGGGTATGGGTTGCGCGCTCCTCTCTCGTCGGCTACAAAGCCACCGGATAGTCCACTGCAACGATTGAGTGTCACGGCGTTAGATCGACGAGAAAAGGATTGGTTAGCTTTTCGATGCCGATTGTGGTCTCGGGGCCATGTCCCGCGTAAACCACCATGTCCTCGGGAAGTTTCATGATGACGTTCTCGAGCGTTGCTACCATTTGCTGATGATTGGCCCCAGGCAGGTCGGTGCGGCCGATGCTTCCGTGAAAGAGTACGTCTCCCACGAAGATCCTTGGCGGCGTTAGATCTTTGAACGCGAGAGAAATGCCACCGGGGGAGTGGCCGGGGGTTTCGATCACGTGTCCGCTCAGTCTTCCAAAGGTGATGACATCGCCATCGGCCACAAATCGGTCGATCGAGACGCTTGCCGGTGTGGCAAGTCCGAACATCATGGCATGCTGAGCGAGATTCTCGTATATCGGCATCTCATTCTTGTGCATGACGACCGGCACGGACAGCGCCGACGCAACCTCCGCGAGAGCGGAGACGTGATCGATGTGGGCGTGCGTGTTGACGATCATTGTGACGCGAAGCTTCTGATCCCTGACGAACTTCAGGATGCTATCACCATCGTCGCCGGCATCGATGATAATGGCCTCTCCTGTCTCGTCACAAGACGCAATGAAACAGTTGCTCTGAAACATCCCAACCGTGATCATCCTGACCTGCATCAAACGTTCTCCTTGCTCGTGCCCAGTCAATACTGCACAATACCAATGATCGAAAACATACGCAAGCGGTTCATCAGATAAAACATTATGAAAAAGAAGCTCGAAAACACATTTTCCTGGTCAGTGTCCCGTGATAGCGTTTTTCGCGAGTGTCCGCGCAAGTACTACTTCAACTACTACGGCCACTGGGGCGGGTGGCAAAGTGACGCGGACCGGCGTACACGTCAGATTTATGTCCTAAAACAGCTCAAGAACCGAGCTACGTGGATCGGTCAGGTGGTACACGCCTGCATCGCTCGCTCGCTACACAATGTGTCACGTGGCGTTCCACTCCTTGCAGTCGACGAGATAAGATCTATCACCCTTAGCGGCATGCGCCGAGACTTCAGGGACTCCACAGACGGCAGATACTGGCAAAAGCCGAGAGTTTATCATGGTTTCTTCGAGCACGAGTACGATGTTGAGGTAAGTAAAGAGGAATGGAAAGAGGCGGCTGACACAATCGATCATTGTCTCAAGACTTTCTACGAGTCTGAAACGTTCGAGGCATTGAGAACCCTGGACTCGAAGGACTATCTCGAAGTCGAAGAGTTTTCCTCCACTGGTCTGGATGGTGTCGAGATCAGCAATAAGCTGGACTGCGCGACTCGCGAGCGCGATCTCGCTATCGTGTGGGATTGGAAAACGGGTCGCCGTGAGGCCGACACGGGATTATCGTTACAGATGGCGTGCTACGCGTATTACGCAAAACAGGCCTTCCGTGTGGATCTTGCCCATGTGGAAACACGACGGTTCGATCTTTACCGCAATAAGCTGCACAAGGATTCGATACGTGAAAACGCCATGCAGGAGATGCTCGACTACGTACGTGGCAGCATGAAGGACATGCTGGGACTACTGGACGATCCCGACCGAAACGTTGCCCGCGAAGAACGGTTCCAAAAAGTAGAACGATCGGCTGTCTGTTTGAAGTGTAATTTCTTGAAGGTGTGCATGCCGAGTCTATAAGAGCGTCACCGAGGAGATCCGACGGCGCCTGTCCCAAACAACTTCCGCAGTACGCCCCCGACCTGTACCCGCGCGCGAATAAACGGCGTCAAAGGCACGCTCACTCCGATGCGCCGGCAGGTCGATAGCGCGTGTGATCCAAATCCCAACTAAGGAATCGACTCCCCGCACCATGCACAGTAATCCCAATAATCGGCCGCCACGCTCCAACTGCACTTCTTACAGCGGCCGTCCAGCTGACGCAGGATCCACGGTTTCAACTTGGTATGACACCAGGGACAATAACGCATCCAACGCATGATCTTGCGCTCACCACAGTAACGATTGGGGCAGTTCTTGACGTAGCGTTTGTCGGATGTTACCCACACATCCGCCCAAGCAAATTTCTTCCTGTAACACCAGGGACAGTAGTCCCACTCATCTTTTACACCGTGCTCACACCGCCGGCATACGGCAGTAAAAGAACTCAATCCTTTGAAAGAGTTCTTGTCCGTGCCGCACCACGGGCAATGCAACATATACTCCGAGATTGGACCTGCACATTTACCACACTTGAATTTCAGTACGAGCAGATTTGAAAATCTCGTCGAAAACTCCAGTTCACGATACTTGCGCCACGGCATCAGACGCCTTCGCGAGTTGCTATGACCGTTGTTCCTTTTGTCAAGCGCGTCCAGCAGCGCTTTTTGCATGGAGACAGCGTCGGGATAACGATCACCTTCCTCAAACTCCAACGCTCTCTTGACGACTCTTCGCAGACGGGGCTCAACGCTCCGATTGAATTTATCCTTACCGTCAAACGGCCACTCAAAGGGCCACCTGGGCAGCGCGCCCGTTATCATCTCGTAAAAAACTAGCCCCAGCGAAAAAATATCCGAAGCGAAGCTGGGATGTCCGTATATCTGCTCGGGCGCGAAGTATCCTCGGGTACCCGCGTCGGTGCCGATTGACTGACCGGCTCTCTCCAACACCTTGGCGATGCCGAAGTCACCGAGTTTGACAACGTTGTCGGGAAAGAGAATGATGTTGCCGGGCTTGATATCGCGGTGAACGATATTGTGCTTTTGTACCTCGATGAGAGCCTCGAGAATCTGTCTCAGTACTCCCACCGCAAACGACACCGTCATCCTTCTTCTTTCTCTTTCTTCCAGACTTCCCCGCCCCAGCTCGGACACAATGTAGAGCCGCTTGTCAAAGATGTCGGCGTTCTTGAGTTTGAGAATATTTCGATGATCGACTCTGGATAGCAGTTGGATTTCCTTTTTGAAAAAACGCAGGATATCTTCAACGTCATCCGTACGTTCGTGTATCTTCAGCGCGACGTGCGTACCTTCGACCTCGTCACGCGCGCGGTACACGACGCCGAAGGCACCGTCTCCGATGCGTTGCATGAGCTTGTACTTGCCGATCCGTTGACCGACACGAATTCGCCTCAACTTGACCATCTGCATTTTGTGTTAAAAACCTCGGAAGACTCGCTCTTATTCACAATCGTCTTGGTATTGCATTGCAGTTGCTTCTCGCATGTCCGCTCCTGGCCTGCCGCGCAAAACCATAAAGTTAAAGTATACTATCACAATGGTTTAAACCCATGCAACCCCCTTTGTCTGCCTGGCACCATATTTGCACAAATCGTGCATGCTAACCGTTTAGGAGGAAATCATGGGTATTTTTGGTGGCGACCGACGCAGAAAAATTGTGGTGGACCGGCAGTTTCAAGTGCGGGCTACGTTGATCGGCATGATCTACATCGTGGCAGTCGCCGTCTGTCTGTCGCTTCCCTTGGTCAACACGATGCGTTCCATCGGAGTCCTTCTGGAGGGTCGCAGCCAGGACCTGGTCACCTTTTACAGAACCCAACAGACCTATACCATTCTCTCTCTGGCCCTGTTTTTCGTGGGTATCTTGGGTGCTTGGACCGTGTTTATGCTGTGGAGAACCCACAAGATTGCGGGTCCTCTCGTAAAGATCACCCGGCATGTTCACCAGTTCGCTACTGGTAACTTCACTGAACGGATCCGGCTTCGTGAGAAGGATCAGCTGCAGGCGCTTGCCAATACTCTAAACGACATGGCCTCCAGCCTCGAGGAACGCGACAGGGCCATCAAAGAAGAGATTTTGAGTCAAGTCAACGCGGTGAAGCAGACGCTCCATGCCAATCCCGCATCGGGTAACGGCACCCGGGTCATAGACCAGCTGCTGGCAAGCGTTGGTCGCAGCTTCGAAGCGAAGTGGGAAGCCCCGGTACCGACGGAGGACGCGCAGGAAGAACCCGTTTACAGTTAGTTTGGCCGGGCCCTTCGCCCCAAAAACGACGCCGCAAGCCCATGCGTAGGGCCGATACCCTGCCGGACGTGCGGCGTTGTGGCTCCCTGCTCAACCGGTAAGCGCATCCGGCAAGTTCCCGATATTCTTACATATCTGTCAATAAACAAGTTGCAACCACAGAACCGTCATGCACCCTGTAGGTGAGCACACACAGATGTGCGGCGCGTGGCGGGCAGGGGATGTCGCCTCGACCCTCGTCGGCCGCTGGATAATCCACAGCACCGGCACTTGCGGCTGTGAATCTTTGCCATGGCACGTGCCCGAGGTTTCTCGACGCGGTGTTTTGTTTCTCTGGCTTTAGCAGGCTCCCTCGTGGCCGATCACCTGTCAGGGTACTTGGCCAGCAATCTGGTGGCGATTCAACGACCGCTGGCCATGGAAACATTCGTTTATGGGTGAAAACCCGTATCGACAGGGGCGGTGCCATGGGTTTCTCCGGTTACGATCCCATTGTAAGTCGGTAGCTTACAAGCCGCTTTGCCCCGTTGGTACGCCCATTGCAGCCATACGCCAGCAAGTGTCTCCCAAAGCCGTTCCGATGCAAGCAGATGGATGGACACCCCATCCCGAGGCAAAGGACTTGTTGGTCCATGATCAACCATCAAGCCGACATCAATCGCGCCCTGCACAAGGAGGGTGTGCGGCTCGCCGCACCGGTTTCAAACCGGCACGCAGAAATAATCACGCCAGCGGCGCTGCGGTTTGTCGCTACCCTGAGCAGGCACTTCGACTCAAGACGGCTGCATCTACTGCGCAATAGACGAATACGGCATCGCGCAATCGACAACGGGGACTATCCAGATTTTCTGGACAGCACGGTCGACATCCGCAACACAGAATGGAAAGTGGCTTCAATACCCATCGATTTGGTCGACCGTCGGGTCGAAATCGTGGCGCCTGTCGATCGCGAAACGGTTATCGACGCCCTTAACTCCGGCGCTAATACGTACGTAGCGGATTTCGAGGATGCGAATGCCCCGACGTGGCTCAACAATGTTCAAGGCCAACTGAACCTCCGCGATGCGGTAAACGGCCACATCGCCCACACCTGCTCCAATGGTAGGCAACTCGTGCTCGGCCGAGATCTGTCGACACTGGTTGTCAGGCCCCGCGGCTGGCATTTGAACGAGAAACACCTGATGATCGATGGCAGACATGTATCAGCTGCAATCTTCGACTTTGCTCTTTATTTTTTTCATAACGGTCGGACACTGATCGACAGGAATGGTTCGGCACCTTACTTCTGTCTGCCCAAACTGGAAAACCATCTGGAGGCAAGGCTGTGGAACGACGTGTTTAACACGGCTCAGGATGCGATGGGCATACGCCGCGGCACCATCCGCGCTACGGTAATGATTGAAACGATACTGGCCTCTTTCGAGATGGACGAAATCCTCTATGAGCTCCGCGAGCACTCCTCGGGTCTGACCTGCGGTTATGGGGACTACATCTTCAGTTTTGTGAAACGGTTTCGATACGAACCCCACTTTGTTCTTCCCGACCGGAGTCTCGTCACCGTGAACCGACATTTCCTGAATGCCTACCTTCGCCTTCTGATCGAGACGTGTCACCGTCGTGGTATCCACGCTATTGGCGGCATGGCATCCCAAATCCCCATCACATCAGATCCTTTGGCCAACGCGGCGGCTCGGCACAGGGTCCGTGAACATAAGCTGCACGAGGTGAAGTTGGGTCTCGATGGCACCCGGGTGGCGCACCCCGGGTTGGTTTCCGTCGCCAAGGAAATCTTTGCTGAGCAAACGAACAAGACCAATCGAATCTTCGAAGTGTCGGACAGCATCTCAGTCTGCGCTGATGACCTCCTTGCGGTGCCTGCCGGCGACGTCACGGATAATGGTCTGCGATCCAACGTCAACGTTGCAATCCTCTACCTGGAAGCCTGGCTAAGCGGCAATGGACGTGTGCGCATACGCAACCTCCTGGCGGACGCCAACACGGCAGAGTTATCGAGGGCGCAGGTTTGGCAATGGATCCACCACCGCACGACCCTCAGTGATGGGCGGGTCGTCACCCCCGCAATGGTACGGGAGACGATATCCGAAGAACTTGCTCGTATGAGGCAGAATATCGGTGAGACAAGATACAAATCAGGCCGGTTCGATACGGCCGCGGCCTTGTTCGAGCGTATGGTGACAAGCGACGATTTTCCCGAGTTTATGTCGCTTGCCGCATATGATCAGCTCCAGTAACAGATCGCCGGGACGTAACCACCGCGCCCTTGGGCCGCGCCCGCAGCCCTCTACCCTGTCTCTGTTACGCGCCGCGCCCAACCCCTTGTTTCATATCCTTTTGACATAACGGGTCTTTCCTGTTATAAAAAGGTCTCGAGGATTCGCATCCGTTCTTTCTCGCCCAGGCCACAGCGAAGCCCATTCTCAAATTGTTTGTCTGCGCCTGCGGGAACACTATCGCGTTGAGCTGGCACCCAAACCCACGGATGACACTCATGGCAAAAGCCAAGCAACCGCACGAATCGGTGGAGTTAGAGAATCAGGAATGGCTCGATTCGATGGACGACGTCCACGAGCGAGCGGGCGCCGAACGCGTCCGCGAGTTGATCAGTCTGCTGCAGATCCAGGCCCAGAAGTACGGTATTCAATCGCAATATCCCGGTAACACGCCGTACATAAACACCATCCCGCTGGCACATCAACCCCGTTATCCCGGCAACAGGACCATCGAACGGCGTCTCAAATCGATCGTACGTTGGAATGCGATGGCCATGGTGGTCAGGGCAAATCGCCTCGAAGACGGTATCGGTGGGCACATATCGACGTATGCGTCGGCCGCCAACCTCCTTGAGGTTGCCTTCAACCATTTCTTGCGGGCGGGCGGTGCCGATCACCGCGGGGACTTCGTTTATTTTCAGGGGCACGCCTCTCCGGGTGTCTACGCTCGAGCCTATCTCGAAGGGCGCCTGAGCGAGACCGATCTCGAGAATTTTCGTCGCGAGCTCGCACCCCAGGGTGGACTTCCGTCGTACCCCCACCCCTGGTTGATGCCCAATTTCTGGCAGTTTCCAACAGTGTCGATGGGTCTCACGCCGATCATGGCCATCTACCAGGCGAGGTTTAATCACTACCTTTTCAACCGTGGCCTCAAGAAGACCGCCAATGAGAAGGTTTGGGCGTTCCTTGGTGATGGGGAGATGGATGAACCCGAGGCGATGGGAGCGCTGACCTTGGCGTCGCGCGAGCAGTTGGACAACCTTGTTTTCGTCGTCAATTGCAATCTTCAGCGTCTCGACGGTCCGGTTCGTGGCAACGGCAAGATCATACAGGAGCTGGAGGCGGCGTTTCGCGGAGCGGGCTGGAACGTGATCAAAGTGATCTGGGGTGACGACTGGGATCCCCTACTTGCAAAGGATACGGCCAGCATTCTAGCGCGACGTATGGAGGAGGTTGTCGACGGACAATACCAGAAGTATACCGTGTCGTCGGGCGATTACATCCGCAAGGACTTCTTTGGCAAATACCCTGAGCTCTTGGAACTCGTCGAGAACTACTCCGACGAGCAATTGCAGAAGCTGCGCCGCGGGGGACACGATCCCCAGAAGGTGTATGCAGCCTACAAAGCTGCGGTGGAGACAAAAGGGAGACCAACCGTCATCCTGGCGCAGACGATCAAGGGATACGGGCTTGGCGAGACGGGCGAGGGTCGCAACATTACACATCAACAAAAAAAGCTCAACGAGCAAGAACTCCGCGAGTTCAGAAGCCGATTTGCGATCCCCATATCGGATGAGGACGTCGCCGAGGCACCTTTTTACAAGCCAGCGGATGACAGTGAGGAGATCAGATACCTGCACGACAGGCGTAAGGCGCTCGGGGGTTATGTGCCCAAACGGGTGGTCGATGTCGAGCCTCTTGCTACCCCCCCGCAAGAGGTGTTCGAAGAGCTCTATCAGGGCACCGGTGACCGAGAGACTGCCACCACCATGGCCTTTGTTCACCTGCTCTCCAAGCTGCTTCGCGACAAAGATATTGGCAGATACATCGTACCCATCGTGCCGGACGAGGCGCGGACGTTCGGTATGGAGGGGCTATTTCGCCAGGTCGGCATCTATTCGCGGCTTGGACAGATATATGAACCGGTCGACAAGGAGAATCTCCTGTACTACCGCGAGGCAAAGGACGGAGCTGTGCTCGAGGAGGGAATCACGGAGGCCGGAGCCATGTGCTCTTTTATAGCCGCGGGAACGGCCTACGCGACACATGGCATTCCAGCGATTCCGTTCTTTATCTTCTACTCGATGTTCGGTTTTCAGCGGATCGGCGACTTGATATGGGCGGCGGGCGATATGAGAACTCGCGGTTTTCTGTTAGGGGGGACCTCGGGACGTACCACGCTGAGCGGCGAAGGTCTTCAGCACCAGGATGGCCACAGTCACATGCTCGCCTATCCGGTACCCAACCTCCGCGCCTACGATCCAGCCTTTGCGTACGAACTGGCCGTCATTATTCGTGAGGGTATCTGCCGCATGTACGAAAAACAAGAAGATGTCTTCTACTACCTTACGGTCATGAACGAGGTTTACAAGATGCCGTCGATGCCAAAAGGTGTCGAACAGGGCATTCTCGATGGCATGTACAAGCTCAGAGCCACCAATATGAAGGGGGCGACACAAAAAGCCCATTTGTTGGGAAGCGGAGCGATTCTCAACGAGGCACTGAAAGCGCAGAACATACTGGAAGAACAGTATAACGTGCCGACCGATGTGTGGAGCGTCACCAGCTACAAAGAACTTTATAAGGACGCAACGAACACAGATCGTGACAATATGCTGAATCCGGGCAGGAAACCGCGACTTCCGTATATTGGTAGGCTCCTGGCCAAAGAGAGCGGGGTGTTCGTCGCCGCCTCCGATTACATCAAAGCGCTGCCGGGCTCGATAGCGAAATGGGTCCCCGGTCGCTTTGTGATGCTGGGCACTGACGGTTACGGTCGGAGCTGTTCGCGCCAGGCGCTGCGTGATTTCTTTGAGGTGGACGCCCGTTATTTGACGATTGCGGTACTGCACACGCTCGCCGAGGATGGGACGTTGGGCACCGAGGTGGTCAGCAAAGCAATAAAAGATCTGGATATCAACCCCGAGAAACCAAACCCACTGTTCTCCTGAGGTCAAGAGGAACGCTCACATGATAAAAGAAGTGCGGCTTCCAGAAATCTCCGAAAACGTCGAAGCCGGTGATGTGATTAAGCTGCTGGTAGCTGTCGGAGACGTGATAGAGGTCGACCAGCCAATCGTCGAACTCGAAACGGAGAAGGCCGTCCTGGAGGTGCCATCACCGCACAAGGGCAAGGTCACCGAGATACTGATCGCTGAGGGCGACACCATAAGCATCGATCAAGTAATTCTACGCATGGAAACGGACGACGCGGTGGTCGCACAGCCGCTACCCGACACCGTCGAGTCATCGCCGCCTGTCGAACCCGCTCCTGCCCAGGAATCGACCCCGGTGGCGGAGACACCGGCATCACGCCAGCGCGAATCCTCGCGGTCGCCGGTGGCGCCAGTGCCTTCAGCTCCATCTGCCGAGAGCGATCACGCCGCCTCCGAAACGCCCGCGACTACACAGGCAAGAAGAGCCACCGCACCCGCATCACCATCGCTACGGCGATTGGCGAGAGAACTTGGAGTGGATATAAGAAAGGTCACCGGTTCTGGCCCCGGAGGGAGGATCCTCAAAGACGATCTGACCGGCTACGCAAAAGACGTCGTCTCGCGTGCCAGTACGGTGTCCAAGCAAAGTCACAGCGAGGGCGCGCAAGAGACAAGGTGGGGTCCGGTGCTTCGCGAACCGATGTCAAAGGTACGGCAGGTTACAGCGCGGACCATGGGCCAGTCGTGGACTGCGGTTCCTCATGTCACACAGTACGATAAGGTCGACATTACCGAGCTGGAAGAGATACGCCAGCAGTACAGCGCGAAGATCGAGGCTACCGGTGGCCGGCTCACGCTCACCGCCATACTCCTGAAAGTCGCCGCCTCGGCGCTCAAAGTGTTTCCACAGTTCAACGCCAGCATCGACATGGAGAAAAGCGAGATTGTCTACAAACGCTACTACGACATTGGCGTGGCTGTCGACACGGATCGTGGTTTACTGGTTCCGGTTGTCCGCGCGGTCGACAAGAAGAACATCATCGAGCTATCCGGGGAACTAAACGCCCTGGCCGAGAGAGCGCGCGGTCGCAAGCTTACGCCGGATGAGATGGACGGTGGCACGTTTACGATTTCAAATCTGGGTGGCATCGGTGGTACGAATTTCTCTCCCATCGTCTATGCGCCACAGGTTGCCATACTCGGCGTCGCGCGTGCTCGCACCGAGGCAGTTCACTTGCACGGCCGCTTCGAGCCCCGGCTCATCTTGCCGCTCTCGGTATCTTATGACCATCGGATCATCGACGGTGCAGATGGAGCCCGTTTTCTGCGCTGGGTGGTTCGGGCCCTCGAAGAGCCACTCGTTCTCGCCCTGGAAGGTTAGACGAACACCTGCAGCATAGAACCGCCTGGTCATGTCAATTCTTTCCCAAAGAGAGTAACAAATGACAGCGAATACAAGCTCAGTGAGGGTTGTCGTTATTGGCGCGGGACCAGGTGGCTATGCAGCCGCTTTTCTCGCGGCCGATCTTGGCCTCGAGGTTGCGCTCGTAGACCCCGAAGCCAACCCAGGTGGTGTATGTTCTTATCGCGGTTGCATTCCTTCCAAGGCGCTGCTTCACGTGGCCAGAGTCATATCGGAGGCTCGAGAAGCCACGGACTGGGGTGTCCGTTTTGACCAGCCCCAAATCAATACAAAAAAGATGCAAACCTGGAAAGACAATATCGTCAAAACCCTGACCAGCGGACTCGGCCAGCTAACCAGGCACCGCAAAGTGAAGTACATTCGAGGTACCGCGAAGTTTCTCGACTCCCACACGCTCGAGATTCGTGCTCACGGAGGTGAAGCGACTACCCTATCCTTTGAACACGCCATCATCGCCACAGGATCACGCCCAGCGGCTGTGCCTACCCTCGACATCGAGTCGCCGCGTGTCCTCGATTCGACTCGCGCTCTGCAATTGGACAGCGTGCCCGATACGTTACTGGTGGTGGGGGGCGGCTATATCGGTCTCGAGCTGGGCACGGTGTTCGCGACGCTGGGCAGCCGCGTGTCGATGGTCGAAATGATGCAGACGCTCCTACCAGGGGTAGACAAAGATCTCGTGGCCGTGTTGCACCGTCGCGTCGAAAAACTCTTTTCATCGATCTTACTCAACACGACGGTCGCGAACATACAGGAAGACAAGGACGGTGTAAGGGTTCGTCTTACGGACAAAGGGAGCGAGTCACGCGAGATGCTCTTCGACCAGGTTCTGGTTTCGGTCGGGCGTACGCCCAACTCGAACGATCTGGGTCTGGAGAACACCCGCGTGCAATGTGACCAGCGCGGCTTTATCACGGTCGATGCCACGCGCCGCACCGACGATCCGTCGATTTTTGCGGTTGGAGATGTTTGCGGCGAACCGATGCTGGCGCACAAGGCGTCGCACGAGGGGCGCGTTGCCGCGGAGGTCATCGCGGGCAAGAACGCGGTTTTCGAGCCGCGTGCCATACCCGCAGTCGTATTCACGGATCCCGAGATCGCCTGGTGCGGGCTCACGGAATCACGGGCGCGCGCTGAGCACCGCGACGTCGCGGTAGCCAAGTTCCCCTGGGGGGCGTCGGGTCGAGCCAGGACACTGGGCAGGAACGACGGATTTACCAAATGGATCGTTGATCCGTCGACCGAGCAGGTCCTGGGGCTGGGGATCGTCGGCCCCGGCGCCGGGGAGTTGATTGCCGAGGGTGTGCTTGCCATCGAGATGTCGGCGGTCCTCTCCGACGTCAAACTGAGCATTCATCCGCATCCGACGCTTTCGGAGACGCTGATGGAGTCCGCCGAGATATTCTATGGACAAAGCACTCACGTCTATCGGCCCAAAAGACAATAGTGCGGTGCCCCACGCCAACCTTACGTTGACTTCGTCCACCTCGAACCATAAATTGTCAGCAAGTCCATTGTTTACGGTTTGAGGCATAACACGATCGATTCACGTACCCAAATGCTCCGATCCAAGCTAAGGTCCCTGACATCACGCCACGCGGCTGGTCAACTGTTGACTCCGACAGTTGTGATTATGTTGCTGGTTTGCGGAGCCTGCACCAACGACACAAGTGGCCCAAGCGATCCCCCAGCGCCGGCTCACGCGTCATGGAGGTGGGACGGAGCCATCACGCAAGGCAAGACGCTATGGGATGTGTGGGCCGCCTCGCGAGATAACCTCTTTGCTGTTGGCCAGGACGGGATGATTCTTCACAACGATGGCAACCAGTGGAGTTTTATGGACAGCGGCGTCGACGCGACACTGCGCGGCGTATGGGGACGATCCTCCAACGATGTGTTCGCGGTCGGTGATAACAGCACCATTCTGCATTATGATGGCTCCTCGTGGTCCACGCTAGCGACTTCGGTCGTGTCGGATTTGCAGAGCGTGTGGGGAACATCAAATGACGACGTGTTTGCCGTGGGTAATTTTGGCGTTATCCTGCGTTACGATGGTAACGCCTGGACGGAAATGACAAGTAATACGACAGCAACTCTCTACGGTGTCTGGTGTGAATCGTCGAGCGATGTCTTTGTCGCAGGCACGTCGGGAATACTTCACTACGATGGGAGCGAATGGTCAGCGATGACAAATCGAGGTGGAGTGGGAAGTTTGCGCGACGTGTGGGGAGCGGCCGGTGATACGGTATTCGCAGTCGGTCTCGGCGGAAACGTATTGCAATATGACGGTAATCAGTGGAATCCGATCCACGATACTTCCGCCATCATACTGTGGGCTGTGAGTGGAACCTCGGGCAGCGATGTGTTTGTGGTTGGTTTCGGCGGTGCCATCCACCATTACGACGGCAGCGGTTGGTCTAATGAATCGATGCTCACCGTGGATAACTTGCATGGCGCGTGGAAGGGCTCCGCGGAAGACGCGGTGGCTGTGGGTTCTCGAGGCCTGCTTGCGGTCTATGATGGTACCCTGTGGTCGTCTCCGATCGCTGGCGAGACAGCAACACTCAACGGGGTCTGGGGAAGCTCTAACCGGAACGTTTTTGCGGTCGGTGAGTTTGGTAAGATTCTACATTTTGACGGCGCGCAGTGGCACGCGGTGGTCAGCGGGACAACCGAACATCTCTACAGTGTCTGGGGTCTCTCCCCCAGCGACGTCTTTGCAGCCGGCAACAACGGAACGGTCCTGCGCTACGACGGCACGGGCTGGAATGATATCAGTCCTGGTGGTGCCCATTTGAGGGGCGTGTGGTCAAGCTCGCCGATCGATATTTACGCCATCGGCGAACAGGGAACCGTGCTGCGCTACGACGGTCTGTGGAACGCGGTACCGGCGGCGACCCTTGGCACGACGGAAGACCTCGAGGGTGTGTGGGGTAGTTCGTCGAGCAACGTGTTCGTCGTGGGCAAGAACGGGACGCTCCTGCATTCTGATGGCTCGACGTGGATCACCATCAAGAGCCCCAATCCGAATTTCTGGTACCGCGATGTGTGGGGTCTTTCGTCTAGTGACGTATTCGTGGTTGGTGAGGGATTGTCTTCACTCCCACCACCCGCTGAAACACCGCGCCACGGGGGTGGGGTTGTGCTGCACTACGACGGCAATCTCCTCGCCCAAATGGCTTTCGGACTCATTCAGCAGGACCTTTTGGATGTCTGGGGTAGCTCGGGCAGTTGCGTGTTCGCCGTCGGTGACGTGGGAAACGTCTGGTTTTATGATGGCTGCGCTTGGACAGAGATGTTGACCCCGGGTGCGCTTACAGCGAACTGTGTACAAAATGTCTGGGGGTTTTCTTCCGACGATGTGTTCGCGGTGGGACAAAGCGGCACCGTACTGCGTTACCGGCGCTGACAAAGGAGGAGAGACGTGCGATCAACCATTCCACGCTGGCAGCTCGGACGTTTACTCGCT
>JAOTUR010000340.1 GCA_029863805.1 Candidatus Krumholzibacteriia bacterium | reverse complement strand
CATGAGGGCTCGATTGGTGATCGATAGTGATGGTACGACAGATATTATGACGTTACAGTGTGAAGTAGAGGATGAATCGGCGGATTTGCCGGAGGCCGTCACGCAAAGTATTCGCGAAGTCTGTAAACTGCGAGGGCAGGCCACCTTCGTCGATCCCGGATCTTTACCGAACGACGGCAAGGTCATTGATGACATTAGAAAGTACGATTGAAGTCATAAACAAATATTCATAGCAAGCGAGGAAATCCATCGTAGTCGGCTTGGCTTTTTTGTGTCCTAACCCCCGGCGCCAACTAATTATCTTTCCGCCTAATCCGCACTGGGCAGCGCAATTTTGACTGACTCTAAAAGTTGCCCACTCATTGTTGTATTTTCACAACACAATCCCATTCGTCTTGTAAATCTTAAGTTTTTTGGTTGTGAAAATGACACAGGCTATGCTATATATCCTTTCATGCGCCTGTGGGCGCAAAAAATAATGACCACAGGATTGTTTAACAAACGATGTGCGTCAACAACCTAGTTGACCGGGATTCGGCCGGAGGGCCAAAGGTTTAGATAACAACAACACGATGTTTGTGACTTGCAGGGGCCTTCGGGCCCCTTTTTGTTTTCCAACAATCTCAAGTGAAGTTATACCAGCTGCGAATTCGTCAGAAAAAAACTTGTATCTTGTTCCTTCTTTCTTGTATCTATGACGCATGATTAGGGTCGGCATTATCGGGGGCACCGGTTATACCGGTGTCGAGCTATTGAGGATCCTGACGAGGCACCCAGGTGTCGACATATCGGTGATTACGTCTCGCGCTGAAGCGGGCTTGTCCGTGACTGAATTGTTTCCCAACCTTCGTGGCTATATAGATTTAACATTTGTGGAACCTGCTTCTGCTCGCCTGACTGACTGCGATCTTGTGTTTTCCGCAACCCCCAACGGTGTGGCGATGACTTACGCGCGCGAACTCATAGACGCAGGAGTGCGCTTGATTGATATCGCCGCCGACTTTCGTATCAAGGACCGTGTTATTTGGGAGCAGTGGTACGGTATGGAGCACGTTTGTCCGGAATTACTGGCCGAAGCCGTGTATGGGCTACCTGAACTCAATCGTAAACAAATCCGCGAGGCGCGCTTGGTTGCCAACCCGGGTTGTTATCCGACCGCAATCGTATTGGGTCTGATTCCTTTACTGGAGATCAATTGTGTCGAACTTGAGACTCTCATTGCCGACGCAAAGTCAGGCGTGAGCGGGGCAGGCCGTGGTGCCAAAGTGAGTAGCCTGTTAGCGGAAGCGAGCGACAACCTGAAGGCTTATGGGGTGGCCGGGCATCGTCATGGGCCAGAGATTGAGCAAACGCTAGAGAACGTAACCGGTCGAGAAGTGTTCCTCACCTTCGTACCACATCTGGCCCCGATGATAAGAGGAATACACGCTACAATGTATGCCCGTGCCACTCAGGCGGTACCTGACCTGCAGAAACTGTATGAAAAAAGGTATGCGTCCGAGCCGTTTGTTGACGTCATGCCGGCTGACCATCATCCTGATACGCGTTCTGTAAGAGGCTCCAATATGTGTCGTATTTCAGTGCATCGCCCTGGAGATCGGGACAGGCTCGTCGTGTTGTCAGTCATCGACAACCTGGTTAAAGGCGCTGCCGGGCAAGCTGTACAGAACATGAATATTATGTTCGGATTAGATGAGTCGGGGGGACTGATGGCGCCTCCATTACTACCGTAGATTCTATATGTCTTGGACGTAATCCTAGTAGCGTATTATGCGCTTACCTTTTTGAATCAACGAATATGTTGCGAGAGAAAACCGACCGCATTGTTATCCGTTCAAGAATATCAACGCCTGCCAAAGTACTCATTACCATGGTTGGTGTGGCAACCTTTATGGGATTATTGTTTGCTGCATATCGATATGGATACTCGGAAGCCAATTACAATTGGCACGTTGCTGACCAAACGACCGAAGATCTGAAAAACGATCTTGAGTTGATGACCCAGGAGAATGAGGATTTGAGAACGAGCATCACCCAGGCGCAACGCCAACTGCAGATTGATCAGGCTGCGTACAAGGAGTTATCTGCCAGTCTAAACGTGTCCAGCGCGCAAATCACCGAGCTTCACAAGGAGCTTAAATTTTACAGAAGCATCATTTCTCCCTCTGGCGGGGGAAGTGGGGTGCAGATTCAAGATTTAGTTATCAAACCGACGGAAAAGGCGGATATTTATAAGTATAAACTTGTCCTCATTCAGGCCCTGCGGCACAGTGAAGAAGTGAGTGGCACCGTAGGGTTCGAGATAAAAGGTTCCAATAATGACCGGCCAAAGGTGGTTAAATACCCTGGCTCGTCGGTATCAGAGATTCGCGTGAACTTTAGGTATTTCCAGAATTTGGAAGGGATTATCGATTTACCGCCCAATTTTTCTCCTGAGGAGATCAAAGTCAGCGTGTCAACGAGGGGAAAATCGAAGAAATCCCAAATCACAGAACGTATTTATCCATGGCCAGTGGCATAGACGTCACTAGGTTTAACTCGAAATTCGAACAAATATGTCCAATACTGTATAAAATATTAAACTGTCTTGTGTGCACCCCAGGAGGGCCCATTCCATGTTGAGCAAGAAAACTACGCAACTACCCACTACTAACAAGCCAGTAGACAGTATTGATACGTTGGTTGGCCAAAAGGCGTCGCTGAAAGGAGATCTAGAGTTTTCGGGTGGATTGCGGGTCGATGGCAAAGTGCTTGGCAGTATCTCGGCAACCGAAGGCAACGGTAGTACCTTGGTCCTCAGCGAGCTTGGAGAGATAGAAGGTAATGTGTCCGTGCCTCACGTTGTGGTTAACGGCGTAATCAAAGGGAACATCACGTCCACGGGGCGTGTGGAGCTGCAATCAAAAGCTCGGGTGACCGGAGATGTGCACTATAAAGCGGTGGAGATGGAACTCGGCGCAACGGTTAACGGTAATCTAGTGTGTGAGCCGGCTGCTGCTTCTGGTACCTTGAAGCCCGTCTTAGGTGGGATGCCGGAGCAGGAAAAGTTTCATCACAATAGCAAGTTATAAGACCATCCCTTTTTAGGAATTGACCTGCTTTGCGGGTGCTGCAATAATTGTGTGGAGTAAGTAATTGAGAATCTGAGGTTTTTTATGAGTGTTCCTGCAAATGAGTTTCCGGTGCCATTAGACTTTACCGACAGTGCGGCGGCAAAAGTGAAGCAATTGATCGATGAGGAAAACAATCCAGACCTGAAACTGCGCGTGTACGTTGAGGGAGGAGGTTGCTCGGGTTTTCAGTACGGTTTTACGTTTGACGAAGAACAACAAGACGACGACACCGCAATCGAAAAAGGCGGTGTCAAGCTGCTCATCGATCCGATGAGTTTTCAATACCTTGCGGGCGCCAAGATCGATTATAAAGAAGATCTAGAAGGTGCGCGGTTTATTATCAATAATCCTAATGCGGCTACAACCTGTGGTTGCGGATCGTCTTTTTCTGCTTAACTAATAATTAGGGAAACTCTGATTAATGACGTCATTGCGAGGAGCTGAGCGACGTGGCAATCCAGAAACGGTTGATTTTATTCAATACTGGATTGCTTCACTTCGTTCGCAATGACGGGGTTTCCGA
>JAOTUR010000339.1 GCA_029863805.1 Candidatus Krumholzibacteriia bacterium | reverse complement strand
CTTGGGATTGCTTTTACATGCGGGGCTGAAGAGGACGTCATTCAGTTTTTTGATCGTGGTCTGCCCACCGAATACGAGTTGGCAAGAAGCATCCGGGTTGTGGCGAGGACGGCAAGGAAAAAGGTGGGAGTACTAAACACACAGGCACAGCTTTTCGGAGGATTCGACTTTAACACATTTCAAAGCCAGCCGGGTTGGCCGGTTGTCGATGAGCTAAGAAAACAGTACGACGTCGTGCAGATCTCCGCCACAGACTCGATCGCACATGATCTCGACGGACTGCTGGTGGCACTGCCTTCCTCGCTGCCGCAAGAAGAGATGGATGTGCTGACCGATTACATCAAGGGCGGAAACCCCACTATGCTAATGGTCGATCCGCTACCCGTTGTTAATATCGGTCTGTCTCCATCCGAGAAGAGCGGCGCCAATGTCAATCCATTTATGAGAAATCAAGGTCCACAGCCCAAGCCAAAGGGTAATATCAACGCTCTCATGAGCGGGTTGGGCATCAATTGGAATCCTGCCCAAGTGATCTGGGACGGATACAACCCTCACCCAAGTTTGGCCAACCTGCCACCCGAGATTGTGTTCATCGGCAAAGGCAATCAGAATCCCAGCACCTTCAACGAAGGGTTCAAGGCAAGCGCCGGTCTGCAGGAGATGGTGCTGCTCTTTCCGGGCACGATGACCGGGGCTCCCGGCTCGAATTACTCGTTCGAGCCGATTCTGCGATCGGGTACAGCTGCGGGCTCGGTCAATTACGATCAGCTTGTCCAGCGCTCCTTCTTTGGTGCTCAGCTGGTGGTTCAGAATCGGCCACGCTACGCTACGGGTACCGACTACGCACTGGCTGCTTACATAAGCGGTCAGGAAGCCGCCGCGGATACGACGCTGGAGGTGGAATCGTCTAATCCGATCAAGGTTATCGTGGTTGCCGATATCGATTTTGTTTCCGATCAGTTTTTCGAGATTCGGAAGCGCGGCATCGAAAATCTCAACTTTGACAACATCACTTTCTTTCTCAATTGCATGGATATACTCGTGGGTGATGAATCCTTTATCACGCTCAGGAAGCGACGCGTCAAACACCGGACGCTGACTTCGGTCGAGGCCAAGACTAGCGAGTTTGCGGTGCGTCGGGCGGAAGAGCAGCAAGAGGCAGAGACGGAGGCGCAAATCGCACTGAGGCAAGCTCAAGATCGCCTCAATGAGAAGGTGTCCGAGGTGCAGAGGCGGGCGGATCTCGACGCACAAACCAAACAGATCATGGCCAGAAATCTGCAGGAGGTCGAAAACCGCCGTTTCGACGTCCTGAAGGCCAGCATCGAGACCGGCCGTGACGCCAAGATTCAGCGCAGCAAAGAAACCATGGAGCAGCAGATCCGAAGGATCCAGAGCAATATCAAAACACTCGCCGGGTTGTTACCGCCGATACCTATATTTGCCGTTGGTATAGTGATTTTTCTGCGCCGCCGCGCGCGTGAGAAAGAGGGAGCGGCCGCTGTTCGGAGGTTGAGGACGTAGATGAAGGAGACGACACGAACCCTCGTCTTCACGGGAGCCGCGGTATTGCTGGCGCTGCTGGCCCTGGTTACCGCGCCCAAGAAGACTACGCCGAATGCATTCACCGACCAGGGGGAACCGTTCTTTCCGCAATTCACGGATCCCAACGCCGCGAGCACCTTGGAAGTCATAGACTTCGATGAAGAGACGGGCTCTGCGGTGCCGTTCAAGGTGACGTTCAAGAACGGGAGATGGTCGATTCCGTCTCACCACGATTACCCCGCGGACGGAAAGGACCGGCTGGCCAAGACCGCGGCTGGGGTCATTGGTGTAGAGAAAGACGATTTCCGATCGGACAATGTCTCCGACCACGAGGCTTGCGGTGTTATCGACCCTGTGGACGAGACTGCCGTCGGTGTCGAGGGTCGCGGGCAGCGAGTGACCATCAAGGGCGAGAACGATATCGTGCTGGCTGATTTCATCGTCGGCAATGCCATCGAAGGCCGGGAGGGTTTTCGCTTCTTGCGAGTGCCGGGGCAGAAGCGCGTTTACGCAGCCCGAGCGGATATTGATATCTCGACCAAGTTCCGGGACTGGATCGAGTCCGATCTCCTGCAGGTCGACAAGAACGATATCGAGGAATTAACCATAAAGGACTACACCGTCAACGAGCGAATGGGAACTCTGAACGAGCGCGACGTCCTGACTCTCCGTAAGCAGGGCGATGAATGGATAGCGAATCGAATGCGCGACAACCAGGAGGTGGACAAGACCAAGCTTGACGAGTTCTTAAAAACGCTCGACGAGCTCGCCATCGAGGGGGTCCGACCGAAGCCGTCGGGTTTGTCCGCTTCCTTGGAGCAATACTCCGATTCGTTAAAGCTAAGCACCGCGGATATGATGTCGCTTCAGGGCAAAGGGTTTTTTTTCACTCGCGACGGACGGTTGGTGTCCAACGAAGGCGAACTTCAGGCGCGGACGGGCGAGGGAATCATCTACACGCTTCGCTTTGGTGAGATCGTCTACGGGTCCGGGTTGGCGGTAAGTTCAGGCTCTGTATCTGACGAGAGCGGGGCTCAACAACCCGGAGAAAATCGATATCTTTTTATAACGACACAGTTCGATCCGTCACGTCACCCCGAGCCCGAGCGTCCCCCAAACACGTATTTCCAAAACAGACCGGACAGTCTGTGGACCGAAGAAGACAAACACAACAAGGCCCTTCACGATGCACACAGCAAATGGCAGACGAAGCACTCGGAACGCAACAGGATCTCGGACGACCTCAACGCTCGATTTGCCAGCTGGTACTACGTGATCTCGGCGGGAAGCTTCGACAAACTGCGGCAAACTCGTAGCGACTTGGTGAGCGAGAAAAAGAGCTGATTTCCAACGCGTTTTCGCCGGAGCGTCGTTGGCCACCCGGGACTCGTGTTTGCACACCCTTCCAAAACCTCGCCTCTTTGGCGCCCGAGCCTCACCCGCCTGGAGCGAAGTCCGGCCCGGAGAGTGCTTGCCTTGCCAATCTCGCCAAGTGTAGTTGGGCTGGACGACCTGGGAGTTTTGAGCTATGCTCTTAATTAGGGGGAGTGTGTGATGAGGTTTGGCTCAACAGAGGAACCGGTCGGGTTGGGCAAGAGTTGGTCACCTCCTTGGGTGGACAACCTCGGTGTCCCGGTCTGGATCAGTGATCCCGACGGTAACCTCAGTTATGTAAACTCGAGAGCGGAGAGCCTTCTCGGGCGTCCCGCCGCGGCTTGCATTGGGCTACCTTGCTACAGCATCGTCTGCGGCTACGACGACCTGGGCCGTCCGTTTTGCGGGTCGCTCTGTCCCATCCGATCGAGGGCCAACCTTGATAAGGAGATCGAGCCGGTCAGGCTTCGCGTCGTTGGGTCGGGCAAGACGAACCGCTGGATTCAGGTTATGCCCATCACGACCCAGTCCCCGGATGGCTCTGGGCCACACGTGGTCCACTGCGTCCTCGACGAGGACAAGCTTCACCGGATCGAGGAATACCTGACCCGTGTTGCCAACCGTTCCAACCGTCGCGATGATGACAGCTTTGAGGAACGTTTCGCGCTGACGCGGAGGGAACGCGAGATTCTGCGACTGCTGGCTGAAGACGAGACCCTCT